>DAXETX010000089.1:0-64951 GCA_051155735.1 Xenococcaceae cyanobacterium
ATTATTATATAATCCTAATAATCCTTTAAATTGGGTCTATTTTGGGACTATAATCCTAAATACCGCGCAAAACTAAATATTTAAGAATCCCTCGAACCCTGATTTTATATATTATGTTACGGGACTGACGGGGCTCGAACCCGCGACCTCCTGCGTGACAGGCAGGCATTCTAACCAACTGAACTACAGTCCCAAAATATTGTGAGCTTGTTTTAGTCACATCTACTATAGTAACATGATTTTTGTAAAAAGCAAGATAAAAACTGCCAAAATTTTTAACTGATTAAAATTGCAGCAAAAATCCTACTATAAACCTCTAAGAAATAAACTTATATTTTGTTGACAAACAATCTCTTAGATTTATATAGTTTACCTTGTAAAATTATTCAACAGTTTGAACTTGATTTTTTAAAAAATTGTATTGAAGTAATTTAGTCATATCTTGTGCTTTTAGAGGACGGCTAAAAAAGTAACCTTGCATATATCGGCAATGTAAAATGCTAAGGAAAATTTTTAACTCTTGTGATTCTACGCCCTCAGCAATGACATCTATATTGAATCCTTGTTTTAAACTAAGAATGGCGTTAACAATAGCAACATCTTCAGAATTACCAATCAAATTTTTGATAAATGACTGATCGATTTTAATTGTATCTAAAGGAAATTGCTTAAGATAACTCAAGGAGCAATACCCCGTACCAAAATCATCCATAGCCAAAGTAATACCCATTTCATGAAATTGTCTCAGAATATCTTTAGCTAAATCAGTATTTTGCATAGTAATAGTCTCAGTAATTTCTAATTCTAAATAGGATGGAGCTAAATTGGTTTTAGCTAATATTTGGGTTACTGTTCCGACTAAATTACGTTGTTGAAACTGTCTTGGAGAAATATTAACCGAAATTTTTATTGGGGCTAGTCCCATTTGTTGCCACAAGTAATTTTGAGTACAAGCAGTTTCTAAAACCCATTCTCCAAGAGGAATAATTGCACCATTTTCTTCAGCAAGAGGAATAAAAATATTAGGAGCAACTAACCCAAATTCGGGATGTTGCCAGCGTAATAAAGCTTCTACTTTGATAATTTTATTGTTTATGACATCGATTATTGGTTGATAATAAATCACAAACTCTTGTTTTTCTAATCCGTAATGGAGTCGATTTTCTAGCTTCAGTAGCTTTTGTGCTTGTGAGTTGATCGTTGAATTATACTGTTGATAATTATTTCTGCCCTCTTCTTTGGCTCGATACAAAGCAGCATCAGCATTTTTGAGTAAGGTTTCTGCATCTGTACCGTGATCTGGATAAATAGCAATACCAATACTACTAGTAACCTGAAGACAGTGATCGTTAAGCTCAAAAGCAGGATGTAATGCTTCTAAAATTCTTTGGGCGACTCTAGTAGCATCTTGTGATGAATTAATTTTCGGGAGCAATAAAGTAAATTCATCTCCGCCCCAACGGGAAACTAAATCTTTTTCGCGAATACAATTTAAAACCCGTTTTACTACATTTTGTAATAAAAGATCGCCGATAGCATGACCTAGACTATCGTTAATTGTCTTAAAACGGTCTAAATCAAAAAACATGACGGCAAATTTACTTTGATTTTCCTGAGCTTGATCCAAAGTTTCTGCTAAATAGCGTTCAAAAAGGTTGCGGTTAGCTAAACCAGTTAAAGCATCGTGAAAAGCTTGATGTTTAATTAATTTTTCAGCTTGTTGTCTTTCGGTAACATCACGAAAACTCCAAACTCTACCGAGATTTTTGCCTGCGAGTTGCTGAATTTGAGAATAGCACTCGATAATCTTGCCATTCTTTAGCTCTAAGATTGAGTAGTGATTGTTCTTAAGTTGAGTTTCTTTGGCTTTAAAATCACAAATATAGGGTTGTGACAATTGCTGAAGAATCGTATCGATGATTTGATTATGAGCTTGTTGACTCGATTCTAAATTAGATATTTCCCAAATATCACTAAATTTTTGATTAAACCGTAGTACTTTGCCACTATTATCCATGACTAAAATCCCGTCAGCAGTGGCTTCTAAAGTGGCTACCAAAAGTGAGAGAGATTCTTGAAGTTGTTGGTTGGTTGCAGTGAGTAATTGATTTTGCGCTGCCAAACGTTGTTCTTGTTTAAAGGAACGTAGAGCCTCTGTAACTGTAAGCAGTAAATCTGTTTCGTCCCAAGGTTTGGCAATGTAGCGATAGAGCGCACCTGCATTGACTAAATTACCAACTGCTACTGCTTCGGTAGTTCCTGTTAAAAGAATTTTTAAAGTTTGAGGATATAACTGATGTAGTTGGATTAATAGCCTATCGCCTGGCATTTTCGCCATGTTTTGGTCAGAGATAATGACAGGAATTTCTAAGCCTTCGGCTAAGAATTCTTGATACACATCTAGTGCTTCGAGGCTATTGTCAATAAGCTCAATATGATACTGACTGCCAAAACGCCGTTTTAGCTGTTCTCCTAAACTACTAAGGATGAAACGATCGTCATCGATACAGATAATTGCTTGTTCCCTCATTGCTCACCCTAACGCAGAAGTAATAATTTGATATAGTTCTGCTTCTGTCCAAGGCTTATGCAAACAAGCATGAAGATTGGCTTGTTGTTTGGCACGAGCGATCGCTTCTTCGTCGGCTTGTCCTGTGAGCATTATTGTGATTAAGTTAGGAAATTGCTGATTAACTTTAATCAAAAATTCGTCTCCTTTTGTTCCTGGCATTAACCAATCAGAAACAATCACAATGACGTTAATTTCATCTGCTTGTAATTCTTCAATAACTTCCCAGGCTTCTTCAGCACTTTCTGCCATTTCATAAATAAAGCGATCGCCAAATTGACGTTTCAGTTGCTCTTTAAGACTATCTAAGATCACTATTTCGTCATCGACACAGAGAATTGCGGAGTTAGACATAATTTAAAACTGTTGGTTGATTACTAGAGATTGGATTCAGAAGTAGCAAGTGATGGTTCGGAATTTTGAATCGGTAGCCAGGTGATAAAAGTTGTTTTTCCTGGCTGGCTTTTTGCTTCTATACTTCCTTGATGTTTAGCCATAACCTTTTGGCTAATATGTAAACCCAAACCACTACCTTCTCCTACTGGCTTTGTTGTGTAGAAAGGTTCAAAAATTTTGTCTTGGGTTTCTGCGGAAATTCCACAGCCTGTATCAGTAATTTCCACCTTGAGCCAATCTTGTTCTTGATCAGTTTTGATGATGAGAGTACCTTTGCCGTTCATCGCCTGAATCCCATTTTGAATTAAATTTGTCCACACTTGTATCAGTTCATCTGGATAACACCAGATTTTAGGTGTGGGTTGATACTCTCGAATTACTTGAATGTCGTTCTTAAGCTGGTTGTGATAAATTTGCAACACAGTCTCTATGCCGTCACTTATTTGCACTAACTGCTTTTCTCCACCTTGGTCTTGGCGAGCATAGTTTTTGAGCGCAAAAACTATTTTAGAAGCACGCTCTACTGCCGTTTGAATTGTCCGATTATTGGTAATTAAACGGGTTAGATTGTAGGCTAGCTGCAAAATCCAGTCTAACTCATGGTGCTGTAATAGGGGTAAAAACAAAGCTATCTCTTGATAAACTCCTATATCGAGCAAAATATCGGCAACGCTCCGAGCATTCTTGATTTGAAGCTCTTTCAACTCCTGGGTGAGTTGACGTTTGAGAGGGCGTTTTTCCGCCGAAGTAAGTAGCTCATTACGTTGTATGGCGTAGTTAACTAATTTGAAGAAGTGTTCTTGTGCTTCAGGATTAAGATATTGATTGAGTTTGGGTAGTTGTTCGAGAGACTCGACTAGCGCTTTAGTATTATTGCCAGCAGAAGCTTGAATTGCGCCCAAAGGAGTATTAATTTCGTGGGCAATCCCAGCAACTAGTTGTCCTAAAGCTGCCATCTTTTCTTGATGAATGAGTTGCGACTGGGCTTGTTGCAATTCTTGTAAAGTTTGTTCTAGCTTTTCCGCTTGCTCTTTATACTTGATTTGCGATTCTTTTAGTGCTAGATGTTGAGCTTGAATTAATCTTTCCGCTCTACTGACAATTAAAAATAAAACTAGGTAAAGTACAACTAGAGTGACACTAACGCTAACAAAAATTCGGAACTGGGTCTGACGGATTTTTAAGACTACAGGAGTAACATCACTATATAGTTCAAAAACCCCTGCGATTTTTGGTGTGGAGTCACTACTATATATTGGAACATAGCTAGCCAGAATTTTGCGATCGCTAATTTCTCCTTCGATGGCTTCAAAAGTATCTCGATGGTAGAGTGTAGTTTGGATTTTTCCTAAAACAGCATCTTGAAAAAATTTTGACTCACTTTTATCTTCGCCAATTTGGATCGGAGCGGTAGAAAAGATGGTTTGTCCATCTAGGTTATAGACTTTGAGCTTGACAATAGATAAACCTTTAGTATTTTCGACAACAGCCTGCTGAAGTACCGCAATTTGTGATTGGCTTAGTAATGGCTTTTGACTCGATTCGGAAAATTCTTTTAAATAGGGAAGAAGAATTGTGCTTAATGAATTAGCTAAAGATTTAGCCAAAGCAGCATTTTCTCTTTCTCCCATCATAATTAAATCATCGGTGGCGTTTTCCCGATAAGAATAATCTAGGATGAGAATCGCAACTAAGAAAAAAACTAGGCTAGAAAAGGAGAAATAGCGAAGAAGTTTAAATTTTGCAGGAGTTACCTTCTGAGTTATCCTCTTGCTTTTGAAGCCTTGTTTCGAGAAAACTTTATATCTGATTTTTTCAAGAGTTTTTCTTAGGTTAGCCATTAGTAATACTGTCATTATAAGAAGGCACAAAGTCCAAACTTATAATAATTATTCCCAAACTTATTTCTAAAATTAGCTTATTATTAAGGTATTTATCGGCAAAATATAACTAATGCAAGTTTAAGTAATAACTCGATCCGAGCAAACTCGGATCGAGTCTAAATAAATAAGTTTATTGCTATTTTTTAGCTTCTAATACTAGTTATCAAAACTAGCTAAAATAAAGTAAAATAACGAAGTTAAACGTTAAATTTTGCTTCCATAAGCTTTGGCGATCGCATCCATTAGGGAAAATCCTAAGCTAGTACTTTTACTGTAATTATTTAAGTCAGTCTGAAATCACTCAAAAACTTGCTTTGGCTCCGCTTTAGGAATCCTTATCTTTGACTCAAAATCGCACATAAAATTCTAATTCACCATCGAATTGATGATGACACTATAATTTAGATATAAGTATAAGTAGCTTGTAGCCTGTAGCAAGTGGTAACATTACTTAGTAAATGTAATAAAACTTAAGGAGTATTACATCTTGCCTCATACTATCGTGACCGAAACCTGCGAAGGAATCGCTGACTGTGTAGATGCTTGTCCTGTAGCCTGTATTCATCCTGGACCTGGCAAAAACGTTAAGGGAACAGATTGGTACTGGATTGACTTCGCAACTTGTATTGACTGTGGTATTTGTTTGCAAGTATGTCCAGTAGAAGGAGCAATTGTCTCTGAAGAAAGACCTGATCTCCAAAAAACACCCCAGTAAGTAAGGAGGTAGGCACAATTAAGTTAAAGATGATGTGAAGTAGTGGGATACTGGGGTATTGAGAGCCGACAAACAATTTTCCATTTTATCTTTAATTACACCCAGCTACTTAGTTGATCTTGAAACATTAATCACACTCTAGGTTTTAAACAAAACAACTAATTTTTAATGCCAAAATAGGTCAAAACTAAGTTTGTATTGCCAGTATTTATTATTTTGTGAACTTCTCCTACTTCCACTGCAATACAAGTACCTTTAACTAAAGAATACTGGCGATCATTAATATAAATCACCCCTACTCCAGATTCTACCAAGAATACCTCACTCATATCTTGATGAAAGTGGGCTGAAGCTATTTGTCCTGGAGTAAAAGTAGCTTGAGAAAAATTAGTAAGATGGGGTAAATCTCCCGCAATAAGCATTACTTTTTTTTTGATTTCTTGATTATGAGATACCTTTTGTTCTGGAAGTTGGTCAAGGTTAGTTATTTTCATAAACTATAATTTACCTTAAAGCCAGGACAATTTTTTTTCAGATTACCGCCTCAACCACAATATTCAACTATTGATCAGGGCTGATTGTTGTAACTGAATCTAACAAATTATTTGGCATTGCTGATCTGAGGTAGAGTTTTTTGTCTGTAAACTTATCCCCATTGTTGCAACAGCAATTTAATCTTTTGCTGCTTCTCTCGATTCAGCAACGCCAATTATTTAAATCAACAGCCAAATTTTTAGCTAACTTGCTGCTTGGGCTGGTTTTTGATTACTAACTCTACTACTAGAAGATTTAAATTTAGCTGTTTCTTCTTCTATTGGAGCAAACTCAATATTATTTAGCAGTGTAGTTACAAAAGCAAACAATAAGAAAGGTAGCGATAAGACTAAAATAATCCCTACCGTTGCTAAGGCATAAATTTGGCGCGTACTGCTCCATAATGCTAATGTGGTAGCTAGACTAATAAAAATGACGATTAACCAAACGATAATTTGTAGATAAATATCACCAAAAGTTAAGGTACATATCATTCTATACTTAGGCTGTTCTTTATCCATACAACAATTTCCCATTATTCCGTTGTTATTTCTTCAGGTTATCTAAAATAAGGAAGTAAATAACAATTTCTCAATATTTTTCACAGAGTTGCAACATCTGTTTACAAAACTAGTTGCTCTATAAAATTCCTCAGCCAAAAATTCCATCTTAGAATAAAAAAGTAAAAATATAGTGATATTGTATTTCAATATTTGATTAGCGGTGTGAAGTAAAAATCCTAAGTAGATTTTCTTAATTATTGTCAAAAATATACGATATGAGCGAATTTTAAATTTCTCTAAACCTTTTCTTAAAAATAAGAGGCTTATTATATTAAGGTGTGAAAGAAGAAGCTTCTCATGAATGGTTCTTTTTTCAGAATAAATGGCTTTGAGGAAGCTTTATTTATATCTAAAGCACAATTAGCAGAATGTATATTGCCTAACATTTTAATTTAGTTGATATACAGTAACTGTGCAGTTTGGACATTTTTGGCTAAGTGTTAAAATCCCTTAGCTATAAAAATATGCCAAATTAATAAAACTCCTCATTAGCCTTATACACAAGTAAATGTTTGACTTCTGATTGTAACATAAGTAAGGAGATAGTTACACAATGGTTTTAGTTGGAGTTTCCATCGAAGATAATCCCGCTGGCGGTGGCTTCGGTGTTAAATATTTAGTTTTAGCAGGAAAAAATAAAGGTAAAAGTGTTCTCGTAAATACTATTCCTACTGGTAGTGGTAAGGGAAAAGTAGATCCTGATTTTGAGGACCTTGAAGGTTTAGGTGCTGTTGGTAACAAAGTCTTTGCTATTTCTGAATCAGCTTTTGGTGGTCCTAGTGGCAAAGACAGAGGTTCTCTTGTTGTCAATGTTGATGGTAAAGAGAATATCAAAAATCTCTCAGGTGTTGTCCGCTTTGGTGACGATGCTGGTTATGATCAACTTAATGCTAAAGTTGGATACAACATTCAGGGTAATGATGAAGCTGGTCCTGGTGAGCCTATTGGTAGTCGACTGTTTAAAATCACTGGTACTAAGGTAACTAAGATAGGTAAATTTAGCAATGAATTTGCTGATGGATTAGCTATTAAAAATTCTAAAATAGCTATTGCCTCTGACTTAGAAACCGCAGATGGAGACGGTAATCAACTTTATCAGGTCAACCTAAAATCTGGTAAAATCACCAAGACCTCCAATATTGTCTTCAAAGGTGCTGATTCGAAAATTTTTGAGTCTGATTCTGGCTTAGACTTTAGTCCTAATGGAAAGCAACTATATCTTATTGATGACCAGACTAACGATGTTTTTGTAGCTTCTACCAAAGATGTATTCAATGGTGGCAAAGTTACTTTCAATTTCGTTGGTGGATTTGGTGAGACAGGTGAGCTAGGTGAGTTTGAAGGTCTAGCTGTTATCAATGTCAAAAATCCTTTTGCTGCTGCTTCAGCTTCTTTGGAAGATATTAGCACAGAAGGCAATATTGATATTGTTTAATACTTTCTCCTTCTTTCTCTAAAGAATATTCCTTGGTCGATAATTGAGAAAGGTTTGTTGTGGAAGCTTGGTCTAGACCAAGCCTCCACAGCCATACCTATTTTTAGATATCCTTCTTTTCTAAAAGAGGGATCGATTACTAATGGCTAATGATGACTATTTTGTAAGCTATATATGCATTTGATACAAAGCAACGAATCAAATTTTACAGATTTGTTTTTGTTGAGATCATCACTCAAGAATAAATAGATAAGTTTCATGGAAAATTGGTCAGAAGGTTACGTTGTAGATATAGATTATACTTATTCGTTCTTTGAAGAGTTGAATCCAGCTTGGATAGCTTTTGCGCTGACACAAAGGGGTATTGCTCCCCCAAATTACGAAAAATTTAATTACTGTGAGTTGGGCTTCGGACAGGGGTTTGGCACAAATCTGTTTGCAGCTATTCATCCTCAAGGTGAATTTTGGGCAACGGACTTTAATCCTTCCCATGCTTGCCATGCTAAGCTTTTAGCCAATGAAGCTGGTTGTCAGAATGTTCATTTTTTTGATAAAAGTTTTGCAGAATTTTTAGATACTGAAACTCCACAATTTGACTTTATTGTTTTACACGGAATTTACTCTTGGGTTGGAGTTAAAAATCAAGAGATTATCGTCGAAATTATACGACGTAAACTAAAATTTGGTGGAGCAGTTTATATCAGTTACAATACTTTGCCAGGCTGGATAGCAACTCTCCCCTTACAAAAGTTAATGCTGGAGTACGCAGAGCAATCGAAAGAACCAACTATTAATCGTATTGATAGGACAATTAGTTTTATCGAGAAGCTTAAAGAACTTGATGCTGGCTTTTTTAGTGCCAATCCAATTTTAGAACAACAAATTAATCAGATTCTACAATTTAGAGATTCTGGCTCTAACTATCTGATCCATGAATATTTTACTCAACATTGGCAACCGCTCTATTTTTTTGAAGTAGCACAAAAGTTAGCAGAAGCCAAAGTTACATTTGCAACTTCAGCTATAATTGGCGACCAGTACTTTAATCAAAGATTTAATAGCGAACAGTTAAAACTATTGGCTGAAGTTAATACTCCTGAACTGCGTGAGACAGTAAGAGATTATTTTATTAATCAATATTTCCGCAAAGATATATTTGTTAAAGGAATACGCAAATTATCAGCCTCAGAGCAAGCAGAAATTTTGAGTAAATTTAGATTTACTCTAGCTGTACCATATCTTGAAGAAATTAAGTATCAAGTAGATGTGGCTCGTGTAAAAATAACGTTAGATGAGGCTGTTTTTACCCCCTTAGTGACTGAGTTGTATAGTCAGGCATTAACTATTGAGGAATTACTAGAAAAGCCAACAATCAAAGAGAACGTTGAGAATTTTACCAATGCTCTTGATGTGTTGACTTTATTAATTGCAGTTGGTTATGTTAAACCTTTACTTCCCGAAAGAGAGGAGATAGCCCGACAGGATAGTATCGAGAAATTTAATCTAGCAGTATTAGAGCGTTCTCGCTATGGGTCAGAATTAAAGGCTATAGCTTCTCCCTTAATTGGTAGTGGTGTTGAAATAAATCGTCTCGAACAACTATTTTTACTCGCATATAAGCGTCAGATTGAGCCAAGTCAATTTGTTTATGAGGTTTTACAAAGAGGAGGACAAAAACTAAAAAAAGAGGACAAAGTACTAGAAACAGAAGCAGAGACTAAAACAGAGCTTCAAGAAAGATGGCACTACTTTAAAACTAATCGCTTACCCATTTTAGAAAAGTGGTTGATTGTCTAAATGTTCTTACTCTCGCACAATGGAAACTTTTTTTATCCTTAACTTAAAGCTCACATCTATAAATAAAATATTAGAGCTACCATTCATAAGCCTCAGCCATAATTAGTTTTTTTAACTTACAAGTTTGAAAAATATGACTGCACTCTTACAAATAGGTAATCAAACGTTAACAGCAAAAGAAGTAATTACGAAGTTGTCTAGTTATCAACTTTTTCCCAAATTCTTACGGGAGATTGTTATCGATGAAGCTATTGCAGCTTTTGCTTGTACTCCCGAAGAAGAAATAGCTCTATGCAAAAACTTTTATGCTGGATGCTCAGAAGCAGAAAACCAAGCTTGGTTAGATAAAAACGGTATAACTAAAGAATATGTTGCTGCATTTCTGAAACGAAAAGCGCAGTTAGAAAAATTCAAAGAGGCTAAATGGGGAAAAGTTGTCGAAAGCTACTTTTTTAAGGAGCGCAAACATCAACTCGACCAAGTAGTTTATTCGATTATTTGCCATCAAGATTACTATTTAATTCAAGAGCTATATTTTCGTCTCATCAATAAAGAACAATGTTTTGCTGAACTAGCAGCCCAATATTCCCAAAGTTCAGAAGCTATAACTAAAGGAGTAGTCGGACCGATTGAGCTAGGAAAGTTGCCCACTAAAATCTCCAATATACTAACTTCATATCCAGCCAAAGAAATTTTAGCAACCCAATTAGATCGATACTACGCTTTACTACAATTAGAGTTGTTTATCCCAGCCAAGTTCGATCAATCTATGCGTCAACTAATGATGGAAGAGTTATTTGAGCAATGGCTTCAGAACGAAGTGTTGAATTTAGAATTTAAGACGGGGATTATTGAATCTCCTGGTGAACCGAAGGTTCTTTGTAAATAAAGATGAGTAAAAAAGTGTTAAAACCATTTACTTATCTATCTTTCTAACTACTATTATTTAGACTAATCTTCCAAATTAATTTTATTTATAACTTCTCTGAGTCAATTTTACATTCTCAAAATCCAACTCTTCCTTATGTAAAATTGGTTCTTTGTTTTCTGCCTGATACTCCCAAGCTGCAACATAACTATAGTCTTTATCGTTGCGTTGGGCTTCTCCTTCTGGAGTTTGATACTCTTGGCGAAAATGCGCCCCACAGGATTCTTCTCTGAATAAAGCATCTTGTGCCATTAGTTGTCCTAATTCAATAAAATCAGCAACTCTGCCAGCAAATTCTAGATTTTTGTTCAAATCTTTGCTATTGCCAGCTACTTTAACATTTTGCCAATATTCTTCTTTAAGTTCGGCAATTTTTTCGGCAACATATTTCAAGCCTTCTCGACTGCGAGACATTCCGACATAGTTCCACAAAAGTTTTCCTAATTGACGATGAAATTCTAATACAGTTTTTTCGCCATCAATCGCCAGAAGCTGCTTAATTTTATTACTAGCTGCGATTTCTGCTGACTCAAATGCAGAATGATTGGTATCTATCGGTGGTAAATCAGTTTTTGCGATGTAACTACCTAGAGTGTAGGGAATAACAAAGTAACCGTCTGCTAAGCCTTGCATTAAAGCACTAGCACCTAAACGGTTTGCACCATGGTCGGAAAAGTTAGCTTCTCCTAAAACATGGAGTCCTGGGATCGTACTCATTAGATTATAGTCCACCCACAAGCCCCCCATGATGTAATGTACTGCGGGATAGATACGCATCGGTACTTGGTAGGGATTTTCCGCAGTAATGCGTTCATACATTTGAAATAGATTACCATATTTTTGCGCGATCGCGTCTCTACCTTGTTGTTCTATGGCATCCCGAAAATCGAGATAGACAGCTAAACCCGTAGTTCCGACTCCTCTCCCTTCATCTGTCACTTGTTTGGCGTTGCGAGAAGCGACATCACGGGGAACTAAGTTGCCAAAACTCGGATAGCGAGACTCTAGATAGTAATCTCTTTCTGCTTCAGGAATATGATTAGGATGGCGTTTATCCTCTGGGTTTTTTGGCACCCAAACTCGTCCATCGTTGCGTAAACCTTCACTCATTAGAGTTAGCTTAGACTGATAGTCACCAGAAACGGGAATACAGGTAGGATGTATTTGGGTAAAACAAGGATTAGCGAATAAAGCACCGCGTTTGTAACAACGCCACGCAGCAGTTACATTGGAGTTTTTGGCATTAGTCGAAAGATAATAAACATTGCTGTAACCACCAGTACATAGTAGTACTGCATCTCCGACATATCTTTCCATTTCTCCTGTAACTAAATTACGGACAATAATGCCTCTGGCTTTCCCCTCAATTACTACTAAGTCCAACATCTCACGACGGGGATACATCTGAATTTTTCCTGCTGCTATCTGGCGCGACATGGCACTATAAGCACCCAGTAGTAATTGTTGTCCTGTTTGTCCTTTAGCATAAAAAGTACGGGATACTTGCGCCCCGCCAAAAGAACGATTTGCTAGCAACCCGCCATATTCTCTAGCAAAGGGAACTCCCTGTGCTACGCATTGGTCAATGATCTGATTACTAACTTGTGCCAAGCGATAGACATTAGCTTCACGAGAACGATAGTCGCCCCCTTTGATCGTGTCATAAAATAACCGCCAGACAGTATCTCCATCATTAGGATAGTTTTTCGCTGCGTTAATCCCGCCCTGGGCTGCTATACTATGGGCGCGACGGGGAGAGTCTTGAATACAAAAGCTTTTGACGTTATAACCCAACTCCGCCAAGGTTGCTGCTGCGGATGCGCCAGCTAAACCCGTACCAATAATTAAAATTTGGTGTTTTTTCTTATTAGCTGGACTTACAAGAGGGCAATGATCTTTATAATAGTCCCATTTATCTTGCAGTCTTCCTGGTGGAATTTTGGGGTCAAGTTTCATAAAAGTGGTTAGTTGTTAGTTGTTAGTAGTAACTCATGACTAACTATTCATTACTCACAATTGGTAGTTGATGAGTAATTCAAATTATTTTAGAGGTTTAATATTTTAATATTGTACAAAAATGAAACAGTGGTCAGAGTTTAAAACAATATTAGATGCTTGCCTTATTTTTTTGCCAGTGTGTTTACTGTTCCAGCTTTTAATGATTCTTGAAAATTTAAAAGGTCACTGGACGCACTATTTTCCATTATGTATATAATATCATGTCAAGTATCAATCCTGTGCAATTAATCTACTATCAAGAAGCTATTGAATAATGATATTAATCAAGATTTAATCTTAGCATATCAAGTAATAAGCGATCGCGCCTCAGAATTCATTGAAATACTCTCGCAAACTGTATAGATAAAATCTAATAGAGATAGGGATAATTAATCAATTACCCCTAATATTTTAATTTTTTACTTCGCTACCGCAGGTAAATAACGATCTATAACCTGACGATATTCACTCTTTTGTTTAATCCCTTTCATCTGCTCAACTAATTCTTGATTGTGGAAGAATTGAACTGTAGGAGTACCGACAACCTGTCCCATTTTGGCAATTTCTGGGTCTTCAACAATATCGATTTCGACAAAGTGAATTTGACCTTCGTACTCGGCTATTACCTTATCCAAAATTGGGGTAAGAGTTTTACAAGGACCACAAGTAGGTGATACATATTTTACCATCAACAGGCGATCGCTTTCATGAAAGAGTTTTCTTAGGGCATATCCACCATAATGACGAGTCGCATTAAGATCAAAGGTGAGTTCAGTTTCTTGAGGAGTTGTGGTAGTTTCCGAAGGAGTTTCTGGTATTGGTACAGGCTGTTGCGAGTATTCGGTAATTAGATCATGTTCTGATAAGTATCTTTCTGCTGATAGTGCAGCCATGCAACCAGTTCCAGCAGCAGTAACCGCTTGACGGTACTCATGGTCTTGGACATCACCCGCAGCATAAACTCCAGGAATCGAAGTTTTTACTGTTCCAGGTGCAACTTTGATATAACCTACTGCATCTAGTTCTAGCTGTCCTTTAAACAAATCGGTGTTGGGATTGTGACCAATAGCATAGAATAATCCTTTAGCTGCAATCTCACTTTCTACATTAGTTTGATTGTTCCGCACTTTAATCCCTGTCATACAGCCATTTTCACCGAAGATGTCTATCGCTTCGGTGTGCCAATATACTGTAACTTTAGGATTGGCTAAAACTCGGTCTTGCATCGCTTTAGAAGCACGCATTTCGCCTCGACGCACCAACAGGTGTACATGAGAGCCATATTTAGTTAGATATACCGCTTCTTCGGCTGCGGAGTCACCACCACCAATGACAACTAATTCTTCTCCTGTAAAAATAGGACTTGCACCATCACATATCGCGCAAGCAGATATTCCATTGTTCCAATAAATTTTTTCGCTAGGAAGTCCGAGCAGTTTTGCTGTCGCCCCTGTAGCAATAATAATACTGTGGGCTTTTACTTCTCTGTCGGTAGAACGCACCACAAAAGGTCGTTGCGTTAAGTTTACTTCTACCACGTCTTCGGTATAGCATTCTGTACCCCAACGTTCTGCTTGGGCTTTCATTTGCTGCATTAACTCTGGTCCAGTAATTCCTTCAGGAAACCCAGGAAAATTTTCTACTTCGGTGGTGGTCATCAGTTGTCCGCCAGGAATACCACCAGCTTGTAACCCTTCAAACATTAGAGGTTTTAAATTTGCTCTTGCTGCATAGATAGCAGCAGTAAAACCAGCAGGACCAGAACCGATAATTACGACATTTTCGACTTGAGGAGTGGTCATTTCTTATAGATTAAACTCATAATGACTTCGTTTTAATAGTATAACTGACAGCGATGAGAAAAAGCAACTTGAGCTATTTTCGTTTGGTGCATCTTTTGTTAATTTGGTATCTATTAGTTCTCTGAAGCTTAATTTAATTAGAGAGTGAAGATGCTAGAAGAAATTTGGCAAGAAATGATCGCATTGAAACAAAATCAAATCTTTCGGCGTAATTTAATCATAGTAGGAATTAGTGCGATCGCATTACCTTTAACTTTAATTACAGAATATCGTCATCCTGGGAGACTAGCGCAACAAGAAAGAATAGCTGAATTTTCCAATTTAGTTTCTGTGGGAATGGTGATTAGAACTTATGAAACTTTACTAAATAAAGACTACTAAAATTCAGGGTGCTAGCCCAAAGATAACCCTAAAATGACTAAATCTCGCTTGATTCGATCTAGTTCAGCAACTTCAGGCAGATAGCCCCATTGAGTAAAGCCAAAAAGTTTAAATAACTCTAGACTAGGCTGATTATGAGCAAAAATAAAGCCTAATAAAGTTTTAATTTGAAACTGAGTCGCTTCGGTAATTGCCTTTTGTAATAGAGTACTACCAATACCGCGACGACGATAAGCAGACGCTACATATAAACTTAGTTCCGCCGTTTTTTGATAAGCTGGACGACCGTAAAAAGATTGAAAACTCAACCAAGCCACGAGATTATTGTCTATTTCTACCACCCAAATAGGACGATATTTCAAATCGCGACTGTGAAACCAAGCTAAGCGACTAGCCACTGAGATTGGTTCAGTATCAGCAGTTACTTGACGAGTCGGAATCGTCTCATTATAAATTCTGACAATAGCTGCTAAATCTGACTCTTCAGCATTACGAATATACATTTAGCAATATTTATTCAAAAAAATATAAACAGAAATCAACAAAATTCAGATTAGAGTTTACTCTAAGCAAAGAAAGCTATAATCGCCTTGTTTCTGCTATTAAACAGTAACTTAAATGAAACATCGGATCGCTAAGCTATATAATACCTATGCCAACAAGCTAGTAAAGTTCAGTCGGCTATACGGTCGTCCTTCTTGGGTAATATTCCTGTTTATGTTTGCTTGGCTGGTGGTGATGGCTAGTTCAGGTTTAACTCAGCCTAATGCTAATGATTTGGGAGCAAAAAATGATTGTAAAGTATCCCATGAACTGCGAGGGGTTTGGTTAACCAAT
Source organism: Xenococcaceae cyanobacterium (assembly GCA_051155735.1). GTDB lineage: Bacteria > Cyanobacteriota > Cyanobacteriia > Cyanobacteriales > Xenococcaceae > JASJCP01. The sequence continues at coordinate 15,839 of DAXETX010000089.1, forward strand.
ATTGATAGTGAAGTTTTATTTTCGACTAAAAATACTACTGATGCGATCGCCGATTTAGCAGCCTTAAACTTTAATACTCTCTATCCTACAGTCTGGAATTGGGGTTATACTCTTTATCCTTCGGTAGTAGCAGAACAAACTACAGGATATGCTCTCGATCCCACCCCTGGCTTGCAAGATCGAGATGTTTTGCAAGAAATCATTCAACAGGGACATCAACAAGGAATGAAAGTGATTCCTTGGTTTGAGTTTGGCTTTATGGCACCTGCTGACTCGACCTTAGCCACCAAACACCCTGAATGGTTAACTACTAGACAAGATGGTACAACTATTTGGTGGGAAGGAAAAGTCCATCAAAGAGTTTGGCTCAATCCGTTGCATCCAGAAGTCCAAAAATTCATTACTGATTTGGTAGTAGAGATAGTTAGCAATTACGATTTAGATGGAATTCAATTTGACGACCACTTTGGTTATCCTGCGGAGCTAGGATACGATGATTATACAGTAGCTTTATATCAAGAAGAACACCAAGGTCAGTTACCTCCCGCAGATTATCAAGACAGCGACTGGGTACGTTGGCGCGCCAACAAGATTACTGCTTACATGGAACAACTATTTCAATCAATTAAACAGGCTAATCCTCAAGCAACTGTTTCTTTATCTCCCAACCCCCAAAATTTTTCCCTCAATTCATTTCTTCTTGATTGGCAAACTTGGGAAAGAAAAGGCTTAATCGAAGAATTAGTCTTGCAAGTATATCGCTCTCAACACAGTAGTTTTGTCCGAGAAATTACTCAACCAGAAGTAGTTACCGCCAAAAGTCATATTCCTGTTAGTATTGGTGTCTTATCAGGTTTAAAAGGTCGTCCTGTAATGTTTGGTAGTATTCGTCAACAGGTTAACAGTGTGCGAGATCAGGGTTTTGCAGGAGTTTCTTTCTTCTTTTATGAAAGCCTATGGAATTTAGCCACGGAAGCACCTCAGCAAAGAAAAACAGCTTGGAAGTCTCTATTTACCGACTCCGCTAAATATCCTCATGTCTCTGAGTGTTTTAATCAGCAACAATTATGAGAAAATCAATCAATAAAATGTTGATTATAGATCGCCCCATACTGGGAACAATCAATAATCAACAGGCTATTTTCAAGATTTAGGATGCAACAGAAGCAGTGGTACTAGGACGTTTTCTTCTTCTAGTGGTTCTGGCTACTGCTTTTTCGGGAATTTGCAGTAAAAATACGATTAAAGGACGACTTTGTAACTCTCTTCTAATTAGTCTTTGCAAACCACCCTCAATTTCAAGTTTCAATCCTGTCCAATCAACTTCTAGTTCACCATCGACTTGACTAGTAAAATTATTCCAGCGATCGCTTAAAGTTGTCTCTACAGTACGACAAATCAATTGTTGCAATAAAGCATGATCCATCGAGGTAACAACACCCCGTAAATGAGTTCCAGGGGTAGCAACCAATTTACCAGACCAATCAATTGCAGCAGCTACAGTGATTACGCCATCTTCAGCTAACTGTTGTCTTTCTTTCAGGACGTTATCGTGAACAATACCCGAACGATCTACTAGCTCGATACCAGAAGCAACTTGTCCTGCTATCCCAATACTATCTTCGGTTAGCTCAATCATATCTCCATTGTCAATAACAACTGTATTTTCGGCTGGAATCCCCATATTTTGAGCCATTTGAGCGTGTTTGACTAGCATCCGATGTTCGCCGTGAACGGGAATAAAGAACTTAGGCTTAGTCAACGCCAACATCAATTTGTGGTCTTCTTGCGCTCCGTGTCCCGAAACATGAATACCGTGCTGCTTACCATAAATCACTGTTGCACCCTGCATCATCAAACGGTCGATAGTATTAACGACAGCAATTGTATTTCCTGGAATGGGATTAGCCGAAAAAACGATAGTATCGCCTCGCTTGACCTTAATCTGTCTATGTTCTCCTTTCGAGATGCGCGTCATCGCTGCTAGAGGCTCTCCTTGAGAACCAGTAGTTAAAATTAAGGTTTTCTCTTCAGGGAAATTTCGTAAAGACTTAATTGATTCAAAGACATCATCAGGACACTTGATATAGCCCAAATTTCTCGCATGAGCGATTACATTGAGCATCGATCGCCCTACTACCATGACTTTGCGTTGGTGTTTTTGGGCTAATTGCAAAATCAGATTAACTCGATGTACTGAAGAAGCAAATGTTGTCACCATAATTCGCCCTGCTGCTTGGGCAAATATGCGATCTAAATTGGGATAAACCGAACTTTCTGAAGGAGTATGCCCTGGTACTTCCGCATTGGTCGAGTCACTCAACAAACACAATACGCCTTTTTCGCCGTATTCTGCTAGCTTTTGTAAATCGTAGTGTTCTCCATCTACAGGAGTATGATCGATTTTAAAATCTCCTGTGTGAATAATTACTCCCAATGGAGTATGAATCGCCACACTAAAACTATCAGCAATCGAATGAGTATTGCGAATATACTCTACTAAAAAATGTTTACCCAGTTGTACCTTATCTCTCGGAGCAACATTTTTTAAGGTAGTGCGATCGCTCACTCCCGCCTCTTCTAATTTATCTCGTAATAAGGTCATAGCGAGACGCGGACCATAGATCACGGGTATATCAAACTGTTTGAGATGATAAGCAATTCCGCCAATATGATCTTCGTGTCCATGGGTAACAATCATTCCCTTGATTTTGTGGCGATTTTCTCTGATATAGGTCATATCTGGCAACACAATATTAACGCCGTGCATTTCATCAGTAGGAAAGGCTAGACCAGCATCAAGTAAAATAATTTCATCGTCATATTCAAACACACAAGTGTTTTTCCCAATTTCATGAAGTCCTCCAAGAGGAATAATCTTGATTGGCTGTTTGGTTGGATTTTTAGTCATTATATTTCCTGGTTTTGAGTTTGTTATCTTGTAAATCAAGCTTGTTTAAAATTGCCTTATTTAATACCATTTCTCCTTGAAGTTGCACTTAATATTTTAGGTATTAGATCTCACGCAAAGTCGCAAAGTGGCAAAGTCGCAAAGTCGCAAAGGGGTTAAATTTTATTTAGTGCATTGTTATCGAGAATTGGTATAAGTCAATCAAAAATTAAATATTTAACTGTTCTATTCCAGAATAATTATTTTAAAAATTAGCTTTTTGGTTAATTAAAAAAAATGTTTAAAACTATTAAAACTATTATTTTATCTAGTAAATCGAGATTTTTTTGAAACAAATTTATAATAATTTACCATGAATTTTCTTTGAATTACTTTTTCTTTATTAATAACTATTATCTAACCTAAAGTTGCTAGTTTTGTAGGTTAATAACCTAAAATTATTAACAATATTTAGGACTATCAGTCAAAGCAACTTTTATCGCAATTCTCCATTTGTATAGGTACACTTCGGTAGAGCGGATAACAGGTAATAGGGGGCAAAAATTACAATTTTTACATGAGGGTTAATTCGTATCTCATGATTGTGAAAAACACTATTTTTTTAAAAAAAAGTTTAATTATCTGTACTTTATAAAAACTATAGCTTAATTATTAAATTTTTAAGCAGACTTTTACCTCACTTTATCTTAAGATTGCTACAAAAATTCTCTTATTAATTATCACTCTGTCTGTTAAAAATTTGTAGTTGTGGTAGTTAAAAATACTCATTAAAAAAATTTTAACTGTGTCATTAATTTTATTGATGAGAAGATTTCCTCCTTTAATTATTAAATTTACCATTTATTGATTTTTATGTTTTTCAATTTATTTTACTAAAATATTTATTAACTATTATAATCAATTTAAAAATTAAATTACAAACTTTACTTTTTTAATACTAATAAATTTTAAATTAAACTGAGGTCTTGTAAAACGGTTTTTAGCTTTTCTTTTAAATCTAATTCTAGCTCACAAAGTGGAGATCGCAAACCACCTACATCCCAACCTTGTAAATTTAAAGCTGCTTTAATCGGAATGGGATTAGTCGCAATAAATAAATTTTTAAATAAGGGAAAAAGTTTAACTAATATCTTGGTAGCAACTTGATTTTTCCCATCGGCAAAGGCTTGAATCATCTCTTGAATTTGATTTCCTACTAAGTGAGAAGCCACACTAACAACGCCAACTCCCCCAACTGCTAATAAAGGTAAAGTAAGAAAATCATCTCCCGAATAAATCGCCAACTCTGAGGCTGTAAGGCGGTGGATTTGACAGGCTTGCTCTAAATTTCCACTAGCTTCCTTGATGGCTACGATATTAGAAATTTCTGCTAACTTAGCAACTGTCTCTGCTTCTAAATTGCAACTAGTTCTCCCTGGTATATTATACAACATCATTGGTAGCTCTGGACAAGCTTCGGCGATCGCCTTAAAATGGGCATAAAGTCCCGCTTGGGGGGGTTTATTGTAATAAGGCACAACTTGCAGTGAACCATCTAAACCCAGCTTAGCAGCTTCTTGGGTTGCTGCGATCGCCTCAGTAGTAGAATTCGAGCCTGTCCCTGCAATAATTTTGGCTCGCTCTCCCACTGCTTGCTTGACCACCCTAAATAACTCATATTCTTCTTCCCAAGTCAAGCTAGGAGATTCTCCTGTTGTGCCACAAACCACCAAGCCATCATTGCCATTATCCACCAGATGAATTGCGAGTTTTTCTGCCACAGCATAGTTCACACTGCCATCTTGGGCAAAAGGTGTGACCATCGCTGCTATAACTTTACCAAATGGTTCATTACTCATTGAGTTACAACTGAATCTATAGTAATTCTGGGTTTTATGCTGTCATCGAAATAGCAGAGGGCTTAAGCCAATCTTTCTCTAATAGCAATTCCGCAATTTGAATCGCATTCAAAGCTGCTCCCTTACGAATTTGGTCGCCACATAACCATAACTCTAAACCGCAGGAATGAGAAATATCTTGCCGAATGCGACCGACTAATACGTCATCTTTTCCTGTAGCATCTATCGGCATCGGAAAATAGTTATTTTGCCAATCCTCGATTAACTTAACTCCTGGTGCAGCAGCAATTGCTTCTCTGGCTTGTTCGACCGTCAAGGGTTCGGCAAACTCTAAATTAATCGCCTCTGAGTGCGCCCTTAATATCGGAACTCGTACACAAGTTGCACTAACTTTTAACTCAGGAGCATTAAAGATTTTACGTGTTTCATTAACCATCTTCATTTCTTCCTCACAATAGCCTTGAGCATTTAAAGCTGAATTATGAGGAAACAAATTAAAAGCTAAAGGATAAGGTAAAATTTCAGGCTGAGGCTTTTCTCCTCTTAAAATTGCTTGAGCTTGAAGTTTAACTTCCTCCATAGCTCTAGCTCCTGCGCCCGAAGCTGATTGATAGGTAGCAACGACAACTCTCTGAATTGGTTTCAATCGGTGTAACGGATAAATAGCTAGTCCCATAAGAATAGTTGTACAGTTAGGATTAGCAATAATTCCCTGATGATTTGCTGCTGCTTCAGGATTAATTTCGGGAACGACCAAAGGCACTTCAGAACTCATCCGAAAAGCACTGGAGTTATCAATCATCACCGCTCCTGCTGCCACAATTTTAGCAGCCCAAGCTTTAGAGATTGAACCTCCAGCGGATGCCAATACTAAATCAACATCATCAAAGGAGCTACTTGTAACTGCCTCAACTTCGAGGTTTTTACCATCAAATTCGATTTTTTTACCCGCAGAATTAGAAGATGCCAATAACTTGAGATGTTTGAGAGGAAAGTTACGACTTATCAATAATTCCAAGATTTCTTTTCCTACTGCTCCAGTTGCTCCTAAAACCGCAACCCTAAGTTCCTCACTCAATTATTACAACCCTCCAATCTACAAATATGATATTTTTGTTGAAAATTACCAAATTACTATTTTTATTTAATCGCCAAAATCCTCAATTCTAAAAATATCTTAGATGCCAAAGACCTTTTAACAGCATACTAAATTAATGTTCGTTAATCTTAACAGATACCGTAACAATAATTTGGAAATTTTAGTAAAGCTCTGATTTTGCCAGTTTTCACGCTCAATTAGCTCTTAACATTGGCTGATACTTAATTAATTGAATCAGGTAGCAATGACCAAATTAAATCAGCAGTTTGGTAAGATAGCAAGTAAGAGAAAAGGTAATCAACTTATAAGTTTCCTGCTCCTCACACTCGTTAAGTAAATTAAACCCAGTAGTTTGAGATAGAAACATCGATGAAAGTAACCCAGGAAAAACTTCCTGACAGTCAAATTGGCTTAGAAATAGAAATTTCCAGCGACATCTCTCGCACCACTTATGACAAAGTGGTCCAAAAATTAGCCCGTTCCAGTAACATTCCTGGGTTTCGCAAGGGTAAAGTACCCCGTCAAATCTTAGTCCAAAGAATTGGCACACAACGGATTAAAGCAGCAGCCCTAGAAGAGTTAATTCAAAATAGCCTCGCAGAAGCAATTGAACAAGAGTCGATTGAAGCTTTGGGTAACTACAAATTAAGTTCTAATTTTGATGATTTGATTCAACAGTATCAACCAGGGCAACCTCTAACTTTCTCTGCTGTTGTGGATGTACCTCCTTCAATAGAACTAGGAGATTATCATAACTTACAAGTAACAGCAGAAGAATCAGTATATGATCCTCAACAAGTAGAAGATTTTTTAGAACAGCGTCGCGCTCAACAAGCGGACTTAATTCCCGTAGAAGACCGACCTGCTCAAATGGGAGACATCGCGATTATTGATTTCCAAGGAAAGCTGACTTCCGAAACAGAAGAAGCAACTTTAATAGAAGGAGGTAGCGCGGAGAACTTTCAAGTTGAATTAGTAGAAGGGCAACTGATTGCAGGAATGATCGAAGGGATTTTTGGCATGAATCCTGAAGAAACCAAAGAAGTTGCGGTAACATTTCCTGAAGACTATCCCAAAGAAGATTTAGCGGGTAAACCCGCAGTTTTTGCCATCACTCTCAAAGAAATTAAAACTAAAGAACTGCCAGATTTAGACGATGATTTTGCCGAAGAAGCTAGCAATGGAGAATACGAAACTCTAGAAGCACTAAAAGAATCTTTAGCAAAACAATTCCAGGAGAAGGCAGAAAACGAAACCAAAGAAAATATTAACGTTGCGATTTTACAAGCTCTTCTAGCACAAAGTACCTTAGATTTGCCAGAAACTCTAATTCAAGAGGAGGTAACTCAAGTGTTGACCCAAACCTTGATGCAGATGCAGCAAATGGGTTTAGATGTCAAGCAAATTGTCAACTCGGATACAATTCCGCGAATGCGAGAAAATGCGCGACCAGAAGCTCAAGAAAATCTGAGCAAAAGTTTGATTTTAGCAGAAATAGCGCAAAGAGAAGCTCTGAACCCTGAAGAAACAGCTATTAAAGCAAAAATGAGCGAAATTGAGCAGCGATTGTCAGACCGCGAAATTGACTATGACAAACTGAGAACGATGGTGACAGAAGATTTAATTGCGGAAAACACTCTAAACTGGCTCAGAGAAAAATCTCAAGTAGAACTAGTACCACCAGGCTCATTAGCAGAAGAGTCGGCAACTGAATCTAGTAGCAGCGACGCAACTGCGACAGAAAGTACTGGCGATGTGGAAATATCATAATTTTCGCTACAGAGTTTAGTAGTGCTATTGCTTGGAGGCGTTTTTTGACAACGCCTCCCCTAAAAAGAAAAAATCTAAAAACATTTAAAATATTTACTAAAACATAAGGTTCAAACCACCTCTAGTAATTTAATTAAGGCATAATGATCAGTAGTCAAGTTTGTTGACGAATTAAGCCAAAGCTAACCTAGTTCAACTACGACAATTTATCTATAGTTAAAGGCTAACTAAACACTTTATGCTAAATTCTCTTTCCTCATATCAAAATCTGACTAGCTATAATCGCCCGATGGTTAATTCTCTCGGCAACTCTCTACCGATGGTGGTGGAACAATCAGGTGTTGGCGAACGGGCATTTGATATTTATTCTCGCTTATTAAAAGAAAGAATTATCTTTTTAGGTACTGCGATTGATGACAAAGTAGCGGACTCAGTTGTTGCCCAACTACTATATTTAGAAGCAGAAGACCCAGAAAAAGATATCCAGATTTACATCAATTCTCCTGGTGGTTCAGTATATGCTGGCATGGCAATTTATGACACAATGCAACAAATTCAACCAGACGTTGTTACCATTTGCTATGGTATAGCTGCAAGTATGGGGGCTTTCTTGCTATCTGGCGGAGCAAAAGAAAAAAGAATGGCATTGCCCAGTAGTCGGATTATGATTCATCAGCCTTTAGGCGGAGCGCAAGGTCAAGCCGTTGATATTGAAATTCAAGCCAGAGAAATTCTTTACATCAAGAAAAAACTCAACGAATTAATCGCAGAACACACAGGTCAACCATTGGATAAAGTAGCTAATGATACGGAACGTGATTTTTATATGTCCTCAGAAGAGGCTAAAACCTACGGTTTAATTGATCGCGTTATTACCAAAACTGAATCTTCTCCATCTTTAACAACAGCACCATAACTCTAAGCTAAGAGGCACTTATGTCTAAGTATGACTCCCATCTAAAATGCTCTTTTTGTGGCAAATCTCAAGAACAAGTAAGAAAATTAATCGCGGGCCCTGGGGTCTATATTTGTGATGAATGTGTAGAATTATGTAATGAAATTTTGGATGAGGAGTTAATTGAAGAAGGGAATCAGGTAACTGCTTCTAATACACCATTAGTAGATAAACCGAAAAAAAGACGCACTGCCTCTCAGGGGATTTCTTTTCGGGATTTACCAAAGCCAAGAGAAATCAAAAAATACTTGGATGAGCATGTCATAGGACAAGAAGAAGCGAAAAAAATTCTTTCTGTAGCTGTTTACAACCATTACAAGCGACTCAGTCTCAAAGATAGTAGTCAAGAATATGACGATCTTGTAGAGCTACAAAAGTCTAATGTCTTGTTGATGGGACCTACTGGTTGTGGCAAAACCTTACTCGCCCAAACTCTAGCCAAAATTTTAGATGTGCCTTTTGCTGTTGCTGATGCTACGACTTTAACCGAAGCGGGATATGTAGGAGAAGATGTCGAAAATATTTTATTGCGCTTGTTGCAAGTAGCAGACTTAGACGTAGAAGAAGCTCAAAGAGGGATTATTTACATCGATGAAATCGATAAAATCGCGCGTAAAAGTGAAAATCCTTCGATAACTCGTGATGTTTCGGGAGAGGGTGTCCAACAAGCATTACTTAAAATGCTAGAAGGAACAGTAGCTAATGTACCACCTCAAGGAGGCAGAAAACATCCTTATCAAGATTGTATTCAAATAGATACCAGCAATATTTTGTTTATCTGTGGTGGGGCTTTTGTCGGTTTAGATAAGGTTGTTGAAAAAAGAATCGGCAAAAAAGCAGGAGTTATGGGCTTTGAAATCGATCCTTCTACCGATATTAATCAACCAAAAGAACAAAGAGCAGCAGATCTACTTCAGCAGTTAGAGCCAGATGATATGGTTAAGTTTGGCATGATTCCTGAATTTGTCGGGCGAATTCCTGTGATGGCTGCTTTAGAGCCTCTTGATGAAGAAGCTTTAATGGCAATTTTGACCAAGCCTCGGAATGCTCTGGTGCGACAATATCAAAAATTATTGCAGATGGATAGCATTCAATTAGAGTTTGAGGAAGCAGCAACTAGAGCGATCGCTCAAGAAGCTTATCGCCGTAAAACAGGAGCTAGAGCTTTAAGGGGAATTGTTGAAGAATTAATGTTAGAAGTAATGTATGAGCTACCATCCCGTAAAGATGTTCAAAAATGTACGATTACTAAAGAAATGGTCGAAAAACGTTCTACAGCAGAGTTGCTAGTACATCCGACCTCTTTTAGAAAATCTGAATCTGCATAAGATTAGGCAATTTAGCGACCAAAGTAAAGGTTTTTAAATTTAACCTGGGAAGGAAGCGAGTCAAGGTAATCTTAATAATTAAGGAGATTAATTGTGGTTAATCTGATAGAAAGAGCCAAAGATTATCCTAATTAATAATATATGTTTCAAAGCTGCCTCATTTGTACCGATCTTAGTGATGGTTTACATCGTTTAGTTGAGTTTGTGCCTGATTTAGCCAAGGGGGGATTAAAGAAAATAATTTTCTTTAGTAGTGTTCCCTTATGGCAAGAAGGAGAAGTCCCTAGAATTGATACCGAAAAAGTCGAAGCTGTAAAACAACTGCTCAATCAAGCTTTATCTAATGTACCAGAGGGCATCGAAGTAAAAGTAGAAGTTGCTTCAGGAAAACCCTTGGATACCATACCCCGTTTGTTGTCAAGCAATACGGTAGATGTGATTTTAACAGGTACTCCAATTCGCAGTTTACTAGAAGAAAAGTTTTTTGGCAGTACTAGTGTTGGTTTATCGAAGCTGACGGAAATTCCGTTGACCATAATTCGCCCGCAACTAATTACGACTTATACTCGTGAAGAATTAAGTTTGCGTTGTCAGCACTTGTGGCAATATTTATTGATTCCTTATAATGATGGCAAATCTGCTCAGTATTTAATCGAACAAATTAAGTCATACATTCAGCAATGTCCCGATACTTCTCTCAAAAAGTGTATGTTGATTTCGGTGGTAGAGAATGTGGGACGACAAGCAGTACTAAAAGAGTATCGCCTCAAAGAAGCCAGAGAAAAGTTAGAAACAGTAAAAGCGGAATTAGAAGCACTAGGAATTACGGTTAATACCGAAGTGAGAGAGGGAAATTCTTTACACGAAATTATGGATGCTGCTTTAGAATTTGATATTAGTGCGATCGCGATCGCCACAAGTTATCGTAATTCTCTGATTGAATTTACCGCACCTAGCTTTGCCAATGATGTAATTCGTAGTAGTTGGTTTCCTGTGGTTTTCTTTTCTCCTAAAAAATAGCTTGGTTCTATTCTCGGTTACTTGATGTGAGAAGATGAACGAAGAACTATTAACTGAATGTAAAGAAAATTATGGCAGAAATTCAATTTTCTCGCGGAATTAAAGAAGCAGTTGTCCCAGATATTAAAGTGACTCGTTCTCGTAATGCGGATGGAGGAACAGCGACTTTTTATTTCGATGCGCCTCAAGCTTTAGATGACGATAGCACTGTTGAGATCACAGGAATGTATTTGGTAGATGATGAAGGAGAGATTGTTACTAGAGATGTCAAAGGTAAATTTATTAACGGTAAGCCATCAGCAATCGAAGCTAAATTACTGATGAACTCTGCTAGTGAATGGGAAAGATTCATCCGTTTTATGAATAAGTATGCGGACGAAAATGATTTAGGACTTACTAAATCATAAGTTAAAAGTTTTGTTAACATTGCTCCCCATAGTTGTAAGACTGGGGGAGATTACTAATGGCAGTAAATAATTATAATAAACGCCGTTTAAATTGAAGTTGCAGTTCCGCATTGGGAATTTGTTGTGCTAGGGCTTCGATCAGAGCTTCGGGAGAGCGTGGCGCTTTGATGGCTAAGGTTTCTTCAACAATTAAATTAGCCATTGGTCCAATAAAATAGGCTAATTCTTGATGACAACGGTTGACAAAATCAGAATTTAAATTATTGTTAGAGTTAGATTGGGGCTTTTGCTGAGATGCTGCGGATTTAATTGACGGAGAATTAGTGTAAGTGGGACTTACAATCATCGTATTATCAAAACGAGTATGAGTTGGTTTCCGCTCAGGTAATGTAGTATGCGGTACTGGTTGATTTGGCTGATGCGAATTAGAGTTAACTATACTGGGAGTCACAATAATCGTTTCTTCAATATTCTCAGATTCAGCGATCGCTTTTGGGGTTGACCGCCTTCCGCCCTCAGAAGGTTGAATAATAGTATCGATACCAGCAAAGTATTTTTCTAGATCAATTAAAGTTTCTTGAGCAGATTGATAGCGTTTTAAAGGTCGTTCTTCGGTCATTTTGGTCATAAAAGTCGCAAAACCAGGGCTAACTCGCGCATATTTTTGCCACTGCCATTCTAAGGAATATTGATCTAATAAGGCGGTGGGTTCTTTTCCTGTCAGTAAGACTAAAGCTGTAACACCCAAGGAGTAAAGATCGCTACTGGGGGAGCATCTTCCCATACTAATTTGCTCTCTAGGAGCGTAGCCAATTTTACCCACAAAAGACATTTTTCCGACATAGGAGTGAACTCCTGAAGTAAGTTTTTGGGGATCTTTGGTAGTGGTAGTAGTTAGTTTCCCGACGCCAAAATCGATCAGTACTGGTAGTTCTTCTCCATCAGGTTGCATAATATTATCGGGAGAGATATCGCGATGAATAATGCCCCGTTCATGGATATAATTTAAAATTGGCAGAATTGCCATTAGCCATTGAATTACCTCTTGCTCGCTAAAAGCTTGCTGATGCTGTTGACGCTCTTGAAGTATTGCGGAGTAAGTTCTACCACTGACAAATTCTTGAACTAAAAACAACCGCCCGTTACCTTCAAAACAAGCCAAAAATTTGGGAATTTGAGGATGAGTAATCCGATGGAGAATTTTAGCTTCTCTTTTGAACAAATCTCGCGACTTCTCAAGATCGTATTGTCCCGATCCTAAAGGGGCAAATTCTTTGAGAACACAAGGTTCATTAAAGCGATGCGTATCGAATGCTAGATAAGTACGTCCTAAACCACCTTGTCCTAAAATTTTCTGAATTAAATAACGGTTATCGATGATTGTGCCAAAAGGTATTTCTTCTCTGTCGATAGCTGAATTGGACATTGTTATTTAAACCCTTAGCTTATAACTAATTATTCCTCCATATTTTTGATTAGGTAAATTATCCCATTATTAAGTTTATCTGAATTATCTTGATTTTATTTGTTGCAGAATTAGCGAAAAATTAGGCAAAAATCTCTCAAAATTAAATTTCCCTGGAAATAATGTCCCCATTTTGGCTGCTAAAATAGTTTACTAAAGTTTAAAACTAATGACTAATAGTTTCGCTCAACAAACTGTTGTCAATACGAAACCCCTAATTGAATTAAATAATCAGGGACAAATTCAAAGATTCGAGTTGACCCAACAGACGCACTATTTGGGGCGACTTGCAGATTGGTCGGACTTGCTAGTACCGCAAGACTGGAATGTAATATCGCGCAAACAAGCTGTAATTCAAAAAGAAGGTACAGACTATCGTATTTATGATGGCGATCGCCATCATCCTAGTGGCAACGGGATGTTTATCGATAATACGAGAATCAATCTTACCGATGGCTATCTGCTGAAAAATGGCGTACAGCTTTACATCGGACAAGACCCCCACTATCAAATTATTCTGACCTATATCAATTTTAGAAGCAGTGCCAAGATTACTGTACCGAGTAGGCGTAAACTCAACTTGAGTGGGTTAGAAGGTCGTGTGGAATTGGGTCGTTCACCTCAACCCAATAACTACTACGCGATGCAATTAGATGCACCTACAGTGTCACGGCTACACGCTACAGTCTATCCCGATGGCAAAGGCGGTCATATATTACAAGATCACAGCACTAATGGGACTTTTATCAATGGTGTGAGACTAGAGGGCAAAATATTGCTGCAAAGAGACGATACGATTCAAATTGGTCCATATATGTTGATTTACACAGGAGAGTCCTTAGAACTCAATAATGCGACCAATAATATTCGTCTTGATGCCCATCACCTATATCGTCAAGTTAAAGATAAAAACCAACAAGAAAAAATCATTCTGAATAATTTATCTTTAGCGATTGAACCAGGACAGTTAGTCGCTTTGGTAGGGGGTAGTGGTGCAGGAAAATCAACCTTGATGAAATCTTTACTGGGAATTGCGCCTCTTTCTTCAGGAGAAGTTTTTTTAAATGGCGATAATCTGGCACAAAATTGGGCGATCTATCGTTCTCAAATTGGCTATGTACCCCAAGACGATATTATTCATTACAACCTAACTGTTACAGAAGTATTGACTTATGCTTGTCGCTTACGTCTTCCTCCTGATACCAATATCCACCGAGTAGTTACCAGTACTTTAGAGCAAATCAAATTATCTCATGTAGCGAATACTCTAGTTAGTCAACTTAGTGGCGGACAGCGTAAAAGAGTCAGTATGGGAGTGGAGTTGTTAGCTGACCCGAAACTATTTTTTCTGGATGAACCGACATCTGGACTCGATCCTGGTTTAGACAAGGAAATGATGGGACTATTAAAAGAACAAGCGAAAAGAGGGCGCACTATTGTTTTAGTGACTCATGCTACAGGTAACATCGAAGTATGCGATCGCATTGCCTTTCTCGGTTTAGGTGGTCATCTTTGTTATTTTGGTCCTCCGAAAGAAGCCTTACGCTTTTTCGAGATGCCGAAGGTTGATTTTAAATATTTTGCTGATATTTATCTCAAGTTAAATCAAGGGAAAACTGCGGTAGAAGAATGGGCAAGAAGTTATTTAAATTCGCCTCAATATTCTGCTTATATTAAAAACACTCTCAGTCCAGGAAAACAAGCGCAACAATCTACTAATAAAGCAATTAGAACTGGCATTTCTCCCCTTAAGCAACTTTGGTTATTATGCCAACGTTATGGCAAGTTGGTGTTACGCGATCGCCTGAGTTTGATTTTAGCTTTATTATCAGGACCAATCACCATTTTGCTAACTTATTTATCTTTAGGAGGAGAACAGCCCCTTAGTATTACTAACGCACCTAATTTAACTCAAGCTTCTCTAGCTTTGCGCTTATTATTTATTTTTAGTTGTATTGCGATTTGGATTGGACTTTCTAATTCGATTCAAGAGATTGTCAAAGAATCAGCGATTTATTTTCGAGAAAGATTATTAAATTTAGGTTTGATTCCATACATTAGCTCCAAGTTAATTATTCGTAGTAGCATTGCACTGATTCAAACTTTACTAATGACTTTAGCCGTTATCATATTTGAAGCTCCTGAATCAGATTTGATTAATTGGTATGGCGGATTTGCGATCACTACAGCCTTAACTTTGATTGCTAGTACTAGTTTAAGTTTGATGCTGTCAGCTAGCGTTAAAGATATTAATAAAGGCAATAATTTACTACCTCTGGTGATGATTCCGCAAATTATTTTATCGGGAGTTTTATTTATTTTTGAGTCTGAAAGTTGGGCAAGTAAACTATCTTGGTTGACCTTAAGTCGCTGGTCAGTAGGGGCTTATGGGGCGTTGGCTGATGTTAATTCTATGGCATCTGCGATCGCCAATGATCATGAGTTAGCTCAAATATTTCAACCTAGTGATGTTTATGCTGCTACTTGGAATAACTTATTACTAAATTGGGGCATATTACTAGTTCATACTCTAGTTTATTTAATAATTACTTTAATTATTCAAAAGCGAAAAGATGCTTTATAAAATTAGACCATTTCTTATATATTAATTATTAGTTTGATTTTAAATAATTAGGGAGACTCTGAGTTTAACTGTTGCTCAAAAAACTCTAAAGCCAAATTGATTAACTCAGGATCGAATTTTTCCTTATTAGCACCACGATAGGAATGAGTCATATCTGATTTACGAATGAATGTGACAGGTACTTCCTTAGCTTCTAAAGCTGCGACTAAAATTTCACTTTGGCTCACAGGAACAATTTTATCTAAATCGCCGTGAACTACCAAAACAGGAGGGTCTTCACTATCAATAAAATTAATCGGATTGGCTAATGTTGCTAAGTCAAGATTTTCGGTTACTGTACCTCCTAATAATTTATAAGTAACTCTGGTATATTGAAACCAAGGAACTTCACGATATTTTTGCGCAATTTCTGGGGAAAAAGGTTCAGTAAAAGCAGGGGTAACTTGCGTAAAATCTGTTGGCGCAAACCAACTACATACTGCTTGCACTTCACTAGATACAGTCAAATTTCCCTGATTTCCTTCTAGCTGAGTAACTCCGCCCGTAGTTCCTAGCAACAGACTTAAATGTCCTCCTGCGGATGCACCCCAAGCCCCAAATTTATCGGGGTCTAAGTTATATTGAGCAGCATTAGCTCTCAACCAACGCACCGCAGCTTTGGCATCATGAATTTGAGCCGGATAAATTGCTTCTGTACTGTAGCGATAGTTAATACAGGCGATCGCGTATCCTTGTTGGGCGACAATTTC
Source organism: Xenococcaceae cyanobacterium (assembly GCA_051155735.1). Classification (GTDB taxonomy): domain Bacteria; phylum Cyanobacteriota; class Cyanobacteriia; order Cyanobacteriales; family Xenococcaceae; genus JASJCP01. The sequence goes on from DAXETX010000089.1 coordinate 31,965, forward strand.
TCCTGGACAGATTTCTTTACTAAATTCTAACCAGCCACCACCATGAATATAAATTAGTAGTGGTTGCGGTTGTTGTGTCTCTTTAACTGGTAAATATAAATCTAGTAATAACTTTTTCGTTTTTCCTTGATGCTGATAGGTGGCATATTCTAGATCTCGCGTTATATTTACGTCATATTGTTGGTTTTGACAACTTGCCAGCAACAGTGCCAAAGGAATTAGGAAACTCAAATATTTAGTCTTGAACATCGCACATTTACTACGAACTTTGTTGAATGTTTTTTCCGACAACGTTTCTTACCCGATAAATCGGTCTTCTTTGAGATTCATGATAAGTCCGCATCAACAACTCAGTAACTAAACCAAAACAAAATAATTGAACTCCAGTTAAGATGAGCAATACTGCCAAAATCAGCAAAGGGCGATCGCCAATGTTTTCTTGAAAGACAAACTTAATCAGGGTTAAATATAAACCAATTGCGATTCCCAAAGCTAAGGAAATAAGTCCACCCAAACCAAAAACGTGCATCGGTCGAGTCAGAAATTTTTTCATAAAGAAAATTGTCAATAAGTCCATCAGGACTCTAATGGTTCTGCCTAAACCATATTTACTTTTACCAAAACGACGCGGATGATGGCGGACAGGAATTTCGGTAATTCTCGCACCTTCAATATAGGCTAGTGCTGGTAAAAAACGATGTAATTCACCATACAGATTCATATCTGCAACTAGTTCCGCGCGGTAAGCTTTTAAAGAGCAACCATAATCATGGATTTTGACACCTGTTACTCTAGCAATCAGCCAATTAGCGATTTTGGAGGGGAATAATCTGGTAATAGCAGCGTCTTGTCGCTGTTTCCGCCAACCACTTACCAAATCATAACCTTCATCAAGTTTAGCTATTAATAAAGGAATATCTGCTGGATCGTTTTGTAAATCACCATCTAAGGTAATAATAATTTTTCCTGTGGCATATTCAAAACCTGCTGCCATCGCAGGAGTCTGACCGTAGTTACGACGTAAAATCACTCCTTTGAGATCACGGCGTTGGCGAGCAATTGCGGTTAATATCTGAGTCGAACCGTCTATAGAACCATCATCAACACAGATAATTTCATAGCTGAGTCGGGTTTCTCTAGCAGCAGAGGCGATCGCCTCTATCAAAGAGGGAAGACTTTCTGCTTCATTATAAATCGGTACGACTACAGATAAATCAAGTTTTTTGTGATTTTTGACTTCACTGAGTAGCGAATTTGGTGCTGAATAGTATCCCATGATTAATTGCTTCGGGAAAAAGGAATTTTATATTCTGCATCTTACATCTACAGCGTTCCAGTTTTCCGCTTCAGCAAGAGAGCGATCTATTCATCTTCTTTATCTGCTTCAGCATTGTCTGCTGATTTGTCAGCTTTGTTACTCGCGAAATTTCTTGATTTGTAACCACCACGACCAGATTTTTTTTGAAATTGTCTGGCGTAAGCTCGATTTCGCGCTGCTTTTTCTTTTTTGACGTTTCGACGTTTAGCCACAGTTTTACTCTCTAGATAGACAACAAAACGCATCTAGAGAGTTACTAGGTACTAACCGCTTGTACTCCCTAGAAACGTTATTTAATTATGGTTATGAGAAATCAGCTTTCTCAGAATTTACCAGGAGATAACTTGCAATCAAGTATGACCTCTGTGAATCAGAAAATTTTTGCCTTAGCTACGGAAGCTTCGGCGATCGCCACCACCAGAACGTCTGGTTGACTCTCTAGGTCTAGCTTGATTAACTTTGAGGGTTCTACCCATCCACTCAGCACCATCTAAAGCTGAGATCGCAGCAGTTTCTTCTTCTTCTGTTCCGAGTTCGACAAAAGCAAAACCACGTTTGCGACCAGTTTCGCGATCGGTAGGAACATGAACTCTTTTGACACTACCATATTCAGAAAATACTTCTACTAGGTCATCTTGTTCTAAACTATAATCAAGATTACCCACATAAATCGACATAACTTTTGTCTCCTAATTTAGATTCTAACGGAGAGACAAGATTTCGGAAAAAGCCTATCAATACTTTACGGAAAACCCTATCAATACTGAATGCCAACTCGAATACCGATACTTATTCTCAAAAAAATGATAACACTTTGGCTGAATTTCGTACATCAATAGTTATGCTAAATTAATTACCTCAGTAATTAAATAACTTAAAAGCTACGAAGCTCAAAACTAGTTGACAAACAACACAAGCCCTTAATTTGTCACGATTGGTAGCGAGCTAACCGCATTAGGCGGTCAAAACTTAAGATTTTGGCACTGTTTGTACAGCATAGTTACGAAATCGCTCCATATCAGCTTCTAGAGTTGATTCGACAACTCTACCGAGAAACAGCCCATCCATTAATTTACCAAGAATTCCTGGTATTCTATAAGCTACTGTCAGTTTAACAATACTAACTTGCTCGCCTCGGTTATAAAATCGAATTGCGCCACGATTGGGCAAACCATTGACCGATTCCCATTGAATAACTTGTTGGGGTACGATTTTATTAATTTTTGATAGCCAACTAAACTCAAATCCACCACTCGCTAGTTTCCAGCGAGATAACTCAGGGTTATCTTTTAGGACTTCTACTGAATCAATCCATTTCATCCAACGGGGCATTTGTTCTAAATCTGACCAGAGATGCCAAACATTTTCGACAGAAACTGGTACTTCTACTTGTACGGTATGCTCAAGCCAATCTGACATAAAATTAGGAAATAGGAGAATTGAGTTTAAGTTGTTCTGCTTGTGCCAAAATTGCTGCTGCAGCTTGTTTTCCCGACAAAGTTGCTCCTTCCATACTATCTATATAGTCTTGTTGGGTATAACTACCTGCTAAGAAAAAGTTGGGGATAGGCGTTGTTTGCGCAGGACGATACACATCCATACCTGGAGCTTCTCGATAAAGAGACTGAGCGAGTTTTACTACACTATACCAGGTCATGTTGAGCTTCTTAGAAGCGGGAAATAGCTGATGCACTTGCGCTAAAACTTGATTGGCGATCGCCTCATTGCTTTGTTTAATAAACGGATCACCTGGGGTTAAAACTAGTTGCAGTAGCGAGCCTTCTCCTGGTTTGTAGTAATCTCCTGGACTAGTCAACGCCAGATCGGCAAAACAAGAAAAGTCAGCATCAGGAGTATATAACAAGTTATCAATACCTACTGCTTTGGCTAACTGCTGTCGTTGTCGAGCATCATGTAATTCGGTAACCCAACCGTCAAAACGCAGTTGCACAGTAGCTACAGGCACAGTATCTAGTTGATAGATGTTATCGAATTCTGACCATTTCCGCCAAGCTTGAGGTAACACTTTTTTGATGCCAGGAACATCGCAAGCGCAGACATAAACATCGGCGACGATCGATTCTGTGGTATTTCCTTGGGCTACTACTAATCCTGTAACTCGATTGTTATTGTCGGGATCGAAGCAAATTTCTCTAACTTGCCGACGGGTATAAATTTTAGTGCCTCTAGCTTCGAGATAATCGATAATTGGTTGATGCAAGTATTCTTGAGGCGAGCCTTCTAACATCCTTAAGACGGAAGCTTCAGTTTTAGCAGCAAATAATTGAAAAATGGTCAGCATACAGCGAGCGGAAATATTTTCGGTGTCGATAAAGCCTAAAGCATAAGCGATCGGATTCCACAACTTAGCTAAACTCTTGTTGTTACCGCCATGACTGCGAAACCAGTCCGCAAAGCTAATGCGATCTAGATCGCGAATTGTTTTCATCGCCCCTTTAAAATCGACTAAGCCTCTAACTACAGGACTAGTCCCTAGAGCCAAAGAGTTAAAGATCTTATCGGCTGCTGATAATTGAGAAGTGGTAAAAAAAGCTTTTAACCCATTAAAAGGCGCACCTGTGAGGAAGCGAAAATCTAATTCTCCGACTTTTCCTCCTTGATTGATAAAAGTATGGGTATGTTCTTTGAGGCGAAGATGGTTAATCGCGCCGACTTTTTCCATTAAGGCAAATAAGTTGTAGTAGCAACCAAAGAAAACGTGCAATCCCATTTCAACATGGTTGCCATCTTTGTCAATCCAACTCCCAACTTTTCCCCCGACAAAGGGACGAGATTCAAAAATTTCGACTTCAGCACCAGCGTCTGCTAAATCAACCGCTGTTGCCATCCCAGCCAATCCTGCTCCTACAATTGCGACACGCATTCCGTCTTATTCCGTTTATTTTCTTTACATATTTTAATGGATCTGTGACCCTTTCTCATTCAGTTTTGGCGATCGCCTTAAGTTTTTGAAATAAAGATGACATATCTGGGATCGGCGTAAAACGTTCTATGGAGTTTGACGAGTTTTGCCAGTGCAACTCCGAATTATCTAAACTTGGTACTTGTGAGTTTTTAGCTGGTAATTTTGTGGGGGGTTCTGTTTCTAGCTGATTTGCTGCGGTAGATGGTTTTGACTTTTTTGCTGATTCTGGTTTAGATTGCCCAATCGGTTGATCAGTAGAACTAGTCACAGTAGCTGGTGGTGACACTGGCTCTATATCTTGCTGCTTGACTAGATGTCGTGGTAACTTACGACAGATTAATCTTTCAAACTCGCCCCCAAAATGAACTTTAGGATTTCCCAAGCGTGACCAAACACTCATAATTTGTTCGATTGAAATTGCTTTATAACGTCCTAAATAGAGTGCTTCAATAGTTGCTAAACGAATCCAAGTCGGATGATAATTAGCAAGCCATTGGGATACTAGTTGCTCCGCCTTATAACCTTGAAGATCGAAGCTATAGCTAGTCATCAGGACGATTGTCTGACCAACTGCTAAGTCCTTATCTAGTTGCTTCATGGACTTATAGATTATTGAACTGAGAAAATCTCTGTGTTTATCCTAGCTATTTTTGGCGTTTTTCCCACATTATTTTAAAGTTTAGTCTCAAGTTTTTTAAATCTATGCCTTCAGGACGTACTCACGATCGCATTACTCTTTGGCTATTTCCTGGAATAGTAGCTCTTAGCTATTTAATCACTAGAAATGGGGAATTAACTTTATTGGTGGGAGGGGGTTTTTTCTTCGCTGGGTTGATGTTTGGTCCCGATCTCGATATTTATTCTGTACAGTTTAAGCGTTGGGGCGTTTTGCGAGTAATTTGGCTACCCTATCAAAAATTGTTACGTCATCGTTCTTTTTGGTCACATGGCTTGATTATTGGCACAGTGATTAGAATTTTATATCTTTTAGGGTGGCTATTTTTAGTCGGAATTTTCGGAATCGCGATCGCTCAATTAATTGGGGGCTTTGAGTGGAATTGGCAAAGTTTTACCCTTGCCACGTTTAAATTAATTACGGAAGTTTATTGGCTTGATGCGATCGCTTTATTTATTGGTTTAGATTTGGGGGCAATGAGTCACTCGGTAAGTGATTGGATTAGTTCTAAAAGCAAAAAAACGCCAAAAAAGTCTAAGAGGAGGAAACAGTAAGCAGTCATTAGTTATTAAGGAACAGGGAACAGAACAAAACTATTGCCTGTTGCCCATTGTCCTGTAGAGTGTAACAGCTTCAGCAATTAAGCTTTTTCTTCAGGAAAAGTCTCCTCAAACTCTTCAATTAATTCATCTAATTCTTCGAGAGCTTGATCGACATCAATGCGTAATGTGCCAATATTGGGGCGTTCTAATAGTTGCACCAAAAATTCTCTTTTTTGACTAATTTGCTCGATTTTGGCTTTGATCGTCGTTTTATCCATATTTTTTAGAAGATGAGCGTTATTATTTAATATCTTGCCTTAAATTTAATTGATTAGGGAAGTGATTATTTGAACTAAATTATCAATTTCTGCTGTCAGAGTGAGATAGTGAACGCAAGCGCGAATACAGTCAGGATGAGCAATAGTTCTGAGGAAAAAACCTTTTTTTTCCAAGGTTTTTACTAGGCGATCGCTGCTACTGGCAATTTTAAATGAGACAATCCCAGCTTCAGGGGGAGTAGTTTTTAAACATTCTACCCCAGGTATATCTTGCAGACGCGACCAGAGATAATTACTTAAGTAGCAAATTCGCTGATATCTTTGTTGAGAATCGCCCCACTGACGCTGAACGGCGAGCGTTTCTTTTAAGCTAGCATATTCAGGATAAGCGGAAGTAGCGACTTCAAACTTCTCGCCATTATTTTTCCAGCTTTGAGGTTGTCCTTGTGCATCGATATTAATTCCGCGCCAACCAATAAAAGTAGGAGACAAAGTGGCAAAAGCAGCTTCACTAATATATAAACCACCAACTCCGGCAGCACCACACAACCACTTATGTCCGGTGAAAGCATAGTAGTCAATGCCTGATTCTGGTAGATTGAGAGGCAAAGAACCGACAGACTGGGCTGCATCTGCTAAAACTTGAATTGGATAATGAGCAGCAGCATAGTTGTGACAAATGGTGACTATTTCTTTAAGAGGTAAAATTTGACCAGTATTCCATAATAAATGGCTAATTACCAGCAAGCGAGTGCGAGGAGATAAAGACTCTTTAATTACTGCTACAGGATCGCCTTGATTTAAAGTAGCTAAAAGCGAGCAAATTTCAACTTTTACGGCAAAACGGCGCGATATTTCCCGAACCGCTGCAATTATTCCTGGATGTTCGCAATCAGACATCAGAATCACATCACCTGGCTGCCAATCTATACCCCACAAAGCAATATTGCAGCCAGCAGTTACATTTTCAGTCAGAGTAATCGTACTTGCTGTAGTTGCCAACTCTTCAGCTATTGTCTGCCGTATGACAGCAGTTTGTTCTTGTAACCAGGAATTAATTGCCCTAGAAAAAGGTCCTACCTCTTGAATATAGCGGTGAGTACTGATAATGGCATTTAAAGCAGATTCAGGTAGAACCCCTTGACCACCAAAGTTAAAATAGGTTTTATTAGCTAATCCGAGGAATTGTTTGCGGTGTTGTTCGATGGGGATTTGCCCTAAATTACTGGTCATAGTTAGTTAATGATAAATCTTGGCTCTTTCGTTTCCTGAAAAATGCAATGCTGTTAACCGATCAATTATTGCTCAACTACAAACGCTGTCGTCGGCGGACTTATCTAGAAGTATATGGTAATCCCACAGAAAAAGACCCTGAAAAAGAATTTCTCTCGAAACTCAAAAGAGAAAATCAAGTTCATATCGCTAACACTTTAAAATCTCAATTTCTAGATTATCAAAGACCCCGTGCCAAAGATTGGTTACTGAATTGGCAACAGACGCAAGAGTTAATGGAACAAGGCAAAGAATGTATCTATGGCGGTAGTTTATCTGTTTCTCTGGAGCAATGGCAAACTTCTATCGCGCCAGAGGCTAAAAAAAATCCCTTTACTGCGATGACAAATGCCTCAGCTATTGCTTTTCTCGGACAACCAACTCTACTCTTCAAACAACCAGGAAAATCAATTTTTGGCGATTGGTTGTATATTCCCCTCAATATTAAATTAGGTCGTCGTCCCAAACCAGAGTATAAGCTGATTGCTGCTTACCATGCTCAGATGTTGGCGATCATTCAGGGAGTCTTACCACCTCAATCTCAATTAATTTTGCGTCAACAAAATACCTATCCGATTCAGCTAGACTACTGGCTCGAAAGAATGCAGAGTACTGTTGCAGAGTGTCTAACAATGTTAATGGCGCAGCAAGAGCCAGAGGTATTTATCTCGCGTCAAAGGTGCAGTCTTTGTAGTTGGTATAGTCATTGTTATGACATTGCTAAATCACAACAACATCTGTCTTTAATTCCTGGGGTTACTCCCAAACGCTATGAATCTTTAGTTGGCATGGGCTTAGATAGTTTAGAATCTATTGCAGCAGTTTCGCAAAATCATCTAGAAGAAAAAATTGGCAAAACAGTAGCGGTTTTACTCAAACAACAAACTCAATCTTTACTGCGACAAAAAGCCATGGTTAGAGCGGACTATAATTTTCAACAGCTACTCCCTACTTCTCCGATTGAATTGTATTTTGATATTGAAGCTGAACCAGATCGCCAAATTGATTATCTTTTGGGCGTACTATTAGTAGATCGCCGACAAAATACGCAGCAATTTTATCCTTTTTTAGCCGAACATCCTACCGAAGAAGCATCTATTTGGCAGCAATTTTGCGAATTTGTCAGTTCATACCCCGACGCTAAAATTTTTCATTTTTCTGAATATGAAATAGAAACGATCAAACGCTTAGCCAGACTTTATGATAGTCCTCAATTTTCGATTAAACTGCTATTATCTCGCTTTGTCGATTTACATTATTGGGTAACTAAAACGGCAATTTTACCTGTAGAAAGTTATTCTCTAAAATCTTTAGCTAATTGGTTGGGTTTTGAATGGCGTGAAGCTCAAGGCAGCGGGGATCAATCAGTTTGTTGGTACGATAGTTGGTTGAGTACTCAGGATCGAACTTTTCTAGAGGCAATTTTGAGTTATAACGAAGATGACTGTTATGCTACCTATCATCTGAAAAATTGGTTAGTAGAATTTCTCAATCAATCACAACAGCAACAAATTCTCTAAATAATCTTGAGACGGAAGATCGCTTAAAATTTTTGTATTAAGTTATACAAAGAAGTTTGAAATATTATTCTTTTAAGTATTTAGCGGACCTAAGTTTTGTTTAAGTTAGAATAAAGTTAAACCAAAACTGGTTAACTTCTTAAAAGGAGCGCGGTATGATGATTCCTCTATTTCCACTCCTGATGTTGATAACTACTTTAGGAAGTGTTATTTGGTATCTACGGACGAACAACGATATTTTTGCCGTATTAGCAGTAGGAATGGCTTTAGTTTGTCTAGTTTGGGGTTTGGTTGTATCTCACTGGGCTTTACATTTATTAGCTTTATTGGTTGTACTATTTCTTCCCACATCAAGTGCGATCGCTTTACGTCCCGTTTCACGCGATCGCTAAATTAAAGTTTTTTCTCAAAAAAATCTTAAGATTAATTACTGTACAGAAATAGCTATCTCTGTGATTAATTTTATTTAATAGTAGATTTAGCGCATTAATTGCAATTTCTGACTAAACTAGATATAGGGTTTACCTTATATGTAAGCAGCAACTTAATCTATCAAAAACATTAATCAATGGCTAATCTGGACTTGCGGAGGCTAAAAACGACGACTCAGCAAACCTATATTGACGAGCATCCCTTTAAAGACAGTGCTTTGGGCTTAGTATCAACTAAAAGCTTTCCCGCAATTGTCGGAACAGCAGATATGATGCTCAAATCCGCAGAAGTGATCTTAGTAGGGTATGAAAGAACAGGTAGTGGACATTGCACTGCTGTAGTCAGAGGGAATATAGCAGATGTCAGATTAGCAGTAGAAGAAGGAGCAAAAACTGCTGAAAAGTTTGGGCAACTACTATCAAAACTGGTTATTGCGCGCCCCATGCCTAACTTAGAAGCGGTATTTCCGATTGGCTCTCATTTAGTTGAGCTAGCCCAGAAACGCAGGGGTTATAGTCGCTTAAGCAATCGCTCTATTGGGTTGTTAGAAACCAGAGGTTTTCCTGCTATGGTAGGAGCAGCAGATGCGATGCTCAAATCAGCAGATGTACAACTAGCTTCTTATGAAAAAATTGGCGATGGCTTGTGTACCGCTATAATTAGAGGCTCGGTAGCGAATGTGGCGATCGCCATTGAGATAGGAATGCAAGAAGCCGAAAGAATTGGCGAATTACACGCGGTAATGATTATTCCTCGTCTGCTAGAAGATTTAGAACATACTTTACCCGTAGCAAGTTACTGGATGGATCAACCTGAACCTTTACCAGTATTACTACCCAAGACAGTCAAAGAGAAAGCCAAAGAACCGATCTTATTGCCTCAAACTGAATCTAGACCGATGCCATTAAAAAGAATTGTTGAGATTGAAGAATTGTAAATTTAATTATCTCTGGACATAGATTAATTTGATAGGTAAAACTCTTGTATTTTCCAGTGTTGACTTCTGATGAGATTAATTTCTTTTCTGGACTTTTTTCCATCGCTACTAGGTGGGCAATGCCCACCTAATAATTTTATCTTCTTCTAAAACCTCTACTACCACCAAAACTACGACTTCTACTACCAAAACTCTTGCGACTACTACCAAAACTACTCCGTGGAGAAGATTTAGTGCGAGTTTGTCCTGAAGAATTAAGCGTATTAGAACCTACACCTGAACCTGTAGAACGATTATTGTTAGTTCTGGGTTTAGTAAATTTACTAGAAGTACTAGTATTTCTGATACTACCTGTAGTACGGAGAATTTGACGATTTTTAACCGCTGCGGGAGGAGTTTTATAGCGAGTTTGATAACGATCTACTGCTTGAGAATAGCTACTACCATAACCGCCGTAACCAGTGAGAATACCGCCTGATTGATAGACAGGAGGGACATAGTACTGGGGTCTAAATAATAAACTACCTAAAGCTTGTCCTGCTAGCGCACCAGCAAAAGGACTCCAGAAATTAGATTCTCTTCTGACTACTACTGTTTGAGGTTGACCAGTTTGAGGATCGGTTTGAGTTTCGGTGACATTATGAACGTACTCGATTTTAAAATCTTCCGTCAAATACATCACAGGCTGATTGTTATCTACCTTAAGATAAGTTTTTTCGCCTTCGGCAATTTCTGCATCACTCAACCGCGCCATTTGAAGATTCGCAGTTTGAAGTACAGGGGGATTTCCTGGGGGTGTGTTGAGTAGCATTAAGCTATACTCTCCCGTAGCATCATCATAAGTAGCTTGTTGGATGGGATATTTACCATCACTAATCGAGGTAGGAGCAGAAGCTACATTATTGTTAAAACTTTGCTGGGGTTGACTTACCGTGGTTGCCCCACAGGCGATCGCCGTCCAACAAAGAGACAGTGACATAAATACAACTAAAAGTCTGCGTAACATAAAACAAAAAATTTTAAATTCTATCTGTTTTAGATTGTAGAGCTTTCTTAAAATCAAAGACTTACGGTTATCACTCTTTTATAACGGGATTAACTCAGGAAAATTGGCGAGTAATTGGTCATTAGTTAGTTCTTCTCCGAGTTGGGCAGGAGAAAAATGGATTTGAATGGCTCGTAATTTTTCTTGATAATAGAGATTGATTAGCGCTTTGAGTCCGTATTCTAATGCTTCGATATCTGCCAGATTAGTTTCGAGATCGGGTGATTCTCCTTCTACAGCCACTGCTAGCATCACTACGACATTGCGAGTGATCGGTAAAGTCAGCGCCTCCGCTTCACTCAGCGGTTGACTAAAACTTGGTTCACTAAGATACCTTTGTGCTGAATCGGTAAATAATTCATTAACATAGTCTCCGGCTTCCCCTTCATCCCAGAAGACTTCTCCTTCATTACCAGCAGATTGCCAATAAATCCGCATCTGTAACAGATTTTGGCAAACGGTAACTAAACCTTCTCCTAAAACTGCCATGTCGCCGTCTGCTGCGATCGCATCTCGCGCGACACGGTTTAGTATTCCTAAGATGGGGGTTACTTCTTGTCCTCCTAAATGGATAAAAATACGACAAACTACAAAACGGGTTTTGCCTGAAAATTTGTTTAAGCGATCGCGCCAAGAGGTCATAACTATTTTTACGTGTTTGGTGGAACTTTTTCTGGTTTATCACAACTAAAAACCAGGAAGAATTAACTACAAGGTTTGTAACATGGTTAAAAACCGAAAATCGCAAATTTTATCGTTTACTACTTGTCTTAAGTTTTGTTTGATGCCAACTCTGATGCTGTTGATTACTGGGAAAATGATCGCTCTTGCTAGCTGGGATAATTTTACGAAGATGACCGTGATGACTAATCCTAATAATATCGAAAATCAAAACCCTGAGTTACCTGAAAATGTGGCTAATGCAGTACTAGAAGATTTATCAAAAAAAACTCAAATTGCGCCTGAAGACTTAAGTGTCACTCAAGCAACCAGAGAATTATGGTCTAATGGTTGTTTAGATCTACCTGAAGCAGATGAAGTTTGCACTCAAGCGATAGTTCCAGGGTGGCGCGTTACTGTTTCTGGTGAAGAGCGAACTTGGGTATATCACGCCGATCAGCAGGGTACAAGACTCCGAGTTGAACCATAATTTGCTCAATCTGGTCGAACTTTTACTGAGTGTTTCAGGTTAAATCTTACAGTTTTACTAAAACTCCTGCTTCTTTTTGAATTGGCAGAATATCTAAAATATCTGTAGTAGCACAATACTCTAAATCTTGATGGCAATTAAGTCTTAGGAGACGTTGTCCATGACTACAGTTATGAAACATCGCTAACAGATTGCCTTGCCATTGAGCATAAAGCGATAATGCTCCGACTAATTCGTCATTACCAGCGATCGCTTCTAAGGACATTTTCCCTTGAGTGATCAGTAATTCGGCGATCGCACCAGCACAAGCAGTATCTTCTACCGAGTAACTTCCTTGCCAGCCTGAACCTACTAACCAAACAGTTTCGGGTTGTTTTTGTAACAAATAATTAACAACAGCTTGACGATTAACTTGAGCAGCAGTAATAACAGTAGGTGCTAGAGCGACTCTTTGCAGGGCGCGAGTTCCATTAGTAGTAGTCAGAAATAAACGTTTACCTGTTACTACTTCAGGGACACACTCTAAAGGGGAGTTACCAAGATCGAAACCTGGAACTTTTTCCCCGCCTCTTTCCCCAGCCCGCAAGCGTTTATCTGCCAACCACCTCGCTGATTTTTCCATGAGTATGTCTATGTCACTAAAAGCTTGTACAGCTTCTGCACCAGAGTTTAGAGCAGTGGCAATAGTCGTAGTAGCGCGCAAAACATCGATGACAACTGCACAATCAGGAAGATTCCCTTCTGGTGTCAGTTCGGGAGTGTGATAAACAAATACTTTCACTTAATTAAATTTAATTAAAAAAAATCTAAACTCTCGCAATTATACGTTATTTAGTATCTAAAAAAAATCGGATTTTACACTACAGGTATCGTTGTAAAAATAGCTAAAAGCTAGATAGTTAAATTAGGAGAAGGAGCTATGAGTTATCGGGTTTGGCAGCATCAAAACCAGAAAAATCAGCCAGTAAGAGGCTCAATCGGCATCAGGAGTTGGCTAATAGCAGCGATGATTCCCTTATCTTTAGGAAGTATTTCGATCTATCCCAACTCTGCTAAGGCGCAACAAACCGAAGCCCAAAATCCAATTACAGCACAAACTATTTATGTCGATCCGAATCGCGGTGATGATACCGCAGCAGCCAGCCAGGTTGCACCACTCAAAACCATTACCCAAGCTTTGCAGATTGCTCAACCCAATACCACTATTGCCCTAGCTCCTGGTACTTATAGTGAGGCGACAGGAGAGGTATTTCCTTTAATTATCAAGACGAATATTACACTGCAAGGAACTCCTGGTGGTAAGGGACACAATACCATTATTCAGGGTGGCGGTTCTTTTATTAGTCCTACTGGTGCAGGGCAAAATGTAACTATTGCAGCGATTAAAGATGCAGGAGCAATTACAGGAGTAACTGTCACTAATCCGCACAATCGGGGACATGGTTTGTGGATTGAATCAGCTAATCCTCAAGTCACCCACAATACTTTTACCCGTAATGGTAATACTGGACTATCAGTGAATGGTAAGAGTAACCCTGTAATTGCCGATAACTATTTTTATCTCAATTTGGGTAATGGCTTGTTAATTTATGGCACATCGCAGCCTCAAGTGAGCAATAATGATTTTGAAAAGACGGGGTTTGGCGTTAGTGTGGTGCAAAATGCAGCCCCTACTCTCATCGGTAATCGCTTTAGTGGTAATCGCATTGGTATAATTTTAGAAGGTAATACTCAAGGGATTTTACGACAAAATCAAATTACCAATTCCTCCGAATACGGTTTGGTAGCAATATCTCAGTCTCGCGCCGATCTCGGTACTACCACCGAACCAGGAGAAAATACTTTTTATAACAACGGTAAATTTGATATTCAAAATATTTCCAGTACACCGATTTCTGCCGTAGGAACAGAAGTTGCAGGGCAAATAGAAGGAAATATTGACTTTAGTGGTGCAACAGTTTCTCCTGTGGTGCATAATAATGAGGTAGCAACAGCGACAGCAAATCCGACAAGCGATCGCTTTTCTCGTTTACGGCAGTTTCCTCTAACCGAAACTCCTAAACAAGTTGAAACTGCTCAACCTGAAACTAATCCGATTTCTAGTTCCGCTCTTGGTAGCGGGGAAACTTTACCACCACCACCGACAATTACTAATCCCGCAGAAAATAATCCTACAACTAAAGAGTTAGTTTTTGCTGCTCCTAGTGAGGAGGTTTATCGAGAAAACAGTCCTTTAGCTGTTCCTCATACTGAGCCTCCTGCTTCCGCTATCCCTAATGCTGGCAGTAATCGACAGATTGGTAGCTTATCAGATTTACTGGCAACTTCTAACAACAATAGCTCTAATGTTCAGTACCGAGTTTTAGTAGAAGTGGCAAACAACAACCAAAAAACTCAAGTAAAATCTTTATATCCAGAGGCATTTTCTACGGTATATCAAAGCAAATCGATGTTACAAGTCGGTGCATTTAGCGATCGCACTAAAGCAGAAACAGCATCTCGTTCTTTGGCTGATTTGGGCTTAAACTCTTATGTGTTGGACTTTTAAGGCTCATTAATCTCTAACAATCCTGCTGGAGGATTAATTTCAATTTTGCCATTGTCTAAATCGATCGCTGGGACAATCTCTTTGACAAAAGGAACTAAAATAGTTGCTGGTTTTTGAATATTTGGTTTAACTTTACGACGCTTGGTTTTACGACTAATTTGTGATAAATCGACACTAGGTTTAGGCTCAAGATTTGGTTGTTGATCGAGCGTTACTTCTAGTAAGTCATTGCCTGCAACAAAAAGATTTGTTACTGTGCCAATCTTTTCTCCTGTTTGCTGATCAAACACTGCGAGATTAATTAAATCAGCAACATGATATTCGTCTGCTGCTAAAGGAGGGCGATCGCTATTTTTGACTAAGATTTTATAGTTTCTTAAAGCTTCAGCCCGATCGCGATATTCTACTCCTTCTAACAAGATGACATAAAGATTTTTACTCGCTAAATATCGTCCTGCTAATAACTCTACTGTCGTAATTTCTCCTGTTTCTGGGTGCTGTAACCAGCGTGTTCCAGGCTCAAGAAATCGCTCAGGAAAATCAGAATCAGGATAAACTCGCATCTCGCCTCTTAAGCCTTGAGGGGCGACTATCGTGCCAATTTCTAGCCAATCTTGTTCTCGATCCATTGGTTAATTATTGATTGCTTTAATTGATTTTGCTAGCCGTTTCATGGCTTCGGCAATTTCTGATTCTGTTGCAGTCAAACTAATTCTCAGACATTGTTGTTTATGTTGCCAAGTTTCTCTTAAACCAGGGAAAAAACTACTACCAGGAACGACAATAACTCCGACTTGTTTTAATTGTTGATAAAATTCCCAATCCGTCAGCGGTAAATCTTTTAACCACAACCAAGCAAAGATCGCACCTTCTCCTTGATGTAAAAACCAAGCAAAATCTTGCGGCATTGTAGCATCTAAAGTAGCAGTTAGAATGTCTAATTTTTGTTGATAATGAGGACGAATAATCTGCTGGGAAATTTCGGCTAGTTGCCCTGAATTGATCGCTCTAGCTGCGATCGCCTGTCCGTAACGGGAAGAATGAATTGCAGCATTAGTTTGAAAAGATTCTAAAATACTAATCAATTTAGGATCGCCAATAGCAATACCGATTCTTTCTCCTGGTAATCCTGCTTTCGATAAACTCAAACAGTGAATAATGTTATCGCCAAACTGAGGCGTCATCCGCGTAAAATTAAGGGCAGGAAAAGGCGGTGCATAAGCGGAATCAATTAACACTGGAACATCACAAACCTTGGCTAAAGCCGTGATTTTGTTTACCTCTTCATCAGTTAAAACATTACCAGTCGGATTACAAGGACGAGAAAAAATGACACAGCCTGTAGCTTCGGTAATCTCTAACTGACTAAAATCGGGACGATATTTAAACCGGTGCTGGGCTGGATCGATATCTAATTGCGGTTTGTAAGCAATCAAAGCTTCAGGAGTCAGACAGACTCCCCCATAACCTGTATAGTCGGGACTAAGAGGTAATACCACCTGTTTGAGTTTTCCTGCGGTAGTATATCCCCCAAAAGCATTAGCAGCATAAAAATAGAGAGACTGCGAACCAGGAGTAATTAAAATATGGCGATCGCTCAAGTTTAAGTCATAACGAAGATTAAAATCTCTGACTACAGCTTCAATTAAGGGTGCATAGCCTTGTGATGAGCCATAACGACACACTACTTCGCCATATTCTTTACTAGCTAGTAAATCAGCGGTACACTCGCGCCATAACTGTTCTACTTCAGGCAAAATTACGGGATTTCCCGCACTCAGATTAATAAATTCTGTTCCTGCACTACTCTTCAACGTCTCGATAATGTCTTTCATAATTGCCCGAACTCCTGTTAGTTGGGACATTTGTTGACCAAATTGAGAGAGTGACAAATTCATAATCAAAGTCGATGGTGCATCGGAATGTATCTGCTATTCTACTGTCTTGGAAGCGTAATTTATTAGATTAAGATCCATAGCTTCAAAAATAGAGCCAATGACAACACAACCAGAACGTCTTTCTTATTCTCAACTGTCTCCCCAGGAAAAAAACCAACGACTGCGAGAATTAGCGATAGTCTTTTTTCGCTTAGGAGCGATCGCTTTTGGTGGTCCTGCTGCTCATATTGCCATGATGGATGATGAGGTGGTAAAGCAGCGTCAGTGGCTGAGTCGAGAAAAGTTATTAGATTTGATCGGTATTACTAATCTCATCCCTGGTCCTAATTCTACAGAATTAGCGATTCACATTGGTTATGAACGAGGTGGCTGGCGGGGTTTGATTATTGCTGGTGCTTGTTTTATCTTTCCTGCGATGACTACTGTGGGGATTTTGGCTGCTATTTATGTCCGTTACCAAACTGTACCCCAAGTTGCATGGCTGCTGTATGGCATCAAACCCGTGATTATCGCTATTGTTTTTCAAGCTTTATGGAAGTTAGGCAAAAAGGCTGCTAAGGATACACCAACTATTATTGCAGCAATAGTCGCTACTGTGGCTTTTTTTGGGGGTACTAATGAAATTCTGTTGTTGTTGCTCATTGGTCTAGCAGTAATGCTAATCAAAAACTACTGGCGACAACCACCCCACGAAGCTTTATTGTTCCCTTTCTCAGGTATTCTTGGACAGGTAGGCAATACGGAAACTGTTGCGATTGCCACTAGCAGTATCTTCTGGTTTTTCCTTAAAGTCGGCTCAGTTCTCTATGGCAGTGGTTATGTATTGCTGGCATTTCTTCAAAGAGACTTAGTCGAACGCCATCAATGGTTAACTTCCCAACAACTCTTAGATGCTGTTGCCATTGGTCAAGTTACCCCAGGTCCAGTATTTACCACCGCAACTTTTATCGGCTACTTACTCAATGGTCTACCTGGTGCGATCGCTGGTACAATCGGCATTTTTTTGCCTGCTTTTGTCTTAGTTCTAATTATCAATCCTTGGGTCACTAAATTACGTAATTCTCCGTGGACAAGTGGCTTTCTCGATGGCGTTAATGCAGCAGCTTTGGGTTTTATGACAGGGACAGTCTATATTCTGACTCGTAGTGCTGTAACCGACTGGTTGACCATAATAGTCGCTATTATTAGTGCTATTGTGACATTTCGCTTTAAAATAAACTCTGCCTGGCTAGTTTTGCTTGGAGGAATAATTGGGTTTATTGCCAAACTATTAGGTTAATTTGAAAGTATGAAAGGAAGCTGGTTAATCTTAGCTCTAGCTATTGCAATTATAATTAAGCTTGTTACCCCATTTCCCACGACAGCAGCAGAATTAGCCGAAATTAAACAACGAGGCTATCTTATTGTTGCAGTCAAAGATAATTTACGTCCTCTAGGTTATCGCAATAGTGCAGGTGAGTTGGTCGGTTTAGAAATAGATCTCGCCCGTCGCTTAGCAACAGAGTTATTAGGCGATGCTAATGCTGTAGTCTTCAAACCCGTTAGTAATCAAGCCAGACTCAAAGTAATTTTAGACCAGCAAGCGGACATTGCGATCGCTAAAGTCACCGATACTGTTCCTCGCAGACGCATTGTTAATTTTAGTCCCTACTATTATTTAGACGGAACAGGAATAATTACCAAAAACCCCGATCTTAAATCAGTAGAAGACTTAGCCACTGCCAAAATTGCCGTACTCAAGAATGCTGCTACTATTGCCATCATCCGCGATCGCTTACCCCAAGCGGAACTGATCGGTGTCAACTCTTACCAAGAAGCGCAAGAACTTTTAGAAGCCACAAAAGCAGCAGCTTTTACCGCCGATATCACCACTCTCACAGGTTGGGTTCAAGAATATCCAGCCTACAAATTGCTACCAGAAAGACTTTCAGGAGAACCCCTAGCTATTGTTATGCCAAAGGGCTTGCAATATGAAGAATTGCGAAGCGAAGTTTATCAAGCTTTAATCGATTGGCGAGAATCAGGATGGTTGCAAGAGCGTCTTAATCACTACCAATTGCCCTAAGCTTGACAGCAGAATAATTTAAAATTAAACCATAACAAAACATTCAATATTCAGATTAGTCCCTTAAAACATGAAAGAACAACTACCCGTAATCTACATATCCACTTTACTAATTATTTTAATTTTGGCAGTAATCTTTATCCTGCAAGAAGTAATCAAAACTCGCCGTTCCGAAACGCTCTTTTCTAAACTTCAAAATAAGCTCAAAAAAGAAAAAGGTACTGCCCAAGAATATTATCAATTAGGTAGTATTTATCTTGATAAAAAACTTTTTGTTCAATCGATTGGAGTTTTTCAAAAAGCCCTTAAAGCTGACAAAGAAATTGAATCCGAAAACCAAGCTTTAATTCACAATGCCATGGGCTACGCTTACTTTGCCCAAGAACAATATGATATTGCAATTCGTCAATATAAAGAAGCTTTAAAAATTTATCCTGAGTATGTAATTGCCTTAAACAACTTAGGCAATGTCTATGAAAAAAAACAAATGATTCCCCAAGCCTTAGACTGTTACGAAGCAGCCCTAAAATCTGAACCAGACAACAAAACAGCAAAACGCCGTGCCGAATCATTGAGAAAGCGTTTAGTAACTTCTGATAATTAAATTAAGCTAGTAGCTTTTTGCTAACTACTAAAATTTTGGCAATGAATATTGACTATAACTTAGATTTTTATGGCTGGACACAACAACAAGCTAACTTTTTGCGAACTCAACAACTGGAAAATCTAGATTGGAATAATCTTGCTGAAGAAATTGCCGACATGGGACGCTCAGAAAAAAGGCAGTTAGAGAGTAGATTAGAAGTATTAATCATGCATTTACTTAAATGGCAATTTCAACCTAATTTACGCTCTCGTAGTTGGCAATTAACTATTAAAGAACAACGTCTTCGTCTCACAAAATTACTCCAAGAAAATCCCAGCCTTAAATCTAATCTTACTGAGATTATCCCAAAAATCTATCCTTTAGCCGTCATTAGTGCCGAAAAAGAAACAGGACTAGCTTCATTCCCAGAAACTGCTCCTTATAAACTGCACGAAATACTATCCTCCGAATTTTTACCCCAATAGTCAATCTCATCCGCGTTCATCTGTGGATCGTAATTAAACTTCACAGTAATCTAAAACCAAAATCTCACAACCAAAATTTCGTTAAAAGAAGGTTGAAGAGAAAATCTTATTGCTACCAAAAAATAACCAATGGCTAAATCTCTTCCCTCAAAATATATTGTTCAACTAGGTAAATTTGTTTGGACAACTTTGTGGCGCATTATGATGTCGCAACTCGCCCCATCTAGTAAAACTGGTGAATATCTGCGTCCTCCAAGTCAATTTAGAAATACTATATCTAGTAAACCAGATAGTAATTACCCACCAGAAGTAGAACGTTATCAGCTTTTCGTGGGAATGGGTTGTCCTTGGGCGCATCGTACTTTAGTAGTCAGAGTCCTAAAAGGGTTAGAAAATACTATTCCTATTACAGTGGTTTATCCTTCCAGCGATGCAGGAATCTGGGTATGTGAAACAGTAACTGAAGGTTGTGACAATTTACCGCAACTCTACCAATTAGCTAAACCAGGATACCAAGGAAGATGTACAGTTCCCGTACTTTGGGATAGCAAAACCCAAACTATCGTCAATAATGAAAGTGCCGAAATTATTGTAATTCTGAACTCCCAGTTTCAGGAATTTGCTGCTAACCCAGAACTCGATCTCAATCCGCCAGAATTACAACCCGCAATAGACTACTGGAATGAAAAGATCTATCACAATGTCAACAACGGTGTTTATCAAGTAGGATTTGCCCAAACTCAATCTGCTTATAATACTGCTTGTCAAGAACTGTTTACGACTCTTGATGAGATAGACGCAGTACTTGCAACCAAACGTTATCTTTGTGGGAAGCAACTAACTCTCGCAGATGTTCGTCTGTTTACGACTCTATTTCGCTTCGATCTTGTTTATTATGGACTATTTAAATGTAGTCGCCGACGCATCCAAGACTACCCTAACCTGGGAGGATATTTGCGGGATATTTACCAATTACCAGGAGTTGCTAGTACCTGCGACATTGAAAGTGTCAAAAGCGATTATTATGGTAATTTATTTCCCCTAAACCCTGGCGGAATTATTCCTGTCAGTCCCGATCTAAAATCATTTACTGCGCCACATCATAGAGAAAATTTGATTAATCAATTTTAAAATAATTACTGAATAATATTACGAGCAGGATCGCCTAAATACACTTGATTTTCAGATTCTTCTTGAGCCAACTCACCAGCAGTATAATTCCAATGTTGGGTTAGCTGTTGTAAAAGTTGGTCTTGCTGTTGCCGAAAATACTCAATTTGCCAACCACTGTTGATAATAGTAAACCAAACTCGACGCTCTTGATCCAAAGGAATAAACCCGGCTAAAGCACTTACCTGATTCAAAGTCCCGGTTTTAACCGTCGTACCAACAGGAATAGCCCGATTTTCCATCGTACCAGTGCGATCTCTTCCTGCTACAGGAAAGATATCTAATACTTCTAAATTATCGGGTTTGAGCATATTATCAAGGACAAATAACATCCGACTCGCAGCACGGGGCGAGATGCGGTTTTCTACTCCTAAACCAGAACCATTAATCAACTGAATTTCCGCAGCAGGTACTTGTGCTTTAGCTGCTGCATAACGTGCTACTTCTGCTGCACCGCCTACTTCATCTGCTAGCATCTGCGATATGGCATTATTGCTGTAAATATTCATCTGTCTCAAGATTTCTGCTAAAGGCAAAGACTTGTGCATTAAAATCAACTTGGCATCAGGAGGAACTTTCTGGCTGACTAAAGTTTTTCCTTTGATTGTTAGTTGGGGGCGAGGTGTCGTAATGGGTAGAGCTAAAAACTGTCTGCTGACTTCTGATGACCACAAATTCACATCTAGCCCCTGTTGCAGTAAATTGCCAGCTTTTTGAGAATTTGATTGATAATTCATGTAAAACTTGTTATTAACAACCAAATTTCCTTGAATTTCTTGGATTCCTAGTTGATTTAAACTATTAGCAATAGCAATCGCTTCTTCCCAGACGAAAAAAGGATCGCCGTTTCCTGCGACGATTAAATCACCTTGTAAAATACCCTCTTGAATCGTTCCTGTGTGATAAACTCGCGTCACAAATTGATAGTCAGCACCTAATTTCCCCAAAACAGCGAGAGTTGTCGCAATTTTAGTGAGAGAAGCGGCTGAGGCTGGCGTAGTTCCTTGATAACTAGCCAAATCTTGCCAATCTGACTGTAACCAAAAACCTTGAGTTTGAAGATTAATATTTTTTTGTTGCAAAGTTTGAAAATAGCGATCAATAATCTGATTTACCGTCGGATCGAGTTGATTCTGAGGCAAACTAAAGATAGCGGTATTTTGCCAAGATACTAGTTCCAATGGTTCTAACGTAGCGGGAGCATCACCCAATATTTGCCAAAGTAATCCCAGTAAACTTGAACCAATTACCTCTAACATCTAGCAGCTTCCTCGATTAAAATATTGATGACGATCACCGATCAACATTATTTATAACTCGATCTTGGTCAGATGTAAGGAATTTTTACTCGTTTAAGTAACACAATGGTAAACTCAATATATTTCTTCTGACTTCATGAAATTTTCTTAAATGTTGGCTAATTAAGAGTTCACAAAATACAACTCATAATTCATAATTTCTACTAAGACTGTTACAATTTGTAAGGCTTCTATAAATTTTTTCAATGGGACAAAAGCGCGCAAAAATTGCAGTAGATGCTATGGGGGGCGACCATGCTCCTGATGAAATTGTCTTAGGAGCGATCCGAGCTGCTGCTGAACTAGATGTAGATCTGTTGCTTGTAGGCGATCGCGATCGCCTACAATTATGCCTCAATGATCATGGTGGCATTGCTGCTACGACAGTGGAAATTGTCTCCGCTGAGGAGGTAATTACGATGGACGAAAAAGCTACCAGTATCCGCCGTAAACCCAAAGCTTCGATCAATGTAGCGATGAATTTGGTTAAAGAGCAAAAAGCTCAGGCGGTAGTTTCAGCAGGACACTCAGGAGCAGCTATGTCGGCTGCTCTATTCCGTTTAGGGCGTCTTAAAGGCATAGATCGTCCTGCGATCGGTGCAGTTTTTCCGACTATCTTGCCTGGTAAGTCGGTAATTGTGTTGGATGTCGGGGCGAATATGGATAGTCGTCCGAAATACCTCGAACAGTTTGCCTTGATGGGGACAATTTATAGTAAATATGTCCTAGATGTAGAAGCGCCAAAAGTCGGATTGCTCAATATCGGCGAAGAACCAGGAAAAGGTAATGAATTAGCAACTCAAACTTACGAGCTTCTAGTTAAAAATACGGCAATTCCTTTTGTCGGTAATGCTGAAGGTCGAGATGTTTTATCAGGCAACTTTGATGTAATTGTCTGTGATGGTTTTGTGGGGAATATCCTACTCAAATTTGCCGAAGCAGTAGGAGAGGTGATGTTAAACATTATGCGGGAAGAATTACCCAGAGGATGGCGTGGTAAGTTGGGAACAGCTTTACTCAAGCCCAATTTGCAAAACATTAAACAAAGGGTCGATCACGCAGAACATGGAGGAGCATTACTATTTGGGGTATCAGGAATTTGTGTTATCGGACACGGTAGTTCGAGATCTCCCTCGATTTTTAATGCGATTCGTTTAGCTAAAGAAGCAATAGATAACGAAGTTTTAGCGAGAATTGCCTCCTATAATGACCAACATCGCGAGGAAATAACCAACGCAGCTTCTGCTAGTTAAAATCATTGATTCCTCACAACAATTAGGGAGACAATACGTTGAATAACACCAAAACAGGTATTGCAATTATTGGCTGCGGTTCAGCCGTACCACAAACTCAATTAAGTAATCAGCATCTCAGCCAAATAGTAGAAACTTCCGATGAGTGGATTAGCAGTAGAACAGGGATGAAAAATCGCTGTATTAGTAGTGAAGCTGAAAGTTTAGCGCAATTATCAACTCTAGCAGCCCAAAATGCCCTTAGTATGGCAGGAATAGCAGCTAAAGATGTAGATTTAATTATTTTGGCAACCTCTACCCCTGACGATCTCTTTGGTAGCGCCACTCAAGTGCAGCATTTACTAGGTGCAACTAAAGCCGTGGCTTTTGATTTGACTGCTGCTTGTTCGGGATTTGTTTTTGCTCTGATTACGGCTGCACAGTACATACGGACAGAAATGTATCACAATGTAGTGGTAATTGGGGCGGATGTATTATCACGTTGGGTGGATTGGTCAGATCGCACTACCTGTGTATTATTTGGTGATGGAGCAGGAGCAGTAGTCTGTCAAGGCACAACAGATGGCGATCGCCTTTTGGCAGGAAATATGTATAGTGATGGTAGCCAAAATAATTGTCTTAACCTTAACTATCAAAGTCAATCTCAGTCTTTAGTCGCCGATATTACCGTACAATCTGGGACATACCAACCGATTACGATGAATGGACGAGAAGTTTATCGCTTCGCCGTAGCTAAAGTTCCCGAAGCGATTGAAAAAGCCATATTTCAGGCTGGGATCTCTATCGAAGATCTCGATTGGCTGTTACTACATCAGGCAAATCAACGCATTATGGACGCAGTTGCCAAAAGACTCAAACTTCCCCCAGAAAAAGTTTTGAGTAAAATCGCTGACTATGGTAATACTTCTGCTGCTTCGATACCCTTGACTTTGGATGCAGCAGTTAGAGAAAACAAAGTTAAAGCTGGAGACATAATTGCTGCTTCTGGTTTTGGTGCAGGGCTAACTTGGAGTTCTGCTATTTTTAGGTGGGGGAAGTTTTAGTAGTTAGCAACTTTATCACAATTTTTCAGTTAGGTCAATGATTAATTGATCGGTTTTAGTTGAAAGCATCTTTTAGTGCAGTTCTAGCTGCTAAGTGATTGCGAGTCGAAAGTAAGATATCTTTTTCTCTTTCTAAACGCAGTGAGGTATCTTGCATTTCTAATAATTCTTGCTGTTCATCAGCTACACCATAAAGATTGCTAGCTACCCAATAAGATAACTCTCTTGGTAAGTCGGGAAGATCGTCAGGAAGCTCAATTTTTTGACTGGTAAGTTTAGCCGATAAATGAACCACATCTTTGAGCAGTGTCTCAACTTCTTTCGCTAACGGTTTGAGGTCTTCTGTGGTAGATTTGTCTTCGACCCATTCTACTAAACCAACTTTGTAGGGTTTTTCTCTGACATACTCTAAAACTCGAAATCTTTGTTGACCAATAGTCAAAATCTTCATGCGGTCATCTTTTAGCCGTTGAAAATGGAGAATTTCCGCACAACAGCCATAATCGGCAATTTTTCCTGTCGTCGGATCGATCGATAATACCCCGAATCGGCGATCGCTTTCTAGAATCGTATTCATCATAATTCGGTAGCGAAACTCAAAAATGTGTAGGGGTAGAGGACGAGTCGGAAATAGGACTACTTCGGGAAGGGGAAATAAAGGTAATTCTCTAACAGCAATGGAAGAAGAGGTCATATTTATAGAAAACTTAATAGATTACTGATTAAAAAGATTAGAATTTCTTTTCTCTACTGTAACGAATTTTGCGAAGGAAACTTATTCCCAAATTGCTTGTTGCTGCTTTTTAAAGCATTTTTTGGATCGAAGTAGGCAAAGCAAAAGCGGATTGATGCACCGCCAGATTGTAATATTTTAAGTCATGTTTCTGAGTAAATTGGCTAGCGCGATCGCGATTAAAACTCAAGGGAGATAATTCTGACTTGGTGCAATAAGTCAGACTCCACATTCCGCTGGGATACATGGGAATAAAGACTAAATAGGGATACACTTTCTCTTTGCCAAAAACTTGTTTCAGGCATTGATTCAGTTCGACAAAAGCTTTGGGGTTAAAAGTTGGTGATTCACTTTGTACAGTAACTAAACCCTCAGAACGCAAACAGCGATAAACATCTTGATAAAACCCTTGAGTAAATAAGCCTTCAGCAGGACCTACAGGATCGGAAGAGTCGATAATAACCAAATCATAACTATCATCGGCAGCTTCTTTGACAAATTTAATACCATCATCAATGAGTAACTCTAACTTAGGATGCTCTAAAGCAACAGCAATAGTCGGTAAAAACTGTTTAGCAGCCCGTACTACTACTTCATCGATCTCTACCATGGTAATAGTTTCGATCTGGTCGTAGCGGACTAATTCTCTGACGGTTCCTCCATCTCCCCCACCAATTACCAATATATCTTTGATGTTTGAGTCGGGCAGAGCCTGGGATGGGCGACTCAACATTGGCACATGAACCAGCATTTCATGATAAGAGGCTTCATCTACTTCGGTACACATCACCATCCGATCGATAGTTAACATTTTACCGCGATCGCAAGTAGTAAATACTTCTACTGTTTGATAAGGAGACTTTTCACAAAATAGCCGTTCTTTAATCCGAATTGATAACGCCGTAGTATTATTTCGATCAATTACCCATTCATCAGGGTTAAATTCTTCAGCATGATTCATTTGATTTGTGCCTAAACAAAATTAATTAGACATATTATTGTACTCTCAACTTTACCAACTAGAAAGAAAGTAGGGAAATCGATCAATCGCGCAAACGACGGACATGGGACACAACTTCATATTTATCTCCAACTAAAGGTAGATTTAAAAAAACCGCAAAAAGATCAGAGTGAAAGGAGATAAGTAATTAGATTGGGCTAACAAGTTACTTGGCGGAAACTAATGGCTTACTAACCGTAATTTTTGAGGAAATAAAATGCATTTTAAGCAATTTTATTTAGAAAGCCTCGGTCATGCGTCCTATTTCATCGGCTCGGAACAGACGGGTGAAGCTTTGGTATTAGATGTGAGAAGAGATGTCGATATCTACTTTGAAGAAGCTCGTTCTCAAGGGATGCAGCTAACCTATGCTGCGGATACTCACCAGCATAACGACTATCTAACAGGAATTTGTGAGTTACCCCAAAGGGGAGAAGTACAGCTAATTGGTAGTGCCCGTGCCGATTTAGGTTATCAGGTGCGTTCGATGGGAGATGGCGATCGCCTAGAAATGGGGGAAGTGGTTTTTGAAGCGATGCACACACCTGGACACACTCCAGAACATATCAGCTTCTTAGTAACAGACCGTTCTCGTGGAGAAGAACCTGTGATGTTTCTTTCTGGTGGGTCTTTGTTAGTCGATGATGTCGGTCGCCCTGATTTATTGGGTTCTTCGGACGATATTCAAAAGCACGCTGGTCAACTGTGTCAGACACTTCAAGCAAAAATTCTCAAGCTACCAGACTATGTGCAGGTTTATCCGACTCATGTGGCTGGCTCTCTTTGTGGCGGAAACATTGGCAGTCGTCTTTCGACGACCATTGGCTACGAACGACGGATGAATCAGATGCTAGCTGGCATCGCCTCTAAAGATGAGTTTGTCAAGCAATGTATTAATTTAGAAGAACTCCCTGCTGTACCGCCTTATTGGTCTAGAATGCGGCAACAAAATCAGCAAGGACCACCATTGTTAGGAGTTCTCGCCAATCCTCCCGCCTTAGATGTGGAACAATTTGATCGCCTGCGTTCGGACGGTGCAATAGTATTAGATTGTCGTTCGCCCGAAGCTTTTGCCAGTCACATTTCTGGCGCACTCAACGTCCACGATGGTTCTTCCTTTGCTACTTGGGCGGGGACAATTTTACCCCCAGATGTACCGCTAATTTTAGTGCTGGAAAAAGCCAGCGATCTGTGGGATGTCTGTTGGCAGTTACTCCGCATTGGTTACGACTTACCCAAAGGTTGGTTGGCAGGGGGAATGATGGCATGGCGCACCGCAGCCAAAGAACTTGAGTTTATGCCCTTAATGAGCGTAAGAGATTTAAACCGACAGCTTCAGCGTCAAGACGATCTATTTGTCTTAGATGTCCGTCAAAAAACCGAATGGCGCTCAGGACATATTAAAGAAGCAACTCATATTACAGGGGCAGAATTACCCGAACGGTACAAGGAAGTACCCAGAGAAAAACCCGTGGCGGTAGTTTGTGGTAGTGGCTATCGCTCTTCCGTTAGTGCTAGTCTGCTCAAACACCAAGGATATAAAGATGTCGTCAACGTTTTAGGCGGGATGACTGGTTGGAAAAATGCGGGATTTGAAACTGTTAGTTAGTCATTAGTCATTACGATTGGCAGCAGGACCTAAAAACTTGAAATAAAGGAGTTTATCATGTCAGACCGAATTAAGATTAGCGATCGCTTTACCGTCAGTCGC
This sequence comes from Xenococcaceae cyanobacterium, assembly GCA_051155735.1. GTDB lineage: Bacteria > Cyanobacteriota > Cyanobacteriia > Cyanobacteriales > Xenococcaceae > JASJCP01. The sequence goes on from DAXETX010000089.1 coordinate 59,851, forward strand.
ACTCAACCAACTCAAGAAGATTTCTCAGAAATTAAGCAGCAAGGCTTTCAATCTATAGTCAATTTGCGGACAGCAGGAGAAGATGATCTGCCTTTCTCCCCCCAAGAAGAAGGAGAAATAGTCAGAGGGTTAGGAATGCAATATCTACACCTTCCAGTCTCTAGAGAAAATCTCGACTCTGAGAAAGTCGATCGCTTTCGTCAAGAAACTGCCGAGTTACCAAAACCAATTCTAGTTCATTGCCATACAGGAAGACGTTCAGGAGCTTTTGTGATGATGGATGTGGCGGTAAAAGAAGGAATGTCGGGCGAAAAAACTGTCCAAAAAGCCAAAGACATGGGTTTTAAATGCGATGTACCTCATCTAGAAGAGTTTGTGGAAAACTACGTCGATAGTCATCAGAAACAACCTACTTAAGACGAAATACGTAGCTGGGTGTAATTAAATATAAAATGGAAAACTATTTGTCGGCTTTCAATACCCCACTACTCCACATCATCTTTAACTTAATTGTTCCTACCTACTTATGAATGTGGTGAGAAATTAGGCATTGGTGACAAGTTAAGAAAAGCAGAGTTAAGTCAATTCAAAATTCATGCATTAAAGACAATTAGTGCTGGGTTGTACCCGCCACTAATTGAAGACCGCTAAATTTTCTCTCTGCCACAAAAGAGGAGTAACTTGAAAATGACTTAAAAACTAAAAGCTAAAAGCTAAAAACTAAAAACTAGTTGACAAACAACACAAGCCCCTAACTTGTCACGAATTGTTTTCAGTCCCTAGTCTCCCGCTTTCATGTTTGATGCTGAATCAACTTCTTCAGTAGTAAGTTCTAAAAAGACATCTTCTAAGCTGGGGCGAGTCCGACGCATTTCGTATAAACTCAAACCTTGATTAACAATTATCGTGGCAATATCTTTCCCTGGTTCGATTCCAGAATGACAGCTAATCTCCAAAATAGTCCGAGCATTTTGCAGTTGTTGTCGAACATTGGTGATGCCTGAAATTTGTTTGAGTCGCGGTAAGATCAAGGAGACATCTCCTGCTACTTCTATTTGATAACCATAACCACCAGAAAGACGATCTATTAGCTCTATGGGAGTATTAGTCGCTACTATTTTACCCCGATTAATAATCATTACCCGATCGCAGGTCATACTGACTTCTGGCAAAATATGAGTCGAAAGAATAACTGTATGTTGCCCTGCAAGACTTTTAATTAGATGCCGAACTTCGATAATTTGTCTGGGGTCGAGTCCTACCGTTGGTTCATCTAAAATAATTACTGGCGGATCGTGGACAATTGCTTGAGCAATACCGACTCTTTGACGATAGCCTTTAGAGAGTTTAGCGATCGCTACTTGTCTTTGATCGCTTAACTGACATCTTTCAAGAGCAGAGGTAACTTGCTTCTGGCGATCGCGTCTAGCAACACCTTTAATTTTAGCGACAAAATTTAAAAAGTTCTGTACCGTCATATCCAGATACAAAGGCGGATTTTCGGGTAAGTAACCAATCCGCCGTCGTACTTCGAGCGATTGTTCGTGAACATCATAGCCTGCTATTTTGGCAGTTCCTTTACTAGCTGGTAGATAACCAGCTAAAATGCGCATCGTGGTAGTTTTTCCCGCACCATTAGGACCTAAAAACCCCAAAATTTCTCCTGCATTAACCGTAAAATCAACATCCTCAATAGCGGTTGTTTTACCATAAATTTTGCTGAGATGTTCTACTTCAATCATAAGGTTTAATTAATTTTTTGGCTAAAGCCCAGTCTAAAACCCAGCGGGCGATCGCAAAACTAATAATACTTTCGCTCATTAAGATTAATAAGAGGAAGCTAAAAGTTTTTCCTTCGATTAAAGCCAATCCTCTAACTAAACCAAAAGCGAGTACTGCTCCATCTTGCAGATGGGAATTACGATCATTGCGAATAATATAACGGTATGTTACCCCAAAGAGAAAGCCACTGCTAAGGGCAATTATCGCTCTTAATAACCAGTCCTCTAGAGAATAAGCGGGAATCAAATCGCTCTGATTAAGTTTTGAGACAAAAGTATTAGCTAGAGTTATGCCTAAATCGGCGATCGCAAAAGTAATTGCAGCCGTAATCGCTCCTTTGAGTGATTCTATTCTTTCTGTTACTAAACTAGGCACAGTCTTGCTGATTTTTCCTCAAATTTTTAGACAAAGCTATAATATTTTTGAGCAAAATCAACATTTGAGAATTAATAATTAATAATTGTTTACGTTCCTAGCAGAAACACTAAAAAAAGAATCAGAATTGATTGTTATCTCCAAATAGATTGCAGTGATATCGGCTCAGTGAGGCGTAATTTTTGATGAGGAATAAAAGTACTAAAATAATTGAGCAAAAATGGTGGTTAGGTTTAATCTTAGGTTTGAGCGCAGTTTTTCTATCTCAGTGGTTAACTTTTGCTGCTACCTCTCAAACTGCAATTAGCTATCAAGTTTATCAACAACCTAATAGTATGGTTCATGTAGTAACTATTCCCTCAGATAGCAATTATCTGGTTACTCCTGAAATCGCACCCCCAGGAACTTTAACTTCTCTGGCTAGTTTTGTGGCAGAACATAATGCCCTAGTAGCGATCAATGGAGGTTACTTTGACCCCAAAAATAGTAAAACTACTTCTCATATTATTCAACAAGGAAAATTAGTCGCCGATCCTCGCACTAACGAAAGATTGATTGATAATCCTGATTTAAAACTATATTTGGGCAAAATCTTAAATCGGGGTGAATTTAGGCGTTATAGCTGCCAAAATAGCACTTATTACGATATTACCTTTCACAATGCTCCAATTCCTGCTGATTGCCAACTACAAGATGCTATCGGTGCAGGTCCTCAAATTTTACCCCAAGACACTTCAGTAGCAGAAGGCTTTGTCGCTTATGATGAGGCGGGGAAAGTAATTCGTAATGCGATCGCCACAACTGCACCCAATGCTAGAAGTGCTGTCGGTATTACTGATACAGGAGCGATTATTTTAGCTATGGTGGCACAATCTCCTGGTAAATCGGGTATGACTTTATCAGATTTAGCGGAGTTTTTGGCTAGTTTGAAGGTTGTCAAAGCGATTAATCTTGATGGAGGCAGTTCCTCGGCTTTACACTATCAAGGACAGTCTTTTTACGGCAAAATTGACTCAGAAGGCAATCCTGTAGTACGTCCTTTAAAATCAGTTTTATTAATCGGCGATAAATGATGAGATCAAAGATTACGCCCCACTACTAATTAAAATTGCATTTAACAAATAATAGATTATGCTAATTAATATTCCTCAAGTAAGTCAGCCCGCTCGGTTTTGCGATCGCCTAAATCAACAAGACCAAACTCTGATTTTATCAGGGATGATTTGGGATGATTTCGAGCAATTAATTAGTGAAGCATATTCGGGTTATCGAATTAGCTATTTCGGTGGGGAAATAACCATAGTGTCACCAGGAAGAAATCACGAAAGAATTGCCGAGACAATCAACTATTTAATCATTGCCTACTGTCGCGAGTATCAGATATTGTACTATCCTTTTCGTTCTACAACTTTAAAAAATCCTCCTTTAGCTGGGAAAGAACCAGATGTTAGTTTTGCTTTTAACCAAGATAAATATCTTCCCGATTTAGCTGTAGAAGTGGTTTTTTCTAGTGGTGAAGTTGCCGATCTCCAAAAATATCGAGTTTTAGGCATACCAGAAGTTTGGTTTTGGCAAAACAATATAATTACTTTTTATCAACTAGAAAATGACAACTATCAAGTAATTAAAAAGAGCCAATATCTATCAAATTTAGAGTCTTCTAATCTAATTAATTTTATCAATCGTGGATTGACAGAAAGTCCTCTAACTATTGAAGCGGAATTCATTAAACAATTTAAGTAGGTAGGGCTTGCTAAACTTCGATCCTGAAAGCTAAACGTAAAAAAGCTGGATGGGATAACTTTGGTATTGCCATAAGTATAGTAAAATTAGAGGTTGTATTCTGCGACACAGACTGTGATAGAACGCTATACCTTGCCCGAAATGGGCGCAATTTGGACTGATACTTATAAACTTAAAACTTGGCTAGAAGTAGAAATAGCAGTCTGCGAGGCGCAAGGAGAACTAGGTTATATTCCTACTGAAGCAGTAGCGGAAATTAAAGCTAAAGCTGATTTTGATCCTGAAAGAGTTTTAGAAATAGAGGCAGAAGTCCGCCATGATGTGATCGCTTTCCTCACTAATGTCAATGAATATGTGGGAGATGCAGGAAGATATATTCATTTGGGACTAACTAGTTCTGATGTTTTAGATACTGGCTTGGCATTACAAATGGTAGCTAGTCTCAATTTGATTTTAGAAAAATTAGAAGAACTAATTCAAGCGATTCGCTATCAAGCCCAACAGCATCGTTATACTGTGATGGTGGGACGTTCCCACGGCATTCATGCTGAACCGATTACTTTTGGCTTTAAACTAGCTGGTTGGTTAGCTGAAGTCTTACGAAATCGCGATCGCCTGATTAAACTCCGACAAGATATTGCTGTGGGAAAAATTTCGGGTGCAGTAGGAACATATGGGAATATTGACCCCAAGGTAGAAGCGATCGCCTGCCAAAAATTAGGATTAGAACCCGATACCGCTTCGACTCAAGTCATCTCACGCGATCGCCATGCGGAATATGTACAACAACTAGCGTTGTTGGCTGCTTCAGTGGAAAGATTTGCGGTAGAAATTCGCAACTTACAACGCACTGATGTTTTAGAAGTAGAGGAATTTTTTAGCAAAAAACAAAAAGGTTCTTCCGCGATGCCCCACAAGCGTAACCCAATTCGTTCAGAACGCCTCACAGGAATGGCGAGAGTAATTAGAGGTAATGCAGTAGCAGCCCTAGAAAATGTCGCTTTATGGCACGAAAGAGATATTTCTCACAGTTCGGTAGAAAGGGTAATTTTACCTGATAGCTGTATTTTGACCCATTTTATGTTGCAAGAGATAACTGAGTTAGTAAAAAACTTGCTAGTTTATCCTGAAAACATGGCACGCAACATGAATGTCTATGGTGGGGTAATCTTTTCCCAAAGAGTCTTACTCGCTTTAGTCG
>DAXETX010000090.1:0-18178 GCA_051155735.1 Xenococcaceae cyanobacterium
ATTGGTTCATGCTGAAAAATTTTCTCTGGAAAACTCATTCAATAAATATTAGTTAACCTGTTGAGATTAGATTTTGGCAATAAAGAGTTAGATAAACTAATGTTAAATGTTAGAAATTCCTCAGATTCGAGCTTGTATTGCTATTGGTTTTGGGGCGATCGCTGGTGCTTTATCACGCTACTATCTAGGTTTATGGCTCATCCAATCTATAAATACGGGATTTCCTGCGGGAACATTAATCATCAATCTTAGTGGTTGCTTTCTCATGGGTCTAATCACGACTGTTGCTAGGAGAAACTCCCTCTTACATCCTGACTTGATGTTGCTATTAACAACAGGATTCTTAGGAGCTTACACTACTTTCTCTTCTTACGAACTAGATGTGGTTAATTTACTTGAGATTAAGAATCTCCAGGAAGACTTATTATACTGGATTGGCAGCCCCCTACTAGGATTACTCTGTTTTAGAGGTGGTGTCGCATTAGTCAAGCTGACTATTCCTGTGAATTCAACCAATGATTGAGTTTTAGTTAAAGTTATTGGCGATCGCAATTCCTAATTCTACGGCAATAAACCCTAAAATTGGGCTTCCTAGCCAATAAAACAATCCTCTTAAATTTCTATTGCCACGCAATAATATAGTCGAATCTAAGATATAAGTAGAAAAGGTGGTATATGCACCTAAAAAACCAACTAATATTAGTTTTTGTATTGCTACTGCAATATTATATTTAGTGGCTAGCATTGATGCTAAACCAATTAAAAAAGCACCAGTAAGATTGGCAAAAAGAGTCCCGTAGGGAAATATTTGTCCCTGTCTTTTAAGCCAGAATAAGGTAATGTAGTAACGACTTAATGCTCCAATTACAGCCCCTATGCTAATGACAATTGGCATTGAGATCGTACTTGGATAGTTCATTTAATTAAATTAGTAAATTAGTATTTTTCTGGGACAAATTTTTGAGTTGCCATTGGGGGACATTCGTACTCTATTTTTTTTGATTAAGCTCTTCTAATTCTTCTAATTTAGCTTTTAAGAGCGTAATATCTATATATGCTACTGTATATAAATTAGGATAAAGCAAATCTGCTATTTCGATAAAAGTGTCAAAGTATCGCTCTTCACCATTCTTACAATGAATTTTAGAAGTAAATCTAATTGAGTTTTCTTCAGGAGATAAAGCATTGATTGATTGATAAATGAATTGTTCGATTTCTTGGCGATAATTTGGATCTGGATAAGCTAATTCATGTCCTAATACTAGTTAACTATGGGTTGAAGATTTTGTTTTCGATATAGAATTTTCATATGACCTAGATTTCAAAGGTTATATAATACAAAGTCTAAACTACTCTGCGTTATGCTGATATAAATTGTTCGGAAAAAGATGCAAGAAATAGAACAATCTAGTCAAAATTAGAAATAAAGTTTGATTCTCTACTCTAAAAAGCGATTTGGCGATCGCTTGATGCTCGATCTCTAAGTTAACCAAAAGTATCAGCAGCAAATAGCCGATCAAAAAACTTATTTATGGCAAAGAAAAAGGTTAAAAATTATTTTTAGCGATCGCTCCAATCAAGTTGTTAGTTCAACTAAGGTGGTTGCTTTTTCCTGGGATTAATTACCACTATAACAGCAGAGCGATCGCTTTTAAGTCTCAATGTTAGTTAACTTTATGCTCTTTCTGATTCTCTAATTAGCATTACAGGGCAAGGTGAGTGACGAACTAAATTCTCAGAAATACTTCCCAGTAGCATTTCTTGCCAGGGCTTTCTAGCATGAGTGCCTAATACTAAAAGTTCTGGTTCAATATTGCAGATAGCTGCTAGAATTTCCTTTTCGGTTGTCCCCTCTAAAACTAAAGGACATAAAAGCTTAAAATGACCAGTTGAATTTTTATTTTAACTTCGTGAAGAGAAAGCTTTTTATTGATAAGTCATATAGACAGCTAATTTAACTTGTTATAGATGTTGCAACATTAAACTCCCAATCTAACTATAATTAAACACTGTAAAAACTAAAACCTGAGAGCAAACGATGAAAACTTCACGTCCTCAAGATAAAGAACCTACTCCCGAAGAACTTAAAGAACTTGAGCAACTTAAAGCAATAATTGAAAGTGCTACAGAAGATGGTAAGCTAACGGGAGTAGAATTTGCCAGAATCAAAGATGTAATTCGCGCCGATAAAAAAGTAACTTTTGAAGAACTTCAGTTAGTCAGAAAGTTAATCTACGAAAAAATTGATAGGGGAGAACTCGAAAAGATTTGGGATTAAATCTGACCAATAAAAATAGAATCGTATAGCAAAAAAACTAAACAATTAATCTAACTTTTAGAGTCTTCTCACCTTAGCAAAAATGCTGCTCTTTGCTGTGGCACCAATATTTTTTGAATAACTGAAAAGATCATTAAGAATGCCGAAAATTTTTCATGCTTTGTTGCTAGCTACACTGACAACCTCTCCTGTCATCCTCTCGACATCAGCTTTAGCACAAGAGGATATTCGCCAAGAACGAGTCCAATTTGAGCCTGGTACCAGTAGTGCTGTGGTCGAAGAATCCCTAGTTGGCTATGAAATCATAGACTATGTCCTCAATGCTCGTGAAGGGCAGTATATGAATATCAGTATGGCAACTGACAATAGCGCCAATTACTTTAACATCTTAGCCCCAGGTGAAAACGAGGTAGCCATGTTCAATAGCTCTATGGCAGAGAACCAATATGAAGGCATTCTCCCTGAAAGCGGTGATTATAAAGTCCGAGTTTATCTGATGCGGAGTGCTGCACGTCGCAACGAAGTTGCTAACTACCGTCTGGAGATGATTATTGCTGAACCTGGAAATGGGGCGTCAGCGTCCGAAAGCCCCGACGGTGATGCTTTAGTGGAAGGGACTAATTATAATGCTACAGGTGATATTCCCTGTGCTATGGCGACTGAACAGCCAACTGGCTTTTGCCCCTTTGGCGTTACCCGCGAAGGAAACGGCACTGGTATGGTAACAATAACTAAACCTGATGGTCGCACTCGTGCTATCTTCTTCGAGAACGGAGAGGCGACTGGATATGACATGGCTGAGGCTGACTCTGGAGAATTTAACGCCGAAAAACAGGGGGATTTGAGCATTATCCGCATCGGTCAGGAACGCTATGAAATTCCCGATGCAGTAATTTTCGGCGGTTGATTACTCGGTGCAATCTATTATTCTAAAGTCAGTCAAAGAAACAATATTATCTATTCTCAAATAGCAAAAGCAATCTACTATTAATTTAGATATTAAAACTTAGGAACTTGTGGGCGATCGCGTTAAAATTTTAGAATCTTAATAAGATAATGATCCCCCTAAAAAATACTGGGAACTGCTATCAGGTGCGGTTTTCTCAATCAAAGGAGTAGTCGAAAACAAAACTTAATAAACTACCATGAAAAAAGGCGATCGCCGAGATTGCTGGACTTTATGCCACACCAGACTCGATCAAACTTTAAGAAAAAAAGCTTTATTACCAAAACAAACTAAAATTTTAATTGCTCTCTCTGGAGGACAAGACTCTTTATGTTTGATGAAATTATTGATCGATTTACAAGCTAAATGGCAATGGCATTTGGCAATAGCTCACTGCGATCATGGTTGGTCAACTGATGCTGGCATCTGCAATCACGTTCAAAAAATAGCGCAATCTTATAATTTACCGTTTCATCTCAAAGTAGCCCAAGCTTTAAAAGAAACAGAAGCAGCAGCGAGAAACTGGCGTTATCAAGCTTTAGTTGAAATTGCCCAAGCTTATGACTTTCAATATATTGTTACTGCCCATACCAAAAGCGATCGCGCTGAAACTTTTTTGTATAATTTAATTCGTGGTGCTGGTAGTGATGGGTTAAGTTCTTTGAGTTGGCAAAGATGGCTCACCCCAGAAATTAGCTTAATTCGTCCAATTTTAGATTTTACCCGTCGGGAAACTTTCGCATTTTGTCAACAATTTCAGTTACCTATTTGGTTAGATGCTGCTAACGCCAACAAAAAATATGCTCGGAATCGAATTCGTGCTGATTTGATTCCTTATCTACAAGCTAATTTTAATCCTCAAGTCGAAAATTCTCTGGCTCAAACCGCAGAGTTATTAAAGGCTGATGTAGAATATTTAGAAGCTCAAGCCCAAGAGTTATTAATTAAAGTAAAAAACGGACAAGATAACCAACTAAATCGCTATATTCTGAGAAATATTCCTTTAGCATTACAAAGAAGAATTGTTCGACAGTTTCTGGTTCGAATCATCCCCAAAAATCCTAATTTTGCTGAAATAGAAGCAGTATGCTCATTGATTTCTGCTCCCAACAAAAGTCGCACTTCCACTCTTGCTGGCGGTAAAGTTGCAGAAGTTGCAGGAGAATGGATTATCTTTCGGCAGGATCATTTATAACTTATAATTTGATAATATGTTTTTCGCTGTTCAATTTCAATCTCCAGGTCCAATCATTATTGATTTCGGCTGGTTTGCGGTGCGATGGTATGGCTTATTAATTGCTTCAGCTGTATTAATTGGTATTACCTTGGCACAAAATTTAGCTAAACTCCGACAAGTCGATCCTGAATTATTAGTCGATTTAACAATTTGGTTAGTTATCGGGGCAATTCCCTGTGCCAGACTTTATTATGTTTTATTTGAATGGCAAGAATATGCCAGTCGTCCTGAAGATATTATCGCGATTTGGCAAGGCGGAATTGCAATTCACGGCGCGATAATTGGTGGCACAATTGCGACAATTATTTTTGCTCGCATTAACCGCGTATCTTTCTGGCAATTAACCGACTTAGTTGTTCCTTCTCTAATCTTAGGACAAGCGATCGGTCGCTGGGGCAACTTTTTTAACTCCGAAGCCTTTGGCAGACCTACAGATTTACCGTGGAAACTTTATATTCCGCCTAGTAATCGTCCCCTAGAATATCTCAATTACGATTACTTCCATCCGACTTTTCTCTATGAATCTCTCTGGAATCTTGGCGTATTTATTTTATTAATTACCTTATTCTTTTGGGGTCTAAGACCGCAAAATAAGTTAAAAGTAGGAACTCTAACTTTTATTTATTTAATTGCCTATAGTATTGGTCGCTTTTGGATCGAAGGCTTACGGACTGATAGTCTAATGTTAGGATTTCTCAGAATTGCGCAAGTTATTAGTTTAGGAGCGATCGCCCTAGGAATTTTGGGTTTAATTTGGCTCTACGGATTCAGACGTTCTTTACCAGATGTAATTGAAACTCAACCCCCTATCAACAATTAACTGCATGAAACCAGGTGTCTATATTATCGGTGCAGGACCAGGCGATCCTGAATTGCTTACCCTCAAAGCCTATCGTCTGATCTCTCAAGCTGATGTGATTCTCTATGCCAACTCTCTTGTCCCCCAACAAATTTTACAGGAGGCTCGTCCTGAAGCGGAGTTAATTCCCACAGGCAATAAAACCTTAGAAACAATAGTTCCGCTGATGATTGATAAGGTTAAACAAAACCTTGTCGTGGTAAGGCTGCATTCTGGCGATTTAACCCTTTATAGTGCGATCGCAGAACAGATTACCCAACTCTTTGAAGCTGGTATATTTCTAGAATTAGTCCCAGGTATTAGTGCTTTTCAAGCTGCTGCTGCTAAACTTGCTACCGAACTAACCGTACCAGAACTAGTGCAGACAATTATTCTGACTCGGATTAGTGGTCTAGCTTCTGCCGTTCCCGATGCTGAAGATTTAGCCAGTCTGGCTGCCCATCAAGCAAGTCTTTGTCTCTATTTAGCGGCGCGTCACGTCCAACAAGCTCAAGCCAAACTCCTACAACATTATCCTTCAGATACTCCTGTCGCCATCTGTTTTCGGATAGGATGGCAAGACGAAAAAATTTGGCTAGTTAATTTAGCAGATATGGTATCTGCAACTCAAGAAAACCAGCTAATTCGCACTACCTTATATATTATCAGTCCAGCACTAAACAAAATTACTCAGACTCGTTCTCGTCTCTATCATCCGCAACATTCTCATTTATTCCGTCCCCAAAATTACCGTACCGAATTCCAAAAGTAGTTAGCGAAATCAGCGATTTCTGACAAAAAGCGGTAAGAACTGTAGCCGTTCTTATCCCAAATTTTACTAAGGGTATTTTTTTAGATAAATATCGATTTTGTATAACTTAATATTAACCATGTCAGCTAAAACAAACATCACCTCCTCAATGAAAAAAAATAAACGCAATGCTTGGCTTTGGGGATTCAGACCTCAAGCTGAACTCTGGAACGGTCGTTTAGCGATGATTGGCTTCATGTCCGCTGTCCTGATTGAAGTGTTTTCTGGTCAAGGCTTGCTTCACTTCTGGAATCTTCTATAGGAACGGATTCTTATGCCTAAAGTAACGGCTCAAGGAAAAACCTTTGAATGCTCTCAAGGAGCTAATTTACGTCAGGTGCTGCTCCAGAATGGAATAGACCTCTACAACGGGGCTACTTCAACGCTCAACTGCCACGGACTCGGCACTTGTGGCACTTGTGCAGTCCAGGTGGAAGGATCTGTTTCGGAATCTGAATGGCGCGAACGAACTCGGCGATCGCTGCCTCCCCATTCTCTCGCCCAAAACCGCCGACTCGCCTGCCAAACTCAGGTTTTAGGGGATGTCAAGGTGACAAAATTTGATGGCGCTTGGGGTCAAGGAAATCAAACCGTCTGGACACCGAAGAGTTAGTTCAGTTCGTCCAAATCGAAGATAGGTACGTGGATTGACAGCTAAATATGTTTTGCTGCTTTCCAATGCTATAAATAAAGCTTTTTAAATGATAGGTGATAGCAATGCCGATTAAAGAACAACCTACTCCCCCTCGTTCTCGTCTATTCAATAACATTTTTCTGGCACTGACAGCTTTGTTCGTGTTCATAAATTTTATCTTGCCTGTTATCTCTGGTCCTCGGATTCCTGGTGTTCCCTACAGTCTGTTCATCCATCAGGTACAAGAAGGAGAAGTCCAAGGGGTAGAAATTGGTCAAAACCAAATTCGCTTCCAATTGAAAACTGGCGATGAACAGGCTGGATCTGTCTTCTCTACTACACCTATCTTTGATTTGGGATTGCCCAAGTTGCTAGAAGATAAGGGTGTTGAGTTTGCTGCTGCTCCGCCACCCAAGAATGGTTGGGTTACTAGTCTTCTCGGTTGGGTGATTCCACCTCTAATCTTTGTAGGAATCTGGCAGTTTTTTGTCCGTCGAGGTGGAGGTGCTGGAGGACCTCAAGGGGTTCTCTCTATAGGCAAGAGCAAAGCCAAAGTTTATGTGGAAGGCGAATCTGCCAAAACGACCTTTGCTGATGTAGCTGGGGTAGAGGAAGCCAAGACCGAGTTAGTCGAGATTGTCGATTTCCTGAAGACTCCAAAACGCTATACCCAGATTGGGGCGCGAATTCCCAAGGGCGTTTTACTGATCGGTCCTCCAGGGACTGGCAAAACGCTGCTGGCTAAAGCGGTGGCAGGGGAAGCGGAAGTGCCATTCTTCAGTATTTCTGGCTCTGAGTTTGTGGAAATGTTCGTAGGTGTGGGTTCTTCACGGGTTCGCGATCTATTTGAGCAAGCGAAGAAACAAGCTCCTTGCATCGTCTTTATTGATGAACTGGATGCGATCGGCAAGTCTCGCAGCAGTGGCGGTTTCTACGGTGGCAATGATGAGCGTGAACAAACACTCAACCAATTGCTAGCAGAAATGGATGGATTTACGGCTGGTGAAGCTACCGTAATCGTTTTAGCTGCAACTAATCGCCCTGAAATATTAGACCCTGCCCTCTTACGTCCTGGTCGATTTGACCGTCAAGTTCTAGTCGATCGCCCAGAACTATCAGGGCGAGAAGCGATTCTCAACATCCATGCTCAGCAAGTGAAGCTGGGTAAGGATGTAAATCTTAAAGCGATCGCTACTCGTACTCCTGGTTTTGCTGGAGCAGACTTGGCTAACTTGGTAAATGAAGCAGCACTTTTAGCAGCCCGCAATCAACGTGAAACGGTTGCGCAGGAAGACTTTACCGAAGCGATTGAGCGGTTGGTTGCTGGTCTGGAAAAGAAAAGCCGTGTCCTCAACGACAAGGAAAAGAAGGTTGTCGCATACCACGAAGTCGGTCACGCTCTGGTTGGTTCTCTGATGCCAGGCAGTGGTCGAATCGAAAAAATCTCCATCGTCTCTCGTGGTATGGCAGCACTGGGTTACACACTACAACTACCAACGGAAGATCGGTTTCTCATGGACGAAGCGGAACTTCGGGGTCAGATTGCCACCCTACTGGGTGGTCGTTCAGCAGAAGAGATTGTCTTTAACAGCGTTACTACTGGTGCATCCAACGATTTACAACGAGCAACAGACTTGGCAGAGAGAATGGTGACCACCTATGGCATGAGCAAAATCTTAGGCCCTCAAGCTTACCAGCAGGGACAGCAACCCATGTTTTTGGATAATAATATGCCCAATCCTCGTCGAGTCATGAGTGAAGAAACAGCACAAGCGATCGACCGCGAGGTGAAAGAAATTCTAGAAACTTCTCATGATCAGGCGTTGAATGCGCTCAAGCAGAATCGAGATTTACTAGAGACGATTGCCACACTACTGTTAGAAACAGAAGCGATCGAAGGTGAGAAACTACACAGCTTGCTAAGCCAGGTTGAAGCTGCACCAGTCTTTGAGATGTTGGATAAATCCAACCATAGACTGGCAAATGATTAATTGAATATTAGAAATAAGACTTTGTTCTCCAGCATCTACACCAAAATCGATATCTTCTCTCTATTTAAAAATAAAAATATAGGTAGTGCAGTATCTTGTAAGGGTAGCCTCGCCCCCTTGTGAACCCCGTTCCGCCGATGATAGGCGGAGTACCTTCGACTTTTTTCTTAAATAAAGTCTTCGAGCTTCTTCCTCACAGATTTCTCAGATTTTTAGTCTAAGTTGATGATAAAAGGTTACTCATGAACAGAGTAACCTTTTATCAGGAGATAAATAAATATGTCTACTTCTTTTAACCAGGGTGTTCTCGTCACAATTGTGTGCGAAGCCGTATTACAGGAGCGTCTAATAAAACAATTAATAACATTAGGTGTTTCTGGCTATACAATTGTTCCAGTACAGGGTGCAGGTAGTCATGGTAGACGCATGGGAGATGTGATGGCTGCCTATAATACCAATATTGAAGTCAAAACTATTGTTACACCAGAGGTGTCTGACCAATTGCTGGAAGAACTAAAACAGGTTCCCGAAACTTACGCCTTGATTGCCTTTCGAGAAAATGTAGAAGGTTTGTTTAATTAGACGCTCCTGTATCAAAGCTAAAAGTAAAAAGCCTAGAGCGAAAATCTATGAAACCTAGCAATCAGAAAGGTTGACTCTTTCCTAGTGTTAGAGAAAATACAGTTATAGACAACCAAATTACTCAACTTATCTTTGCCAATATATATTTCTTCAGTTAATTAACCCACATTCCGCAGAAAAATTTAACACAGTAGATAATATTGACGACAATAAGAACTGAAGAATTGAAGAATATGACTTCGTTCGCTAGTAAGATTACTAATCTGTTTAACTCCACTAAAGGAAACAAGATGAACGGACATAAAATATTGAAACACCCAACGTAAAGTGGGGAATACAGTAGATTTACCTAATTGGTTGGGAATAGTTTGCTTGGCAGAAGCTAAAGCAGAACGCAAAGCACGTTGACCCAGACTGTAAACGAGAAGAGATAAGCCCATAACCATTACCAAAGCAGCAATCCGTTTTGGGGATTTAAGAAAAACACTACTGGTAAAGAACAAAGGGTCTTTAAGAAATCGAAAACCCCGCTCAGTAGACTGTTGTGCTTTATACTCAATCAACAACTGGTCATTACTTAACTGGTGAGCCTCTAAAACATTAGTTCCCAAAATAAATCGTCCTGCCTTTCGTTTTTCTAAAGCAATAGCATCTTGATTGGGAATTAAACTAGCGTCAATTTGGTAATGAATCTGAGTTTGGGGTTGATTCTGAGGCGGTCTACCAGATTTGCCGTGACTAAAATATGGAATCAGTTTGACATCATCAAGTTGATCAAATCGGAGTTTTTTCTGGAAATTTTGCACTGCCTTTTCTGCATCGGATTGACAGGCAAATTTTTGTTGGCATAATTGCTTTAATTGAGTTTGAGCTTGATTTTTATTTTTCGTCAGACGTTTGGATAATTGATGAAGATCGGATTGTTTTCGTTTTTCGCTTTCGATGATTAACCAACGTTGTTTAACACTTCCGTAGTAACTGCCACATTCGGCAATCAGGTATCCATCTATAGTGCTATGGTTAAACAATTCATCTGGCAATGTCAGTAAAGTAGTGCTTTCTTTAACTGTTGCAGGTACTCGTGAAAGCCATTGTAAAGACTGGATTTGCTGAAGGTTCTCCGCGCTGTAGAGAGCAGCATCGGCGACGAATAATGTCTCTAGACTCCATTCTCGTTTGAATTCTCGAATTAATTTGGGGAACACACTTTTGTCTGCTTCATTTCCATCTGCAACTCTGAGGGACAAAGGTACATCTCCATCTCCACTGCACATCAGATCGATAATGAACTGCTTTAAGTCTGGTCGAGGATCTCTCGAATAACCGTATTTGATTCTGATTTTTCCTGGCTCTGGGTCTATTTCTTCTGATTCGAGATATTCTCCATCGACGTGAAATGAACTCGAATCCAAATGTAAACTGTTAGTCTGTACTCCCATCTTCTCGGCTGCTGTTAATGCCAGCCTCACAAAGATTTTGGTGACTCCCTCCTGGTACAATTTATCTAATGCTCTACCTAGACAATCATCATTGAGATGTTTTGGTTCTATTCCGTTTCCTAACAGATGTTCTGTCGCTTTACCTTCAAAGAATTTTTGGAAAAGATATAATGGGGAGCTAATCATCCCCAAGCCATTGATAATCATGGCTTTCACTTCTTGTCCTGTGGTGACTTTTTGGTTGCCATGAGGAGCGATCATTTTGTCTATTTCCTCGACTAATCCGATTTCATCAATTATTCCTGCGATGATTCCATAATGATCCAGGTCTTTGACTTTGATTTCTGGTGTTGATAGTGTCATGGTTTTAACCTATCATCAACTTTTTCTGTTATTTAGATTTATTTGATACTTTTTCTTCTATCTCAAATTAATTCTTCAGTCGCTTTTTGATTTCTGCGGAATGTGGGATATAGCAAAGGACAATAATCTCTTAGACAAGATAAAGTCTGCAACCTTTTATAGGTCATTACAAAGAGTTAGCTTTTTCGCTCAATACCTCATCCATCCAGGAATTAATACTTTTATTCGCTTTTTTGGCAGCTCAATTTGTGTCGGCTAAGAGATCGGGACATAACCGACAATTTAGCTCGAAACGTTCCCAAATCTCCTTGACATATTTGCCAAATTTTTATGGACAATGACGCTATTGATTGAAAAATTCCTCTAAATACTTTTCGCCTCTTAGCAACCCCTCGCTTCAATCGAGAAGACGTTACAACAAATTAGACATTAGCCATTGCAATCTCTCCCAAAATTATCCAAAACAAGCTATGACGATAAAACCTAGAACATTTTAAGTCTTTAATAGTTTTGTGAATGAGTATAAGTCAAATTTTAGCCGACCATATTCTCAAAAAAATTCTAACTTCTCTAAAAAAATTGTGACAATCTAGATATTTAGAGGTATATTTTTTATAGTGTCAATTATACTTAAATTATGCAGTTGACAAACTCAAAAAAGTAAGAGGTAATTTTAGAAAATTATGACCGAAACCGCCACTAGTCCTTTAACAGGAAAGGCACTACTTCAAAAAGTAAAAGAGCTTTCTCATTTACCAAGACGAGAAACAGCAAAACGTTGCGGATATTACACTGTTACAAAAGATAATCAAACTCGTGTCAATTTAACTGACTTTTATGATGCGGTTTTAGCTGCAAAAGGAGTTCCTCTCGATCCAGAAGGAGCTAAAGACGGACGAGGTAGAGAACCTACTTATAAAGTAAGTGTTCATAAAAATGGACAAATTGTGATTGGTTCTACCTACACTCAGGCGATGAATTTGAAAGAAGGTGACAAATTTGAAATTAAATTAGGTTACAAGCACATTCACCTTAAACAAATTGATGATGATGAAGATATTGGTGATGAAGACTAGTTCTTGATCTCAGAATTTATCTTCAATAAATCGCCTTTGATCGCAAAGGTGATTTCTGTTTTACTGCCAAGATAATGTGGTCATCCCTACTGACAATAATTATTTTTTTGGGAGCTTGGATTCTTACCTGGCTACCCATCGCGCTACCTCTAGCTAAATTGATTAACTATCAGTTAGCTAGCCCTTTGACTATCAAACAAAAAATACTTTTCCTCGTCTCCCTTTATCCTCTAGCTCCCCTAATTATCTGGCTAATAATTAAACATCAAGGGCTGACTTTTAGCGAACTTGGTATAAACAGAACAATTTTTCTCTCTTGGGGAAGTGGTTTAATTTTAGCAGTAGTTACCCTAGCAATTGTCTTTTATCTTGAGTCAGTTTTAGGCTTAGTAAATTGGCACTGGCAAAATCGTCCCCAACTGTTGACTACTGCACCAGCAATCTTAGTTTTGGCTTTAGTAATAGGAGTAGTTGAAGAGTTAATATTTCGGGGTTTTATGCTCAGTGAATTAGTTAAAGATGATTCTTACTGGTTAGCAGCAATAATCTCTAGCTTACTATTCGCGCTACTACACTTAGTTTGGGAAAGAAAAACCACTCTACCCCAAATACCTGGTTTGTGGTTGATGGGGATGGTTTTAGTCGGGGCAAGATTGGCAGATCGCGGTAATTTAGGACTAGCTTGGGGATTGCATACAGGTTGGATTTGGGGTCTATCTTGTTTAAATTCGGCTGAAATATTATCTTACAAACAACCTGAACGGGTTTGGCTCACTGGTATTAATCAACAACCCTTAGCAGGAGCAGCAGGAATTTTCTGTCTTTTAATTACTGGGGTATTTCTCTACTTAAAGCAAACTCTGCTGGAGTTTTAGTCGATACCATTGCAGCCATTAATTGTTCTGGAGATACGGTAAAAGGTAAGCGATGCAGATCGGAATTAGGATGACAAGCCACCGCCGCAGCCTGACGTAATTGAATCAGACTCACATTACCTAAACCTAAAGCTTCGAGAGTTTGAGGCAACCCAATCTCAGTGTAAAATTCGAGTAACTGTTTTCTGGCAGAAACTGCCAACTGATTTCCTTGGAGCATTTCTTCTAGACGCAATTGAACTAAAATTCCGTAGGCTACTTTTTCGCCGTGAAGTGCCTGGTGAGCGGACTGAATATGAGTCAAACCATTATGAACCCCATGAGCCGCAACTGTCCGACAATTAGCCCCCCCCAAACCACCGATCGCCCCAGCTAATAAGACTGTAGCGTCGATTACCTCGCGCCAGTCATCTCCTTGAGGATTTTTTAAAGCTGCTGCTGATTTTTGCAACAAAATATCTCGTAAAATTCTTGCCTGCTGTACTGCTGCGATTGTCAAAGTAGCAGTAGAATTGCCACTACTAACTGAAGCTTCGTACCATTTAGCGATCGCATCTCCAATACCTGCGACTAAAGTCCTTTGCGGTGCAGTACGAATTAAACTGTAATCTAAAATTAGTAAATCGGGACAGCGAGCGAGGGTAACATCATACTGAAAAGCTGAAGTCTCAGAATAAATATTAGATAATGCTGTCCAAGCTGCACAAGTTGCCCCAGAAGTCGGAATTGTAACTATGGGTAGTTGACATTGATGGGCTAACAATTTGGCTGTATCAAGAGCTTTGCCCCCTCCAACACCGATAATCAGATCGGCTTTATGGGTGGTGACGGCTTTTTGTAACCTAATGAGAGAGGATTCTGTACAATCAGGAAAATAGCTAGCTTGAGTCGTTGCTAATTGAACTTTTTGAATGATTGGTTTTAAATCAGGTTGAATCAACTTTAGAGTCTGATTCCCCCCGACAATCAAAGGTCTTTGACCCCAAGCTGCGATCGCATCACCTGACTGACTCAAAATCTTTTCCCCTCGCAAAACTTGAGTCGGAGCAATTAATAATGGGGCATAATTTGGCGTTTGTGGTTGATTTAGGACTAATTCTTGCTGATTCATCGATAATTGTTTTTGTTGCTTCATCAATATTAAATAAACTAGACTCAATTAGACAAAATCTTTTTGGTTCTTAATTTTAATTTAGTTAGATTTTCCGATGCCAAGACATTCAGAAGAAAATTAATATTGGTTTGAATCAATGACGATATCTTGTATGTTTAGCTGCTGGGATTAATAGCATAAGTTATTGATGACCTTAGTTAGGGAGGATTTAGCCAAACTAGTTAGTAAGTGTCATTTCCCAGCCCTGCTTTACTTCAGTCTAACTATTATAATTAAGAGCATATTTAAAAGAATTTTCGATGTCGAAGTTGCCCAAAAGTCTCGGGCTTTCTGAGCAAAAACACTGAATTTTAAGGGGTAATAAGTTTTATTTACGTAATTATACCAACTAAAAACAGCCAGTAGAAGTTGACCAATAAATTAGTCAATTGTCATTTTGGTTAAGAACTTTTAACCTGTTTAATCAATATTTTAGAAGTCTCTCAATCCTGGGGTTAACTTTTGGGGCGTTGCTGAATCCAGAGATGATTCTATCGTTAAAACGATTGAGTAGATCGATTAAAAAGCTAATAGCTAATAGCTATTAGCTTTTAGCTACGAACAAATTACCTTTCGATTTCATACTTCAAATCAGCAACGCCACTTTTGGCTCAAAGTGCGAAGAAAAGAATCTAGAAAAATCTCTAATTTTAAACCTAATTTTTCCGACTCGATTCGGCAGTTTATGGCACAATAGCAATATTAGAGTTAAGGTAATCACTACAATAGGGGTTATTTGTATAGGAGAAAGCGATGTTACACCGCAAGATTTATCAGCTTTATCAAGACGGTCGTGAGGTTTGTATTTTCTTGCGGGATCAACAAAGATGGATCGATAACGGTCAAATTGTTGACTTTGAAGGAGATTTAGTGACCATTCGCTATGAAACCGAAGAAGACGATGAGATTAGTTCTTGGGAAGAAATGGTACGTCTTGATAGTATTGGTTCTGTGATGCGAAAACTTGCCTCTGTTTCTAAAAACAATGCGGAACTTCCTGTAGCCGACGAATGTCCTGAAGCAGAACAAATCCATCCCAAATTCACTGAAGGAGATTGGGATTGAATCTTGGAGTTGGTAAATTATTTATTCGGAAATAATACTCAAACCAACAGTTTCGCCATCATTCAGGGGTTGACTACTACGCAGAACTATTTGTTCTCCTGATTGTAATCCTTGAAGAATCGCTACTTTTTGCTTAGCGCGATCGCCTAATTGGATTTGGCGTTTAGTTACTATGGCTTTTCTCTGTTGAGTATTGGTTTCTGCTAGGACAAAGACGTAGTTTTTGCCCTCTTGTTGAATTATCGCAGTTTCAGGAATGGCAATTTGAGGAGTATCAGAAGCTTTAAAACTCACTCTGGTTAGTAAGCCACCCTTGATTTTAGTTTGGCTATTAGCAATCACAATTTCGATGGGAATTTGTCTGGTTGCTACATTGGCTACTGGTGCAATGCGTTTAACTCGACCGACAAAGTTGCTTTCGGGAAAAGCATCTAACTTCACGGCTACAGTTTGTCCTACTCCTACATGATCCAGATCTAATTCTGATACCAATACTACTACTTGGATTGGGTCAAAAGTACCAATTTTGAGAATTTCTTCGCCTTCTTGGACTAAATTTCCTGGTTCGCTAACTTTTTGGGTCACAATTCCTGTAGTTTCAGCAATTAATTGCGTATAAGCTTGTCTTTGCCTAGACTCAGCTATGACTGATTTTTGGGCTGCAACTCGACCAATTGCGGAAGTAACATCTTGCTGGGCAACCTTAACCGCTTCTTCAGCTAAAAGCACCGCTTTTTGAGCTACTTCGGCAGCAGTAGCAAAAGATTCCGCTTCCTGTTGGGAAATTAAACCTTGTTGCGCCAAGTTTTGATATCTAACGCGGTCATTTTCGGCTTGTTTTAATCTTACACTAGCTTCTTGTACTTTAATTTCGGCATTTTTAACTTCTATTTTGGTTTTAGTTAGCTCTGACTCTAAACTGGCTAATTCTGATTGTTCTTGCTGAACTACACTGAGTAATAAGCGATCATCGATTTGTCCGATAACTTGACCTTTAGTCACTTGATCTCCTACTTCGACAGCTAAACTCGTTAAAGTTCCTGCGACTTGAGAGCGTAGGGATAACTCAGTCGTAGGCTGAGTTGTGCCAATATATTCTTGCGTTGTTCCCAAACTTTCTGGTGCTGCTGTAACAACATCAACAGTAGTAATCGTTTTTGATTCTGAATCTGGCGATTGTTCTTCTTGAGCTAAAATTGCGGTTTCTGGCGGGAGAAACTGACAGCCACCAGCCAAGAAACTAGCAGTAGCAACAACTAAAACCAAAATTGATTGAGGTTGCTGGAGGCAAAATCGCAAATGGGGTGTTTGTTTCATAAACAAAAATTACATTTTTCTTGACGATTAGCAAGTAATAGTATAGAAACTTGGTGACATGTTCTAGATCCGAACAATTATTTTGAACCGTGAAAGAGTGAGCGAAAATAGCTTTAACCAAATCAATCTCTTTCCTTTTCAGGTAATAAATTCTTTGGGTACTTTAACCTCTACCTTTTCACCAATCTATGAAATTTATTAGTTGCAGAAATTCTGTAGCTGCGATCGCTACCTGCCTAAACTTAACTTTTGCGATTAATGTCCCAAAAGCAGCAGCCAATCAAACTCTAAACCCGAACCTTCCCGAAACTATCGAAATTTTTGTCCCCCCTCCTGAAACTAAATATCCAGGTATTTGTTCTAATTATCTACCCTCGGTAATCGATCGGATTTTAGAACGTCCCGCTTTAAGCGGTAGTAAATGGGCGATC
The DNA here is from genome assembly GCA_051155735.1 of Xenococcaceae cyanobacterium. GTDB lineage: Bacteria > Cyanobacteriota > Cyanobacteriia > Cyanobacteriales > Xenococcaceae > JASJCP01. The sequence continues at coordinate 17,037 of DAXETX010000090.1, forward strand.
TTAGTTCAGTCCTTAAATGGGTCAACTATTTATAGTAAAAACCCCGATTCCTATATGATTCCTGCTTCTAATATTAAGCTATTAGTTACTGCTGCTGCAGTACAAAAACTCAATCCTCAAGGGCAAATTCGCTCTCGTTCGATTCGAGAATGGATTATGACGACTAATCTTCGGAGTAATAATGCCTATGCGGATGTTTTACTGCGCTACTTAGGAGGCTATTCTTCGGTTGTCAGTACCCTAAGTACAATCGGCGTCGATCCTCAAGGCTATCGGATGGCGGATGGATCGGGATTATCGCGCAGTAATTTAGCCACTCCTAGAACTTTGGTAAACACGCTGCGTGCCATGTCTTCGGCTAAAGGTAGTGACTTATTTTTAGCTTCTTTGCCCATAGCAGGACAAACTGGGACTCTTAAAAACCGCTTACTTGATAGTACGACTCAAGGGGCAGTACGGGCTAAAACAGGGACGCTTAGGGGAGTTAGAGCTTTATCTGGTTATGTAGAAAATCCTCAATATGGCACTCTGGTTTTTAGTGCGATCGCCAATCAACCTCGGAATCGCTCTGATATGCTTCTGGTAAATACTTTAGATGAAATTGTGCTAAGGCTAAGTACCATCACTTCTTGTCCTTAGTTTCGGGAAATTGTAACTGGGTTACTCCAGAACTATCAACATTTTTGACCAATTGAGCGATGGTTTTTCCTGAAACAGGATCGAGCCAATCTCCAGCAATTTCAGCAAGAGGCACAAGAACAAAAGCCCGTTGGTTAAAATAGGGATGAGGAATAGTCAGTTGGGGCGTGTTGAGAATTAAAGCTTCATATAAGATAATATCTAAGTCTAAGGTTCTCGCACCCCACTTTTGGTTTCTAACTCTGCCAAATTGCAACTCTACAGCTTGTAATAAACTCAATAGCTCCGCTGGAGTTTGTCGAATTGTTAAAATGGCTGCGCCATTAAGATAATCTGGTTGTGGAGGACCTACAGGTTTGGTCTGATACCAACTAGAAATTTGCCGAACCTCAATTCCAGGAATTTGGTCGAGAGCAACTAAGGCTTTTTCTAAGGTTTGGCGAGAATCTCCCAAATTACTGCCCAAGGCGATCGCACATCGGTTCATCACTCATTCACCATTA
>DAXETX010000091.1:0-2773 GCA_051155735.1 Xenococcaceae cyanobacterium
ATATTCTCGATATTTTGGCGTTAGCTTCTTGTTACACAGCCAAACAGTATAATAACTGTTCAGTGTTCCCCTCAAAAGTGGACTATTTTGAGGCCAGTTTTCTGGGGGGACAAAAAAACCCTTTAAAAAACGCTTCGTTACCCACCAATAATGTCGCCAAACTGGTAGGTCGATATAAACTAGAGTATCAGCAACTTCCAGTCGTTCCCACACTGTATCCAATGACCCGTATCCGTCAACTATCCATTGGTCTTGCTGTAGTAATTTGTGATGAACAGCTTGATACTCCTCATCAGAAACTTCTTTACCTCCTGGTTGGTACTTTATGAGGTCTAAAGCAACTAAGGGTAAACCAGTCAACTCTGCCAAACGTTTGCTGAGAGTTGACTTACCGCCTCCAGCATTGCCAAATACTGCTACCTTTTTCACAATATTTTCTCCTCGAACCCAACATAGCTTTTAATTTATTTGAGTTGTTAGTCCTGTCCGATAACACAGGGCGATCGCAAATACTGCTGCTGCTGAAATTGCTGCTATTGTCCGAACGTGATTCCAAAATGTCCAATCATTCAGGTATCTTTTCCAGATTATTGCTCCTTCAGCACTGTTTGGACTGACTACTGCCAGAGCATCATTCAGTGGTATATTACCAGCTACCGTAACACCTATCGTACCAATCAGATAGAGAAAACTCCCTACCAACCAATAAATAGCAACTGATCGCTCCCATCGCAGTAAAGCAGAAATTGTCAGTAAAATACTAGCTATAGCTGGACTAAAAAAAGCTGTCATAAACCAAGGGTTAATTACCGTGACGTTAATCGATTGCATAGTAGCAATCCCCTGTGCTGGTGGTTGCTGTGCCAGAGCCTTCATCACAAAAGTTGAAAAGGCGAAGAAAATACCAGCACTCAAAGCACTACTAATAGCTGCAACAAATATTAAAGGTAAGCGTAAATTCTCGACAATAGCCATTGAGCCTCCAGTAATTTTTAGTTGGAATAGTTTCAATAAGACAAACTAGGAGTTTTGCCCAAATACCTATCATCATTTAGTTGCTTGAGAATAAAGTCAGCAACATCCCCACGAGAAATTTTGAGTTGTGATGTCTGATCGCTGCCTGAAAAGCCGTGTCGGTAATTACCTGTTCTAGTACCCTCGACAAAAGCTCCTGGGCGAATAATTGTCCAGTCCAGACTGCTTTGCTGGACATAATTTTCCTGTTTTTGATGATCGGCAAATGGTTTTCGTAACAGCAATCCAAACATAATGTATTTCCAGTAAAAGTTAAGATTGCCCCAGCTATCTCCCGCCCCAAGGGTAGATTGGCAAATCAAGCGTCGGATGCCCTCTTTTTCCATCGCTTGAATAATTTGTCTTGTTCCCTGAGAACGGATGGTGCTGGTCATGTTCTGACCTGCTCCAAGTACACATACCACTGCATCTTGACCTCGTACCGCTTTCTCTACTGATGGGAGATTCATTACATCCCCTTGAACAATATTGAGATTTGGGTGCTGGATTTTGAGCTTGGCAGGATTGCGAGTAAATGCTGTTACGATGTGTCCCTGTTCCAATGCTTGTTGGACAACTTGGCGACCTGTACCCCCTGTCGAACCAAAAATAACTAATTTCATGATGGGATTATTACTCCTCAAAAATTACTCTTTCAGCTTAGGGAAAAGATCGAGCTTTAACTTTCTAATTCTTGCGCTACTGTTATATTCTTGCGGTCAGTTTTTGTCTTAGTCGTTTTGGAATTTACCGAAAGCTTTCTAAACTATTTTGCTGAATTAGCTTCAATTAGAGCGATCGCCCTGAAACTGATTCACTTATTTATACTATATAACCCGAAAACTTAAATACAATTGGCAATATAAGTACTGGACTTGTATTATGAAAAATTCTGCTATCGAGTGGTCTGAAACTAATAATTTATCCCAATTGTCTAGTCCATCTCAACGTTGGGAGCATATTCAAGTCCAACAGTTGCAAAATCTTGCTGGAGAAGGGAATTGTCATTTCGAGAGTGAACACACGCTGTTTATCTCGCTTGCTCCCCGTCCTATTTACTATTTGCAGACTCAAGATGGTAAAACCCATACGGGTCTGTATCAAAAAGGTGACATTTCTATTACTCCTGCCAACACGCTGCTATTTGCGCGCTGGGAAGATAACGAAAATTGCTTACAGATTCGGCTGAGTCATCAGTTTATGCAAAGTGTTGCCAGAGAAACTCTTGAACAAAATCCCGATCGCCTAGAATTACTTCCAGAATTTCAGATTCGCAATCCCCAGCTTGAAGCAATTGGCATGATGTTACTAACTGAAATTCAACAAGAACCTTTAAACAACAGACTTTATCTTGATTCTTTGAGTAATGTCTTGGCAGTAAATTTACTTAGGCATCACGGAACGATCAAACCTCGTTTACCAATTTACGAGGGTGGTTTACCGCCACGTCAACTACGACAAGTTTTAGATTATATTGAGACTCATTTAGAGCGAAACATCAAACTGACAGATTTGGCTCAATTACTAGATATAAGCCCATTTCATTTTAGCCGTCTCTTCAAGCAATCAATTGGAACTACTCCTCACCAGTACTTGAGCCAGCAGCGAGTAGAACGGGCAAAGCAGTTGTTAAAACAAACAGATCGATTAATTGTCGATATTGCCTTAGAATGTGGGTTTAACAGCCACAGCCATTTGAGCAAGCAGTTTCGGCAATTTACAGGTATGACACCGAAAGCCTACAGAACAAGTTAGGCTT
>DAXETX010000092.1:0-2855 GCA_051155735.1 Xenococcaceae cyanobacterium
AATAATAATTACTTCTATATCAGGAGTTTTTACTTGAGTAAAAGTTAGCTTTGCCAAACCATAAAGCAGACGCTTTAAGCCTTCGGGTCTTTGATAAGTACAAATACAAATAGAAATTAACATTGCTTGCTTGAAACCTTGTGTAGATAATTACCTCTTGGATCAGCAATATTATCATCGCAGACCGTAAAACCGCCCTCTTTTAAGGATATGAGGTCATCGCCGATTAAAATCGGCAGTAATGTTTTTTTATGATACAGTATTTATGCCATCATAAATGGCATAAATATGATTGTCTTGGAATTTAAAATCAAAGCTAAAACAAAGCAATGTCAAGCTATAGATGAGGCTATTAGAACCACTCAGTTCATCAGGAATAAATGCCTTAGATTCTGGATGGATAATCAAGGAGTAGGAAGATATGACCTCAATAAACATTGCAAGATATTAGCTCAACAATTTAGCTTTGCCTCAGAATTAAATTCAATGGCAAGACAATCAGCAGCCGAAAGAGCTTGGTCTGCTATCTCGCGGTTTTTTGATAACTGCAAAAAAAAAATACCAGGTAAGAAGGGCTACCCACGTTTTAAGAAAAATGTTCGTTCTGTAGAATACAAAACTACTGGATGGAAACTGGATAGAAGCACTTGTAAGCATATTACTTTTAGCGATAAAAAAGGCCTTGGTAGAGTCAAGTTAATCGGTACTCACGATTTACGATTCTACGAAGATAAGCTAATTAAGCGAGTTCGATTAGTTCGTAAAGCAGATGGTTACTACTGCCAGTTTTCTATTGATATAGACAACAGAGAAACTGTTGAACCAACAGGGAAAGCTCTTGGTTTAGATATGGGATTAAAATATGCTTATGTCGATCACACGGGATATCAAGAGCCAAACCCTAGATTCTATAGAACGGCAGAAAAGCGATTAGCTAAACTTCAACGGCGGGTATCGAAAAAATTTTGTAAAGGACAACCCCAGTCTAATAACTATAAAAAAGCCAGACAACAACTGGCTAAACTTCATCTTAAAGTAAGTAGGCAGCGTGAAGAATGGGCAAAAAAACTAGCCCGTTACGTAACTCAATCGGCAGATTTGATTGCTTATGAAGATTTAAAGGTAAAAAATATGATCCGTAACCACAAGCTATCTAAGTCTATTCAAGATATGGGATGGCGTAAATTACGATATTGGATTGAATATTTTGGGGTTAAGTTTGGCAAAATAACGATTGCTGTAGCACCTCAATACACGACTGTTGATTGCAGTGTTTGTGGTGCTAAGGTTCAAAAAAGTTTAAGTACCAGAACTCACCGATGCAATATTTGCTCTACACAGATGTGTAGGGACAGAAACGCAGCAGTCAATATTTTGCAAAAAGCATTACGTACTTCAGGGCATGGAGGAACGTGGGAATATTCCCTAAACGCTTGGGGAGATTTGCCCCCTTGGGCAGTTGGTGCGAACCTACTGTCTAACGGCGAGTCGTTGAACCAAGAATCCCCGTCTCTTTAGAGCGGGGAGTGTCAAATAGCTTAGTTATCTTTGATTTTAATTCTTCTCCACCTATTAGAAAACTTTCTTTTTTTGACAAAATTAGCATTAATTGAGCGATCGCTTACCCGTCTGATTCTTCTTCGACCGCAATTGAGAAGCAATCCCCCAAACAGTTAACCCGAACCAACCTAGCAGGGAAGTTGGTTCGGGGGTTGAAGCCTCAACTCGAAGGACTTCTCCTTCTCCCTGAAGAAAACCTTGATTAGAAATATAGATGCTGTTGTCAGGAGCGATCGCTAAAGCCGTAGGGTTGAGCAATCCTTCACTAAGAATAGTTCTGCGATCGCCATTTGGTTTGATTTGGATCAAAGCACCCGTGGGGTCTTCGCTCAACACAGAATTAGTTGCATACTCTAAGACATAAAGATCGCCATTGGGAGCAAAAGCTAAATCAATTAGGTTGGTAAAACCATCCAGAAATATTTCTGGAGTACCATCCTCAAGGCGATAAATTTTGGCTTCCTGCTGCGGAAAGGGAAACCCTGTCAATTCACTGACATAAACAGCCCCATCTGGACCGATCGCTACAGAACTAGGAACTGATTGCATCAAAATAGTCTCTCCATCTGGTGCAGGGACATCTCTAGCAGGGAAAACGGCTTCTAGACTAACTTCTCCTGTGTCGAGATCTACCGACAACAAATCATTTCCACCAGCATCAACCGCCAAAGCGGTTTCTCCCCGAACGGTCATATAGAACGGGTTAGTATTAACACCGCCAAGACTGAGATCGCCATCAGGATTATTGTCTTGTTCGTACTCGGCTAAATCGGCTAACTGAGTCCAAGAAGCAGTCCCGTTAAGGTCGTCGATTGCCAATATCTGTCCGAAATCGGAGATACCTAAAAGATTGTCTCGATTAGCGGGGTCGCTAGCTAAACCAGTAGTGACATAAGCAGTCCCGTTCGCATCAAACTGAATGTCATGAGGACCAGAGGCATCACTTCCATCAGGAATAACAGAATTAAGAGAAGCTACTGAGGGTAATCCCGTTACGACTCGCTCTACTGTCCCATTGCCGATCTTGGAGATCGCTCCTGTAGAACCGTAACATAATATCGCTCCCTGAATACTCGGAGAAGGAATACAAGAACCCTCACCACCGCGTCCAGCTTCTGCGACATATAAAGCCTCGTCCAGTCCAAAGGTTAATCCTCGTGGACCATCTAGACCCCTAGCGACTACTGTAAAATTCGCTGCCTTAACTTCTTGAGTGCTGGCGATCGCCACAAAAATTGTTCCGATCACTAATAAGGGTTTGATGGTTCGATCTGACCATTCTGGCAAATCTATTA
>DAXETX010000093.1:0-3425 GCA_051155735.1 Xenococcaceae cyanobacterium
ATACAACAAATAAGTAACTTAGTGCAAATTTAAACTCATAATCGTCTCTTGGGGTTTTAGCTTTGCTATCTTAGTACCTTGACTATCTTTTGGTTCGACAGAGATCGCATTAGTGGGGACGATGATGTGATTATTGAAGTTAGTGGTTAACCGTAGATTATAATTTGGCTTGGCTAAGAGCATTCCTGCCAAATGATCCTGTTGATGACTAAATTGAATTCCTTGAGTGCCAATATCTCCGCGACGGGAAAGTCGCAATTTATTCAGAGGCAGACATTTAGCATAGCCCAAGCGAGAAACTAAGATCGAGTTGTCTTGACTCGTAGCACTAACACAACCTACTAGTGTTTCTTGATAGCGTAATCGTAAACACTGATTTCCTTGAGCATTTCTACTCATTAAAGGGATTTGGGGATCATTTACTGGTAAACGTAAAATTCTCCCTCCAGAAGTAGCGATCGCAATTTCTTCAGTTTCATTAGTAAAAGTAAGATACTTGAGACGGTCTTGTTCTTTGAGCTTAATTAATACTAAACCCCGATTGCCAAGCTCATTTAATTCTAAGGCAGAGATCCGCTTAATTATCCCTTTTTCAGTGAGTAAAACTAGATCGAGCGACTTTTCTGGTTGTAGCGGAAAAAAGTGAGCTACTGTTTGTTTTACCTCTCTTTTAGCAGCTTGAGATAATAAATCTAACGTAGTCGTATTTTGGCTTTCTAGGTAATGAGGAATCTCGGCAATAGCTATGGGATAAGCTTTACCAAGATCAGTAACAAAAATAATTTTTTCGCGATCGCCGATAATTTGACGCTCAATAGCCCAGTTTTCTGGATGATTAGCAGTAGCTACCTCAGTTGTAGCAGTAGGATTTTTCCAATAGATTGATTGATTTTCGGTAATGACAAGAGTTGCTTGAGGCTGTTTTTCGGGACGTAAAACCGACGGTTGTGCTATTATTGCCGATTTTGAATTTTTTGAGGCGTTTTGGCGACTATTTTTGGCAGTAACCTTGTTACTAGAAGATTTTGGTTCAGTTGATCTGGTTTTTTTAGTAGCAGTAAGGGAATTAGTTTTGCTTTGTTTGACTTTGGGGTTGATTATTCTGGTGCGTCTGGTATCTCCATACTTGCGTTTAAGAGTGCGTAACTCTTTTTTGAGTGCTTTTAGTAGTTCATGACGTTCATTGAGAATAGTTTCTAGATATTCGATGCGCTGTGTTAACTCTTGTTGTTCGGTAATTAATTTTTGTTTTTCTAAACCTGTGAGTCTCCGCATTGGCATTGCTAAGATCGAATCTCCTTGGGCTTGAGTAATGCTCAATTCTGCTTCTAAACGATACTTAGCTGTAGTGCCATCAGGAGCATTTCTTAAAATCTCGATTACTTGATCAAGATTATTTAATGCCATTAATAACCCTGAAACTAAATGTAATCGCGCTTGAGCAGCTTCTAATTCATTGTTATATTGTTTTCTTAGGGTTTGTTCCCGAAATTCGAGAAAATATGCCAGAAATTGTCGTAAACTGAGCTGAACTGGTTTATTATCTACCAAAGCCAACATAATTGCCCCAAAGTTACTTTGAAGTGCTGTTTGACGATAGAGTTTGTGTAGTACTTCTTGAGCCTTAATATCTCTTTTAATTTCGATCACCACGCGCATCCCAGTGCGATCACTTTCATCTCTAATATCAGCAATACCTTCAAGTCTTCCTTGATTAACTAAGTCAGCAACTTTTTCAATCCAACCAGCTTTATTTACTTGATAAGGCAATTCGGTCACGATAATGGCGGTTCTTTCTTTGCGTCGTTTCTTTTCTTTTAAAACAATAGTTTCAACTTTGGCAATACCTCGAACTTTAATAATTCCTCTACCTGTAGCATAAGCATCTTCAATGCCAGCAGTTTCTACAATTTCTCCGCCTGTGGGAAAATCAGGACCAGGAATAATTTCCCTCAATTTCTCATCTGGTAACTCAGGTTTATCGATCAATGCGATCAAGCCATTAACTACTTCTGCTAAATTATGGGGTGGTATATTAGTTGCCATTCCCACCGCAATACCAGCACAGCCATTGAGCAATAAAATTGGCAATTGTACGGGCAAAACTACGGGTTCTTGTTGAGAATTGTCAAAATTGCTCGTAAAATCTACCGTTGCTTCTCCAATCTCGCTTAACATCCCTTCAAAAGCGATAGGCGCAAGCCGAGTTTCGGTGTACCGCATTGCTGCTGGCGGATCGTTATCGATCGAACCAAAATTGCCATGTCCATCTAAAAGGGGATAGCGAGTTGAAAAATTTTGCACCATTCTGACTAAAGCATCATAAACTGCTTGATCGCCGTGGGGATGGTACTTTCCTAAGACATCACCTACAACACGGGCGCATTTACGATAAGGGCGGTCTGGGGTTAGTCCCAGTTCATACATGGCATAGAGAATCCTTCGATGTACTGGCTTGAGTCCATCCCTAACATCAGGTAATGCCCTTCCCACAATAACGCTCATGGCATATTCAAGATAAGACCTCTCCATCTCTACATGAAGCGCGGTAGGAATTATTTGACCATTTCCTAGTAGGTTAAGCTGTTTTGCCATTCACGATTCTCCTCTATGTTGATCCCAATATACAATACAAGTTGATTTTATAGTCAAATACATAATTTTCGACTCTAGCGAAATAATAGTATAGGAAACAAAAAACTTTGCTATCTCGCTTTTTTAAGCCACAATTGATTTGGGTCTTTGCCCAATTATTCTTACAATTTAGCTCTGTATCTCTTAAATAAATAAAACTTTGATAATTAATATCTACTATGACAACAGTTTTGATTGTAGAAGACGATCCGATTAACTTTCGGGTTTTTGCCAAAATTTTGACTAAACGAGGTGGATTAGAGGTTAGAGGCACAGAGGATGTTGAAGAAGTCCTAAAATTTGCCAAGTCTGGAGAAATCGATGTGATTCTGATGGATGTGTCTTTAGCTAATAGCGTGTATCAAGGAACTCCTGTCGATGGCATTAAAATTACTCAGATGTTGAAATCTAATCCTGAAACCGCCTCTTTACCAGTCATTTTGGTCACAGCCCACGCCATGCAGGGCGATCGCGAAACTTTTTTAAAACAGAGTGGCGCAGATGGTTATATTTCTAAGCCAGTAGTAGATCATCAACAATTTATTCAACAAATAGTCTCTGTAGTACCATAAAAAACAAAAAATTAGCCCCTCATTAAGGGGCTAAAAACAACTATTGAATTTATTTTCTAGCTAAATTCTTTATAGTGCGTTACCGCGAGGTAAGACTTCTTCAGGAAATTCAAAGTTTTGATGGGGTTGGTCTTGAGTCGCCATCCAAGCTCTTAGACCTTCGTTCAACAGAATATTTTTGGTATAAAAAGTTTCAAACTCTGGGTCTTCGGCTGCTCT
>DAXETX010000094.1:0-12577 GCA_051155735.1 Xenococcaceae cyanobacterium
TAGTTTTTAAATTTTTAGCTTTTCCAATAAACTGTCCTGTTAAAGTAGGAGATTTTATCTGTTCGATAACCTGATAGCCATAACTAGTAAAGTCAGGAAAATTATCCATAACAAGAGAGCAAAAAAATTATTGTAACTGAAAATTATCGATAAACCTAATCAGATCGAGCTTAATCTCTGGATTAGCAAAATAATTAGCATAACCTTGTTGTAAATATATTTTAGCTTCTGACTGTCGATTCAGATGAACTTGAAAAAAAGCTGTAGTAAAATGTTTGAGTCCTGGATAAACTACACTAGGTTTTAACCCTACCAAAGAATCTGGAACTGGTAAAATTCCTACTCCTTCTTCTAAAAAACTAAAGTGATTTGCAGGCGCAACTAACAGTAAATATTTATTGGGGATTTTCAGCCACGTAAAAGGATAAATTTGTTCGGGAACAGCGGGAGTAATCGGATCTTTTGTTCCAGATATCATCATTGTGGGAACTGAAACTTGCGCCATTCCTTCTTGTCCAAAAATAACACTAGCAAAAGGACTTATGGCAATTACCGCTTTAATCCGAGAATCAACAAGTTGATAATTTTTATTTGATAATTCTGGTAAAAGACACTGGATAAAAAGTGACAAATTAAGCCAGAAATTCTGCTCCTGATTTACTAAACATTGTTGTTGCGTTTTTTTCCAATTAAATTCGCCTCCTGCTAAAGCTAAAGCTGTATAACCACCAAGAGAATGTCCGATTAATCCCACTTGTTGTAAATTAATTTTATGCTTCAATCTTTGATTAGTTTGAGATTCAGACTCTAACCAGTCTAAAAGATATTTAATATCTAAAGGTTGCAAAATTAAATTTTCTGCTTGGGGAAGTTTGGCTTTACCTGATAAAAAGCGGGCAAATTGTTCAAAATTAGTAGTATTATGGTCGGGAATCGCAACTGCAAAACCATAAGAAGCAAAATGTTTTCCTAAATAATCAAAAGTATTACGGTCAGAAGCTAAACCGTGAGAAATAATAATTAAAGGTACTGGTTGCGCAGTTTTGGGTAAATAAAGCTCAAAGAAACTAGAATTAATCCGTTGCGGATTATCAAAAGCTAAACTCAATCGCTCCCACTGATAGTTACCTGGTAAAGATAAATTAGATTCTTTGGCTGTAATAGTTCGCTCTTTAATATTTGCTTCTGATTGAACAAAATTAATTATCAGTTCTCTTTGCTCTAAAAGTCGCTCTCCTGTTTCAATTAAACTCAAAGTTTCTGATAAATCTAAATAAATTGTTGGTAGTGGAAACTGGCGTAAAACATTGAGTAAGGTAAACCCATCAGGATGATTAGCAGCTTGATTAATTGCTCCGCGCAGAGCTAAAAGATCCTGAGAAATTTCAGCATCAATCTCTAAGTTTTTTATTGAGTCACTTTTAATAATTTTTGTTAGTTGTTGAAGAGTTATTTTTCCTACAGAACTATTAGTAAAACGATATACAGTTACAGGATTTAAAGCAATTTCTTGCCCCAAAATACTTTGTAGGCGATCTATTTGTTCAGTATTTAAATTCTTAATAAAATAATTTAATCGAGAATTAATCTTATCTTGCTCAACAAAACTAGCTAAATCTTCGATATAAATATAAAATTCGCCAAAAGGAGGATAATTAAACGCAATTTTATCTGCTGCTTTGACGTTAGTAGCATCAAAGGCTATTACTAATCCTAAAACCAAAGAATTTAGTATCTGATTAAGTAATTTCAAGCATCCCTTGTAAAACATCAAAAAGCATTGAATATTTAGTACCAATTAATAAATTCATTGTCAACTGTTGCCTGTTCCCTAATAAATGATGAGGTGATGAGGTGATGACCATTCGTGACAAGTTAAGGGACTACGATGTTTGTCAATCTGTTCGTAGCTATTAGCTATTAGCTTTTAGCTTTTAGCTTTTGAAGAATTCTTGGAGGGGAAACTTAGAAATCAATCTTGATCTACATCCAGTGTTATTCAATTAATAAAACACTACTTGTAGTGCTTGACTTTTTTCTTGCTAGCTTAACTTGTCATCAATGGGTGATGACTAGCCCACCTCAACATTATTAGCTTCAGTTCTATCAGTTGTCTCAGACGAGTCATCCGCAGTTGTTAGCTCAGAAGCTGGTACAGTATGTTCTAAATCATTAATAATTGCTCCTAGGATTGGTATTTCTAATTCGGTAAATTGATCGATGGTTTCTCCTAACATCGTTCCCCTAGAAATACCTGGTCTAGTGATTAAAACTATGCCATCGGTTAAAGATTCGAGCAATAAAGCGTCATTACACTTAGACAAAGAAGGTGTATCGATAATTACTGTATCAAATAAATTTCGGGCATTTTCAATAAAACGACCTAATTCATTAGATTCGATAATAGCTGATACTTGTCTTAATTTCCCAGGACTAGGAACGACATACAAATTAGGAACACTAGGCACTAAGCGAACCGCCTCTTGCTGTGACTCATGATGATGATTGTCTTGGTGACTGTAATATTTTAGAGGTTCGTTGTAAGCGTTTAGATCGGGTTCTAAATCGACCCAGCGAGTATTGGAGGCAGAACGTAAATCCGCTTCAATCAATAAGGTGCGTTTCCCAGCATTAGCAGTAGCGATCGCCAGATTGTAAGCATTAACACTCTTGCCTTCTTTGTCATCAACACTAGTGATTAAAATTACCTTAGTCGAAGAGGCTGTATAGCGGAGTAAGTTAATCCGCATTCTTTCATAAAAAGCGAGATAATGAGAATCTGGATCTAAAATAACTGCTTTTTCTTCTTGACTCGCATGAGAACAAGTAATATGAGGAATATTCCCCAACACAGGAACATCTCTTGCCACTAACAATTCTCGCAATTCTTGAGGTGTATGGAGGCGATCGTCTAATAAAGCCAATAAGAAAATTGCCCCTACTCCTGCGACTAAACCAATTCCTGTCCCAGCAGCCAAAATCAACAGGCGATTAGTGGGTGCAAAGGCGGTAGCAATTTTTTCGGCGTTAGGAGATTGTGCGATCGTATAGCTACCTGTAGTTTCGGCTTCGGCTGATTGAGCATCGACTAAAGCTGTGACAATAGTTTGGTATAAGGCTCTTTTTGCCTCTACTTCTTGAACCAAACGAGCTTGTCGCAGTTGACGGTCAGGAAATTGCTCGTATTGCTGTCGCAATTCTTGCTCTGTTTCTTGAACTGAGCTTAGCTGTCTTAAGATTCCCTCTTTTTGGGTTTCTAACAGAACTAGAGTATTCGCCAGTTCTTGTCTTGCAGGATCGAGACTACTATTTTCCCGTAATTGCCCAGGTAATGGGGTATATCGAGGATTAGAACCTAAAATTTCCGTGGCTCTTTCTTGGGCTGACGCTTCAAGGGCATTTAATCTTTTGGTCAATGCCTTCATATTGGGGTGATCGGGGCGTAAGTCTGGTTCAAAATTCCGAATTTGCGCTCTAATTTCGGTAACTTGCGCCTGTAAATTGGCGAGAAAGGGATCGGCACTCAAAGCAGCAACAGTATATGCTTGATCGGGGTCTAATCCAAGTTGTTCGACAATCGAGTCTATTTGACCTTCAATTTCTTCTAAGACTAAGGTAATTTGTCTTTGTTGCTGTTGCGCTCCTGTAATACTACTAAATAAGCTACCATCCTGAATTGCTAATAAAGATGTTCCTTCAGTGCTAATAAAACGGTAAAAGGCTTCTTCTGCTGCTGCTAGCTCTCTTTGAACTTCAAACAAACGCTTTTCTAAAGCTGCGATGCGACTTCTAAGTTGAGAAGTATTAACTAAACGACTTTGTTCTACCATCTCATCCATGATGGTTCTGAGAACACTAACGGCTTCTTCTTCGCTAGCTGCGTTGGTATATTCTAGAGTGATAAATTGAGGATTACCTTCTTGAGGCGGTGCTATAGTCAGTTTATCTTGGAAAACCTCTGCCATTTGGCGATTATTTAATCGCAGCTTGTTTTGCACTCTGGTTTGTACAGGTAATGAAGACAGTAAGATATCTAAATCGATCAGTCTTCCTTCTTGTTGTAGTTGCTCTCCTGTACTGGTAAACAAAGGAGGTGGGTTACTATATGCCAGTTCGCCTCTGGCGCGAAATGTCGTGTCAGGTGCGGGGGGTTCTGGTTGAAGCGCAATCACGATTGAACCTCCCAACATTAAGAGAAATATTCCAATACCTATTAACTTGTTTTGTTCCCAAGAGAAGAGAAAACGTTTGATAATCGGCGGAGTCATAATAATTGAGCCAAATCTTTGGAGGGCAATTGATAATTTTAAGCGATAAATTCAAGACTAATAAAGTTTCTGGTTAAATTCAAATCTTAAAAATGGCATTTAGTTAAAAATATTTTCAAAAAAGTTGCGGAAGCCAAATACACTGCGTATCGGTTGCGTAATCTGATCGAAAGCATTAATCACTTGACCTAACAAGTTACGACTAACGATGATTACATCTTCATCCTGTAAGAGAATATTTTGGGTAAAATCACCATCTCGAATCAAATCTTCAGCATCAAGTTTTTGAGAAACAACTTTTCCCGTTTCTGGATCGAAACGTAATAAAGCAATCTCCTGTTTAATTAGCAGATTATCAAAGGTGGGTAAAGCGGAGATCGCCTCAATAAAAGTACTACCATTAGGTAATACTATACTACCAAATGTTGTTCCGCCTCCCCCTCTACCACTTACTGGTGCTAAAATCCGCACTGTGATTGTGGGCTGGGGTAAAGTGCTGTTTGCGACTAAACTTCGGTCATAAGTACGGTCCTCTCCGACTTTTAATCGGGAGACAATTATGGTATCTCCTCCTTGCAAGAAAATTCCTGGGATTTCTTGTCCTGTAAGTAACGGTGAGTAAAGATCGACATCTTGTTCGATAACTGTACCATCAACCAGAGTCCGACGCACCTTGACCGAGCGTAAGTCAGCTTCTTGCGTTGTGCCACCTGCTGATTGGAGTGCTACATTTAGAGGTGCGCCAGCCTGAAACCCATAAAAACCTGGTCGCACGACCTCCCCTAAAATCGTGATTTGAGCAGGACGACTTAAAGTTAAAATTGCCAACACTTCTGGTTGCTCTTGTAAAAATCTTTGTCCTAGTTCGTAGGCGATTTTAGCTTCTACTTCTGAGATGGTGAGTCCTGCTAGAGTCACTCGCCCTAAAATCGGAATAATCACTTCTCCTTGCTCATCTAAAGTAACTACAGCATTAAATTCGGGAAATGTCGGTACTGTAATACTAACTCCATCTCCTGTATCTAAACGATACAACTCAAATTGTTGAGAAGAACCACTTGACTCTAAAGTAGGAGGCGGATTTTCGGGGCTAAATGTGGCGGGCGCAGGTTCAAGGGTTGGGGGGGTAAGATTGTTTTGGGCTTCTTTCGGTAATTTGATTAAATCTTGACTGTAGCTGGGAGTAATTAATAAGCCATAATTTACAGCGCCAGATAAAAAAGTTAATAGTAAAGTTTTATTAAGAGACATCGAAGATATTTTCCTTAAGATTAGCTTGAATTTCTCTTATTAAAGATTGAGCTTGGGGGATGGCTCGTTCTTTTTCGCCTAGAGGCTCTATGGGAATTCTAAAACTAACAGCAACCCACGGGACTCGACGACCCCGTAGTTGCGCTAATTGATCTTGTAAGAACCAGATGGTAGGAGAATAATGACCGCCAAAAGGAAAAGCATACCATTGGATAACAGCAAAAGTTTGTTGGCGATTCCAGGCACGGAAAAAGCGCGCTTTGACAGTATTTCCTGCTGCTAGTTTTACTTTCAAATTACTATAAGAATCGGTTTTCCATCTTTCTAATCCATTGATATCTAACCACTCTACATAGGGTTTATTCAAATAATAAGTCTGAGGTAAAAATAATAATACAATAGGCTTGGATTGATTTTGGCGAATAACTTGCACCGACCACTTATTACCGCCAACGGGAATTTCTTGTTGTTGGGTAGTTTGCCAACGCTCTAGATTGATCCCTGAGTCTCGCAAATTTCTCATTTGCTCAACATTGGCAATTTCGGGTAAATCAGACCAACGCCAATTTCCGCCTTGCCAATAACCAGGTAATGCACCTAAAGTAATGGCGAGCAATAATAGCATTAATAAAACTGTCCGAGTGATTATTTGGCTTTTGGAAGTCCCTAACCAACTAATTTTTTGGCGTTGCATATTCGGGAAGTGGTAAAAGTTGACGAATTGAAACCATGAAACTAGATTGAGTTTTGCTGAATTTTGCTTTGATTTGAGGGCTATTTAGATAGATTTACTAGGTTCAGAGTGGTCTTGGTCGATCAAGTTGAGTAGTAAAACGATTGTGCCTAACATTAAAGCAGAATACATATCGCCTCCCCAGCCTTCGTGTAACCAATCAAAAAGTTGATCTCGTCCACTGCCGTGGAAAAAAGTCAAAATAGTATTGCGAATAATATTAGCAATCACACTAATAGCTATTGACCCCAGCAAAAGTAACGAAACTTTTTGTTTATTGCGATGATTATCTGTCCAATACAAAAGCATCAAAGCTACATAAATACTTGTAAATAGCATTTTCAAGCCAGCACAATAAGGAGCTACTTCTACTAACCTGCCTCCTACTGTCAAATAAATTTGCTCGACAGTAACGTCAACGCCAAATTGTAATAAGATAAATCCTGCTGTTGTCGCAATAAATTTTTGCAGGGGTAAAGTTAAAGGAGTTATTAAATAGGGAAGCGAATTAGGGGTTGCTAATAATACTAGTAATAAAGGAAAGGCTAATAGTTTTAGTCCAGGTATGCCTTTAAACCAAAGACAAATTCCGCTTAAAATAATTGGGAGAGATAAATTTACTAATTCTGATACTCCTGTAAGATAAAAGATTATTCCTAAAGCTAACAAAAAACCGCCCCAAGGATTAGTGAGATTTTTAAGTTTTTGCCACTTTTTTCTTTTGAGCCAAGTAATGTAAACAGCAAAAGGAAAGCCAATCATCCCGTGACTAAAATATTCATGCTCGATACTAATACTTTTATTGAGCCAGCCATCGTACCAGTGAATTAGTACAGGAGCATAAAGAATTATTAATAAGCCAATAGTTAAATACTCAAAAAGCTTTCCTTCAACCCAAAAATCCAGCTTTCTCGTAGTTTCCATAACATTTTGTCAAGATAATCTAATTATTGCCTCTATATTATCAGGAGTGTTAGTGAGTTTCTAGAGTAAAGCGAATCAAGAACTAATAACTAGGACTTTAATAAAATATCTATAATGGTTGATAATTCCTCAATTACTAATTCCATCTGGGGTTCGGTGATGCCTGGATACATTGGTAATGATAAAATATTTTGACATAGGGTTTCTGCTAAAGGAAAATCGCCTAGTTGATAACCTAAAAACTGATATGCTGGTTGTAGATGACAGGGAATGGGATAGTGAATTCCAGTTTGAATGCCTCTTGCTGCCATTTTCTGTTGAATTAGCTCTCGTTTAGCACCAAGATGTGAATTAAGACAAATTACATAAAGATGGTACACATGACCTGTATCGGTAAGATTCGCGATAGGAAAGATATTGTCTGCTTTGAGGGGTTGTAAAAGCCGATCGTAGTATTGTGCTGCTTGATTGCGCTGTTGATTCCAAGCTGACAAATAAGGTAACTTGACATTGAGAATGGCTGCTTGTAGGGTATCAAGACGGCTGTTAGTACCTAATTCGGTATGAAAATACTTTTTGGGTGCGCCATAGTTACGCAGACTCCGCATTTTTTGCGCGACGGAGGCATCATTAGTGGTAACGATTCCGCCATTACCAAAAGCACCGAGATTTTTACTTGGATAGAAACTAAAACCAGCAGCCTTACCGATTGCACCTGCACAGTAACCTTCGGTGTGAGCTAAATGAGCTTGGGCAGAATCTTCAAAAATTATTAAGTTATGGGTTGTCGCAAAATCTTGTAACTGAGTCGGCGATACCATTTGTCCATAGAGATGAACTGGTACTATGGCTTTGGTTTGAGGGGTAACGAGCTTGGCTGCTGCTGCTAGATCGATGAGGGCAGTATGGCGATCGCATTCTGCAAGGATTGGCTTAGCTCCTGCGTGTAAAATGCCGATAACTGAAGCAATAAAAGTATTAGTCGGGACGATCACTTCATCTCCTGGTACAATACCACAAGCTTGTAAGCCAAGGGCGATCGCATCTGTGCCAGAAGCTACTCCGATAGCGTATTTTACGCCACAAGCTTGGGCAAAAGCGATTTCAAATTCCGCTAAAGCTTGACCGAGAATAAAGTCTCCTCTGGCGATTCCTTGAGCGATCGCTTGTTCGATATCAGTTAGAATCCGCTGATGTTGTAAATTGAGATCGACAAAAGGAACTTTAATTTGAGAGGGAGTCATAAATTAGCAGTTTTTAATTTTAAGCTTTTGACTATCTGTTTTAACAGAAAATAGCAACGATTCGTTATTATCTTTAGTATTTGTAGCTTCTGTTACTCACATCACTGTTTATGGTTCATATTAAATGTGTTGAACTCAATCACTTCAAATCTTTTGGTGGTTCGACCAGAATCCCTATTTTGCCAGGATTTACCGTTGTTTCAGGACCTAATGGTTCGGGAAAGTCCAATATTTTAGATGCTTTGTTGTTTTGTTTGGGGTTATCGAGTTCTAAGGGAATGCGTGCCGATCGCCTCCCCGATCTAATTAACAGTAAGCATAATAGCAGTGGTCGGGTTGCGGAAACTATTGTTTCGGTGACTTTTGATTTGACGAAGTCAACACCGCAATTGAGCGCTCCCGACGGCGAGGTTTCCTCGCCATGTCCAATGGCGCTGTTGGATATGCCGACTGACCGTCGGCATCCCTCGCGGTCAACCGTTCCCCGCCTGAAAAAGGCGGACGGGGAAGCGGATCAACTCCACAGGGTACACCAGGAGACAGCCCCTTGGCTTGCGGTTGACCACATTCTGCAGTCAGAGGAAGTGGAGTCTTTTCAAGATGGGTTCTCTCCTCCTTTTCACAACAGAGTAACGATGAGCAAGGTTAACCTTGAACAGCCCGAATCAGCAGCGATCGCTACTAATGATGCTGGGGAATGGAAGGTAACTCGTAGGTTACGAGTCAATAAAAAGGGGAATTATGCTTCGACTTTTTATATCAATGGGCAAGTGGTGACGGTGACGGAGTTACACGAACAGTTAGAAAAGCTGCGGATCTATCCTGAAGGTTATAACGTAGTGTTGCAAGGGGATGTTACCCGGATTATCAACATGAACACCAGGGAAAGAAGAGAGATTATTGATGAGTTGGCAGGAGTCGCAGCTTTTGACCGCAAAATTGAGCAAACGAAGCAAACTTTAGCTAAGGTTAAAGAGAGAGAAGAGCATTGTCAAATCATCGCCCAAGAATTAGTTACTACTAAAGAACGTTTGGCAGCAGATCGCCTTAAAGCTGAAAAATATCGGGATTTAAAACAGCAAATACAAGTAAAAAAACAACAAGAAGTTATTTTAGTCTGGCGATCGCTTTTGCAACAGCAAGAGGAATTGCAAACAGCTATTAGCGAAGGGAATAAGCAGCGAGAATTATTAACTACAGAACTAGAGCAACTTGAAAGTGAGATTGCCGAAACTAGCAGTAATTTGGCACGGTTAAATAGTCGGGTTAAAGCTTTAGGGGAAGAAGAACAATTATCTATTGCCTCACGCCTAGCTACTCAAAAAGCGAAAAAGCATCAATTGCAACAACGACAAGCAGAGTTACAAATAAGTTGCGAACAAAAACAATTGGCTTTAGTTAAAACCCAAGAAAATCTGACTCAATATCAACAAGAATTGGCGCAACTTACAGCAACTAAAAATTGTCTAGAGACTGAAACTGTACCTCAATTATTACAACAGTATCAAGCAGCAAGAAATGAATTAGCAGAAAGAAGAGAAATGGCAGAGGCAATCGCCTCTGCTAGTGAGGCTTGGGTACAAGAACAAGCTAATTTAACTAGAGAAATTACCCAGATTCAAAATATTCTCAATCCCCAACGTACTGAACAAGCAACTATTACCGAAAAACTGTCTCAATTAATTACTAAAATTACCGAAGAAACTGAGTTGTTCGAGACAGTTACAGCGGAATTAGTTCAGAAGCAACAGCAGGAACAAATTTTAACTAATGAAGTAAAAACTATTGCTAATACTATTCAAGATTTGGCACAAAAACTTTCAGAAATAGAAAGCGATCGCAATTTGCAACAGGATACCCAACGGCGTTTATTACAGGAACAACGAGACAAACAAAGACAGTTAGATAAACTAGAAGCAACAAAACAAGCCCAACAAGAAGCCCAAGGTACTTATGCTAGTAAAGTAATTTTAAATGCTAATTTAACAGGAGTACATGGGTTAGTCGTGCAGTTAGCAGAAGTAGCAAGCCGTTATCAGCTAGCTTTAGAAACGGCTGCGGGAGGAAGATTAGGTTATATAGTAGTAGAAAGCGATCGCGTTGCAGCAGCAGGGATTGAGTTATTAAAACAACAACGAGCAGGAAGAGCCACTTTTTTACCCCTAAATAAGATTCAAGCTCCCAAATCGCTAGATATTTCGCGCTTAAGAAATACTCCTGGCTTTATCGATCTTGCGGTTAATTTGATTAATACCGAAGCGCGTTATCAAAAAATCTTTGCTTACGTTTTTGGCAATACAATTATCTTTGATACTCTTGATAATGCCCGTTATCACCTCGGAAAATGTCGTATCGTCACTTTATCAGGTGAAATTTTAGAAACTAGTGGGGCAATGACAGGGGGAAGCCAATCTTCTCGCTCTAGCTTGCATTTTGGCAAGGTTGCGGTTAATGATTCTAGTGAAGGAGAAATACTTAAGGAGCGTTTGACAGAGATAGATGCCATCTTATCAGACATAGACCGAATAATAGGAGAAGATTCTTTAATAGTCAAGAATGTAACAGAAAACTTAACCGAAACTCGACAAATTCATCGCGAACAACAATTACATTTAGAGCAATTACAAAAAGAAATTAAACACTCAATCGCTCAACAAAAACACCTAAAGCAGCAATTAAATAATCATCAAACCGCAAAGCAGCAGCTTGAGACGCGATCGCAATTTTTAAGCACAACTATTCCCCAACAAGAAACCCAATTACAACATTTACAACAAAGACTTGAAGAGTTAGAAGCCTCTCACGATCAAAGTGAATGGCAACAAATACAGACAGCAATTAGGCATCAAGAACAAGATTTACAACAAAAAGAAACTCAATTTCGCACAGCAGAAACCCAACTTAACGATATAGTTAATCAACATCAACGTCTAACAGAGAAAATTGCGGAAGCCTCGGTAAATATCCAAGCATTAACTACCGAACAAGTAACAATTGAGCAGCAACAATTAACAACCGACAATCAACTACAAGAACTGAGTCAAAAAATTATTGAATCGGAACAAAAATTAGCCCAATTAACCGAGAAAATTCAAGCAACTAAACTAGAACGCGATCGCACAGAAACTAAATTAAAACAATTACAAACTCAACAGCAACAAAAAACTTGGCAACAAGAAAAATTGCAAACAGATTTAGCAAACAAAAATGCTACTTTAGCAAGTTTAGAAGTACAATTAAAAGCCCAAATAGCAGAATTAACTAATAATATTGCTCCAGAAGCACAGTGGCAGCAACTTATTCCCAAATTATTTACGCTGAAAGAGACAGCAGAAACTCTAGTGATTAATTACTCTATATTGCAAGCAAAACTGACAGAACTGCAACAACAAATTCGCCGAGGCGAAAAAAAATTAGCAGCCATGGAACCTGTCAATATGTTGGCATTAGAAGAATATGAAAAAACCGAAGCTAGACTCCAAGAATTATCAGAAAAACTCAGTACTATAGCAGCAGAAAGAACGGAATTATTACTTCGGGTCGAAAAATTTACCACTCTACGACTGCGAGCTTTTAAAGAAGCTTATGATGCAGTAGATCACAACTTCCGAAGCATTTTTGCCGAACTATCAGATGGTGATGGACACTTACAACTAGAAGATGAAAACGATCCTTTTAATGGTGGTTTAAATCTGGTGGCTCATCCCAAAGGAAAACCCGTTCAAAGATTAAGTTCCATGTCTGGAGGCGAAAAATCTTTGACTGCTTTAAGTTTTATTTTCTCACTGCAAAAATATCGCCCCTCTCCTTTTTATGCTTTTGATGAAGTGGATATGTTTTTAGATGGGGCAAATGTCGCTAGACTATCAAAAATGGTACAAAAGCAAGCTCAAGAAGCCCAGTTTATTGTCGTTAGTTTACGCCATCCGATGATTGAAGCCTCAGAAAGAACTATTGGCGTAACTCAAGCTAGAGGCGCTCATACTCAAGTATTAGGAATCAAATTGTAAGATGTTGAATATAGATAGAAATTCTAAAAATCAATGAGACTACGGAGATTACTTCAAAACAAGCAGAATGAAATTATTAATTTTTTAAAAATACTGCCCGAACTCAACAAAATCTACCTTAAAAACGTAATACTTCTGCTTGATAGT
>DAXETX010000095.1:0-2953 GCA_051155735.1 Xenococcaceae cyanobacterium
TGGTTTGGGTAGCTGACTCAGATCCATCGGATTAATCGAGTTCCAAAAAGCAGTAGAACGATTGGTTATTTCGGGAACTAAAATCCGCGCCCGCTTCATTAAATCTCGACTCACAAAAGTCGTCCAGTCGGAATTTTGTAATGTCCAGCAGATCTGTCCTTGCTGCTTGGCATCAAAAATATGCTTATGCAAGTCCGCACCGCGAATACTATTAATCACTGGGCGATCGCATTCTTTAGCTAAGAGGGTAGTAATAAAACCCATCTCATTAATAAAAAAAGCCTGAAACAGATCGAACTGATACTGTAGGTGTAGGTTTTTAAGTTGATTGTAGATATCCCAAAGATAGTCCTGTTCTTTTCCTGTTAGAGAACGAACCGCAGGATGTAGTCTGTGTACCGTCACTCCATCTCTAACACTAGTTTCTCGATAGCTACGATGAAACTGACCGTCTTGGGCTTCTTGTTTCTCTCTTCTGAAGATGGCTCTAAATACTGCTACATGGACTTCGTAGCCCAAACCAAGTAGCATTTCGGCAATGCGACTGGCAGACTCTCCCACGCCACCAACATCAGGGGGATATTCTAAGGTGGTAATACAAATTTTAGGCACGACGTAAAATCTCTCAAAAAACTGGTTGTATTCTGTTAATATCTTGTCAAGCGATCGTGAAACCAGTATTAAGTGTTGGTGAGAAGTTTCTAATTATTGCATCGTCATTATCTTCTCGATTTTGCTTCTATTAATGAAGCTGAGAGACTTCATTAGTGATACTTAAATGGTTGGTTAATAAGTTTGATTTAGGACGAACCTACACATTATCTTCCGCAAACCGTAAAACCGCCTGTTCTTGCTCCGTCCTTACTTCGAGGAAACCTCGAAGCGGGCGGTGCGCTTTTTAAACGGCGGATTGCTCTGGTTATCGCCAACTTTAGTTGGCAGTAAAACTATTTTACACGCAAAACATTTTCATGGTAAAATCAAGCCATGAAACAACTACGCGGATTCAAGTATCGATTTTATCCAAATGAAGAGCAGCGAATACAGCTAGCTCAAACATTTGGTTGTACTAGATTCGTGTATAACTGGGCATTGGCACTTAGAACCAATAGCTACTATCAAGAAAACAAGCCACTCAGCTATCGAGACACATCAAATGCTCTAACTAAGCTCAAGAAACAAGAAGATAAAACCTGGCTCAAACAAGTATCTTCAGTTCCATTGCAGCAAGGATTAAGGCATCTCAATACGGCATTTGAAAACTTCTTTAAAGGACGAGCTAAATACCCTAAGTTTAAGAAGAAAAACAATCGCAATTCTGCTACTTATGCGCCAAATGCCTTTAAGTGGATTGATGGCAAGCTAACTCTAGCTAAGATGTCGCAGCCGTTGAAGATTAGATGGAGTCGATATTTTAAGGGCGAACCCAGAAGCATAACGGTTTCTCGTGATGCTTCTGGCAGATATTTTATTTCCTTCTTGGTTGAGGAAGAATTAGAGCGATGGAAAAAAACAGATAAGCAAATTGGAGTCGATTTAGGGATTCATGATGTGATGGTTTGTTCTAACGGCTTTGCATCTGGCAATCCCAAGCACTACCAAAAATATCAAACCAGATTAAAAACTCTACAGCGTAGGTTAGCTCGAAAACAGAAAGGCTCTCGAAATAGAGATCAAGCTAGACTAAAAGTAGCTAAACTTCATGCCAAAATAGCTGATTGTAGGAGAGATTTTTTACACAAATTAACGACTCAGTTAGTGCGTGAAAACCAGGCAATCTATACTGAGACGTTAGCTGTAAAAAACATGATGGCGGAGTCAAAATTAGCCAAAGCCATAGCAGATTGTGGATGGGGAGAAGCCTTGAGGCAATTCCAATACAAGTGTGATTGGCACGACCGCTTGTTAGGCGCAATCGATAGATGGTTTCCATCATCTAAAAGGTGTAATCCTTGCGGTCACATAATGGACAAGCTGCCATTAAATATCAGGCAGTGGCGATGTCCTAGCTGCAACAGCTTCAATTTAAGAGACCTCAATGCAGCCAAAAACATTTTAGCCGTCGGGCAGACGGTGTATGCTTGCGGACTGGGCAATGGCGGGGACGTAATTTCAATTACGTCTAGTTAACCTGGGACGAAACAAGAATCCGCGTCTTTTTAAAGCGCGGAGTGTCAAAACCTGATGACTAGAGACAAGGGGATCTACGAACGTTTGCCAGAAAACCTTTGGCAAGATGAAAGAGAAATTATGAAAGCTAAAAATTAGGTAAAAAATAACAATATGTTACCGACTATTACCCCAGACAAAATCGATCTTCCCGCAGGAACAATTTTAAAGTTTCCTGGCACTATAGCTGATTACGAACAGCTTTTGAACCAGTTGGGCGATCGCTCAATTCCCCGTCTTCGTTTCCGAGATAACCATATCTTACTAATGAGTCCTTTACCCGAACATGGCAAAGAAATTGATGTTATTGTCGATATAGTCAAAGCACTACTACGCCATCAAAATAGAGATTGGGATAGCTTTCATCCGATAACATTAAGATGTGGAAGAGAACCAGGATTAGAACCCGATGCTTGCTTTTATATCGAGAATTACCAAGTAATATTAGGCAAGCGTAAGTTAGATTTAAGTATCGATCCGCCACCAGATTTAGGGATAGAAATCGATGTTACTTCTTTTACTCGCATCGAAGATTATATTTCTCTGGCTATTCCCGAAGTGTGGATTTACAAAGCTAACCAGTTACGCATCTATCGTTTTACCGATAACAGCTATATAGAAACTAACACCAGTTCTATTTTTCCCGCCTTCGCCATTAAAAAAATCATAAGTCAATATATTGATCGCGCTTGGCAAGCTGGTTCTTCTGTCGCTTTGAGAGAGTTTGAACGAACTTTGAATTAAATCTGCTGTTTTTTCCATTCATCGGTCAGCATTCCCGCAA
>DAXETX010000096.1:0-8054 GCA_051155735.1 Xenococcaceae cyanobacterium
TAAAAGACAGAATCTCGCACCAGAGCAATATACTTTAGTTCCCAAATTACCCTTAAGCTGTGAGTTTTATGGGTTGATTCTGCCCGAAACCGATAGTCAATGGCGCAATCTCGTCAATTCTTTTCTCGAAACTCAGCGATCGCAAACAATTCAGCAAAATTGGTTTGCTAATATCATGCCCTACGAATCGTTAAATTTAGAGTATTGCTTCGATTTAAAAGACGATTAGCCCATATCTAAAATGTACTTCAAATTGTAAGATAATTAGAAGCAATATTTTGCTTGATTGAAATTTACCTCAATAATGACTCAAATTATAGAACAGTTTTTCGATGAAGTTCCAGCTATTATCTGGGAAATGGAGTTAAGAGCAGATGAATGGTATTTTACCCGTCGCTATGGTGAATATCGACCAGAAAACCGCCGTGATGTCATTGGTAAATCCCTATTTGAAATTCTGCCTAAAGGACATCCTGTGGTTCAGACAATCTTGAAAGGTATTCAAGCCAAAAAATATTTTACTTTTATCGATAGTACAACTCCAGGTCGGCTTTATCAAAATCGTTGTAAACCAATCTTGGATGATCGAGGCAATGTGCAACGAGTCCTCGGAGTTTCAATGGATATTACAGAATCTCTATCGCCCCAAATTTCTTTACTAGATGAAGCAACTCAGCAAGTTGAAGTCATTAAAGCTAATATTAATCGTTCAGTGCAAGAAATTATTGCTAGTCAAGATTTTTTCGAGCATTTTTTTCTGGCTTATCAGCCAATTATTAACTTTAGGCAAGGCTGTAATTCTCCTGGCTGGGTTTGTGGCGCCGAAGCCCTAATTCGGCTTCGGGTGGAAGATCGGATTATTGCACCAGACGATTTTTTACCCTCAATTCAATCTCGTGGTTTATCTTCGGCTCTAGCTCTTTGGGTAATCAAGCGAGTGTCGGCAGAGATCGGAGAAATTGTGCGTCAAAATCCTGACTTTTGTTTGTCAATTAATCTATCTGTTGAGGATTTACTAAATACAGATGTCTTCGCAGCAATTTCGCAAGTGGTAACTAGAGAAAGCTTTCCTTCTGCTAGTCTGCATATAGAAATCCTCGAATTACCAGATAACCTAAATATCGATCAAAATTCAGCAATTACTAGGGTTATTTATGCTTTAAGAGAATTAGGGATTAAAATCACTATTGATGATTTTGGTAAACAAAGTAGTAACTTCGACCGTCTTACTTTACTCGCAGCCGATGATTTTTTAAAAATAGACCGCTCCTTTATTCCTAATGAAATTTATGGACAACAAGCCTCGATTTGTACTGCGATGGTTTGGGTGGGTAAAGTATTTCAGTTACGGTTAATCGCAGAAGGAATTGAAACACCAGAACAAGCTAACTTTATGAAAACAATTGGTTGTGATTATGGTCAAGGATATTTTTTTTATCAGCCAATGGATCTAGAAAGTATTAGGTCAATGGTAGGACAAGAAATCTAACAAAAATAATCACTAATTTTTTGATAACAAGAGACTGATGACTCAAACTATCGAACAGTTTTTGGCAACTGTTCCAGGTATTATCTGGGAAATGGAGCTAAGAGCAGATGAATGGTATTTTACCCGCCGATGTGGCGAATATCTAATTGAACAACGTCGCGATCTAATTGGCAAATCTTTATTTGAATTTTTCCCCCCAGGACACCCGATTAGTCAAGCAATTTTACAGGGTATTGCAGCTAAAACCTATTTTACCTTTATTGAGGCGATCGCTCCAGGTCGTTTGTTTCAAAATCGTTGTAAACCAATTGTAGATGAAGGAGGCAATGTTCAGCGGTTGGTAGGAATTTCCATTGATATTACCGAATCACTAGCTTCACCCATATCGATCTTAAACACAGCAACTCAGCCAACTGAATCACCAGAGATTAAGCGCGACGAGTCAATTCAAGCAATTATTAATCGACCAGATTTTTTTCGACACTTCTTTCTACAATATCAACCAATAATTAATCTTAGACAAGAATACAATTCTGCTGGTTGGGTTTGTGGTGTCGAGGCTTTAATTCGTCTCCAAGCTGAAACACGAGTGATTACTCCCGATTATTTTTTGCCTTCGATGCAAGCTGGTGGTTTGTCTCCCTCTTTGGCGCGGTGGGTTATTAGTCAAGCTTGTACCGAAATTAGAGAAATTGCGCTGCAACGTCCAGAATTTTGCTTGTCGATTAATATCTCCATTGATGATTTGCTAAACGCCGAGGTTTTTGCAGCAGTGGAAACGGCGGTAACTACGACTGGGTTTCCTCCAGGTAGTCTGCATCTGGAAATTTTGGAGTTACCCAACAATATCGATCTCGAACCAGACTCAGAAATTAGCGACGTTTTTTATGGCTTAAGAAGACTCGGTATTAAAATTACTATTGATGATTTTGGCAAAAAAAGCAGTAACTTTGATCGTCTTTCTCTCTTGGGAACCGATGATTTTCTTAAAATAGATCAATCTTTTATTCCTAGTGAAATTTATGGTCGACAAGCCTCGATTTGTACTGCTATGGTTTGGGTGGGTAAAGTATTTCAGTTAAGGTTAATTGCAGAAGGAATTGAGACACCAGAACAAGCGAATTTTATGAAAACAATTGGTTGCGATTATGGTCAGGGATATTTCTTTTATCAGCCGATGGATCTAGAAAGCATTAGATCGATGATAGGACAAGAAATCTAACAATGAAAAAAAATCCTTTCTTCTGGGTAGTTGCGATCGCTGGTTTGATTTTAGACCAAGTAACTAAATATGCAATTTCTCAGACTTTTAATCAAGTAGGAGAAACTGTGCCTTTGTGGGCAGGAATTTTTCATCTTACCTATGTTAAAAATACGGGTGCTGCTTTTAGCTTTTTTACTGGCGGAGTTAGTTGGCTAAGATGGCTTTCTTTGGCGGTGAGTTTGGGATTAATTGTTTTAGCCAGATTTACGAGATTGGGCAAATTAGAGCAGCTAGGTTATGGTTGTGTTTTAGCTGGAGCTTTCGGGAATGGAATTGATCGCTTTTTATTTGGTTATGTGATCGATTTCTTTGATTTTCGGTTAATCAATTTTCCTGTATTTAATATTGCTGATGTTTGTATTAATTTAGGAATTATATTTTTACTAGCTGCTAACTTTACTTTCACTACTCCTTCTAATAAACGTTAATTGGGAGTTAAAGCTTGAGTAATAATTTCTGGAGTAACGCGATCGCTAATAATTACCTTGCCAATTTGCGTTGGTAAAATAAAGCGGACTTTTCCTGCTTTAACTTTTTTGTCATTTTTGATCGTTTTTAAAATAGCTTCGGTGGTGACTTCAGCAGGGATAGCAGTAGGTAAACCGATTTTAGTAATTAACTCGTGTTGTAGTTGTGCTGCTTGGGCTGTCCAGAGTTCCATCTCTAAGGCAATTTTTCCCGCAGCAACCATCCCGATAGCTACTGCTTCTCCGTGAACTAATTTTGCATAATTGGTCAAACTTTCTACTGCATGAGCGATAGTATGACCGTAGTTTAAAATTGCTCTGATCCCTGATTCTGTTTCATCTTGACTCACTACATCCGCTTTAGCTTGACAAGAACGGGTGATAATTGTTTCGAGTAATTGGGGTGTCATGGTTTCTAAACTAGATAAACCTGATGCGGAAAGGAGTTGTTCAAATAAATCTCGATCCCAAATAATGCCGTATTTAACTACTTCTGCCATGCCAGCACGAAATTCTCGAATCGGCAGAGTTTTTAAGACATTAGGGTCAATTAATACTAATTTTGGCTGATAAAAAGCCCCAATAAGATTTTTTCCCTGGGGATGATTAACCCCTGTTTTACCTCCGACAGAAGCATCTACCATTGCCAGGAGAGAAGTAGGTACTTGCACAAAATTAACGCCTCTTAACCAGGTTGCAGCAGCAAATCCTGTCATATCTCCAATAACTCCGCCACCTAATGCGACAAAAGTCGCAGAGCGTTCTAAATGATAAGTTAGAGCGGTATCATAAATCTGTTGAATCGAGCCTAAGTGTTTGTGGGGTTCGCCAGCAGGAATTAAATGAGTAAATACTTGAAACCCAGCTTTGGCTAAAGCATCGAGACAGATCTCACCGTAATAATCAAAAATTTCTGGGTTGGAAACAACTAACACCTTTTGACCGAGGTTTAATTGTTGCATTTCGATGCCTAGTTGCGCTAAATTGCCAGATGCGATCGCAATATCGTAGGAGTTTTGTGGTAAGTTGACGGTAATTCGTGACATGAATCAATGGAGGTAGCAGCTAATCACAGTGATCTTACTTCTAGTTGGGCGGGATAATATAAAAATTATCCCCTAAAGTTAATTCATCTAATAGTTTTGTCGCGTAACAGCTTCAGTTTGGCGATTTTTGGCTCTAAACAAAGATTAGATCGTCATTGTATAGTCCACGGTCTTTACCTCCCACAATAAAATATTTAAGACCATTCTCTTCAGCATCTCGGTCATCTGTAGCGTTGAGATCGATAACATCGGTAGTATGTTCTATAACAGCAATCTTCCCGTCAATCGGCACATTACTATAGACTGGCGTTAGTGAATATTCTGTAGGGACTCCTGGTTTTGCACCGCCAGAACAGCTAGCATTACGTCCCGTAGCTGCAAGTGAATATATATGCTTTAGGTGTAACCTGTATCTATTTAATGACGGGGAAAACGCCAGAACAAATTGGGTTAGACCCCATGACAGGAGAAATTATGTGGTTAAAAGATTTAAACATCAGTAAGAGTTTTGCAGATATCTTATTGACGATGTTGGAGATTTCTGTTGAAAATCGCGATCAAACTGTCAAAGAAACTTGACAAGCATTAGAGCGGATTATTAGTAGATTTGATGCCATTAGAACAGCAGGCTAAAAAATGATGAGTTGATTGACCAAAAAACCCAAGGGGAGAAGTAAATAAAACTTAACTGTCTTACCCCTAACTAGGGTTATTTGAGCTTTTGGCGAATAAAGTTAACCAGTTGGCTCATTTGTTTTTTCATTTGTTCCATATCTTGTTCCATTTTAGCAACTTTGGTTTTGAGAGCTTTTATTTCTGTCTCCATCGCGGAAGTAGTTTCACTACTAGCTGGTAAAGCTTTAGACTCTTCATTAACCAAAATTTGAGGTTGTTTTTTCGCTTTCATCATCGCTTCGCGAATTGCTTCTACCAATTGCTCGCGATCAAAAGGTTTTTCGACAAAAGCAAAGTATTCAAAAGGTTCAGTCAGCTTATCAGTCACTTCTTCCTTTCTCCCAGACATTAGTACTAAAGGAATCGATCTTAGGCGTTGTTGCTTTTGAATTTCTTGATATACTTCCCAACCACTCATTTTGGGAAGAAGAAAGTCTAACATAATTAGATTAGGGCTTTCTTCTCTAATTAATCTAAATCCTTCTAAGCCATCTTTGGCTTCAATGACCTCAAAGTTACCATCAGGTAACATATCTTTGACTCTCATTCTAATGACTTTGCTGTCGTCGATTACCAAAATTTTATGATTGGACACAATTAACTCCTTACTAATTAACTTCCTCAGCGGAAGATCGGTCAAATATGTTGACTGTTGTCGATCAACTTAGTTTATTTACACATCCTAGAATTCCCTTTCTTGCTGTCAAAATAACAATATAGGGTATCCAAACTCGTTGCTTTTTTTCTCCTGATTGTGAAACCTAATCTATCATCATTAGTAATGAATCCTATCCAGTCACAAAAATCTGCTAACGCTAAATGGCGTGATCAAATCACCTCTCTTCCTCCTTGGTTGAAACGCTCTATCGGTAAAGCTAGCGAAATTTCTACAGTTCAAAAAATTATTAAGCAAAACAACATTCATACAATCTGCGAAGAAGGCAAATGTCCGAATCGAGGCGAATGCTACGCTAATAAGACAGCAACTTTTTTGCTCATGGGTTATATTTGTACTCGTGCTTGTGCTTTTTGTAATGTTGATCAGGGTCATGCACCTACAGGATTAGATCCAGAAGAACCTGATAAAGTTGCTAAAGCAGTTAAGTTATTGGGTTTGCGCTATGTAGTTTTGACTTCTGTCGCGCGGGATGACTTAAAAGATGGTGGCGCAAAATGGTTCGTCAAAGTTATCGAAGCCATTAGACAAGTTAATCCTGAAACTCAGATTGAAGTTTTAACTCCTGATTTTTGGAGTGGCAAAGGAGCAGCGATCGCCCAAAGAGCGAGAATTGCTACAGTGGTAGCTAGTAAACCAGCTTGCTATAATCACAATCTCGAAACAGTAGAACGTTTGCAAGGACCAGTAAGAAGAGGTGCAAAATATAACCGCTCTTTGAATGTCTTACGGATTGTCAAAGAATTAGAGCCAACAATTCCCACTAAATCTGGCTTAATGTTGGGGTTGGGAGAAACCGAAACCGAAATTATTACCACCATGAAAGATTTAAGAGCTATTGGCTGCGATCGCCTAACTTTGGGTCAGTATATGCGTCCTTCTCTGGCTCATCTTCCTGTACAAAAATATTGGACACCAGCAGAATTTACCCGTTTAGGTGAGATTGCTCATTCTCTGGGATTTTCTCAGGTTCGCTCTGCTCCTTTGGTACGTAGTTCCTATCATGCGGGAGAATAAACGCTAAAATTGAGATCAACTAACCACTAAAGTTACATTATTATCAATCAAATTGGGATTACCTTGGCAATCTACAGCACTAAATTGTTGAAAATAGTTTCTGAGTGCTGGCGGAAATTGCGGAAAATCAAAATAGCTATCTCCAGCAGCAATATCTGACCAAAAATAGCGTAGGTCTGGAGTATATTTTGCTGCTTCTGTTGGTGATAGATTAAGGGGAGCAGAGGTAAGTAACCGCATCATAAATAAAGAAGAGCGATCGCCTAAATATTCCCGCGATATTTCTGATAAGTTTTCCCATCCTGCGACAGATTTAACGCGATGGGATTTGATATTTAGTTGTATTTGATGGTTATTTTGGCTAGTAACTTCAATAACTCGATAAGGATGAGGATAGCTTACCATCGACCCCGTACAAATTTCATAAATTTCATTTAATTTAGCAATATCTTGAACGTGAAGATGTCCCGTAAAAATTAATTTAACTCCATATTTTTGGAGCAAATTAAGTAGAGACATCCGATTATCTAACATATAGCGTCTGCCTAAAGGATGCTGAGATTGATCGGGTAAATGTTCAATAATATTATGATGAACAGTTAATAGTACTAACTTATTTTTTGTCTCTTGCAGAATTGACTCTAACCAAATTAATTGCTCATTATCTAAACAGCCTAACTGCTGTCCATTGTCATCAAAAGTATTAGAATTAAGGGCGATTAATTGAACTCCTGGTAAAATTTCTTGAGTGTAATAAAGTTGCGCTGTATTTTGATAACCATGATTTTGGTAATAGTGAGGAAAATCAGCAAAGCCAATATAATTTTTAGTAGCTAAAAAATTCGGAACATCGTGATTTCCTGGAATAACATAAGTTGGAAAAGGTAGCTTTGCTAAACGATTGGCTAACCATTGATGATTTTCTACTTCCCCATCTTGGGTTAAATCTCCTGGTAAAAGCAGAAAATCAAGTTTGAGAGTCTCTAAATGTTCTAAAGCAGTTTCTAATGCAGGAATACTAACTTCTACTAAGTGAAATCGAGAAGCACTATTTTCAATAGTTTCAGGTACAGCGATGTGTAAATCACTAACAATAGCAAACTTAAAGTTTAAATTCATCTTAAATAATGATTATGATTATTTTTAAAACAATAGTTAATACAGCATCCTCTATTTTAGAGGTTATTGTCCTTCCAAAAGTGGGGTAGTGAGGTATTGAGAGCCGACAAAGAGTTTTCCCTTAAAAGTCCCCCATAATTGGGAAATGCTTCTGGCTAAGAAGCTTATTCCACACCCACCCGAAGGGTAGGGCTGTTTCATTATAGAGAAAATTAGATAAATTGAAAGAAAGAGCCATGTAGAAAAGAAAATGACTCCAAATCACTCCGACAAAAGCTTAATTGATTATCTCAAAGAAGTA
>DAXETX010000097.1:0-7638 GCA_051155735.1 Xenococcaceae cyanobacterium
GTAGCAGGGGTGGCGATTCTTATTGAAGCTTTAACCGATAATCGTAATCGTACTGCTGCTGATATTCGGGCTGCTTTTACGAAAAATGAGGGGAATTTAGGAGAAACAGGGTGTGTAAGTTGGCTATTTGAGCAGAAAGGAGTAGTGTTGTTAGAGGGCGCAATTACTGAAGAAATGCTTCTTGAAGCTTCTGTTGAAGGAGGCGCGGATAGCTATGAAATTTTTGCAGCGAATCAGGGCGCAGAAGTTTATACCGAAGTTTCTAACTTAGAAAACTTGAATCAAATCTTACAAAATCAAGATTTACCCGTTAAAGAGGTTGAGCTACGTTGGATACCGAATAATACTATTGATATTAGCGATCCAGAACAGGCGCGATCGCTTTTAAAACTGCTCGATTCTCTTGAAGCCTTAGATGATATCCAAAATGTTACTGCTAATTTTGAGATGGCTGATGAGTTGATTATGTCCAATATTTCTTAAAAAAAAGTCGCTATTTGAGTTTAAATAGCGACTCTGATCTTGCCAAAATTAGCTAGCACGATTACTGATTATCGTTTTGCTAGCTTTTTAGTTTTAACTTTGCGCAGACGCACCGACTCAGGAGTAACTTCAACTAATTCATCTGCCCCGATATATTCTAAGGCTCTTTCGAGACTCATCTCTACAGGTGCTTGTAACTGAACTAGTTCATCCCCTGTTGCAGAACGATGGTTAGTTAATTGTTTGGTTTTGCAAACATTTAGTTCTAAGTCTTGAGGACGATTGTGTTCGCCGACAATCATTCCCTTATAAACTTTCGTTCCTGGAGTGATAAAAAAGACCCCACGATCTTCGGCGTTTTTCAAAGCGTAAAAAGTAGCTACCCCTTCTTCAAAAGCTGTAATTACACCGTTGTAACGGGTTTCTAACTCACCACAGAGAGGACGATATTCGAGAAAACTGTGATTCATGATTCCCTCACCGCGAGAGATACGGATAAATTCCCCACGAAATCCGATTAGACCCCGCGCTGGTACGACAAATTCTAGTTGAGTTCGTCCGTTAGAACCTGCTTGCATATCCTGCATTTCCCCTTTGCGCTGTCCGAGGCGTTCGATACAACTACCAACCGCATCTTCAGGAACATCTAAAACTAAATATTCATAAGGTTCGCAAGGTTGTCCATTAATTTCGCGATAAATCACTTGAGGCTGAGAAACTTGAAACTCATAACCTTCTCGGCGCATCGTTTCAATCAGGATACCTAAATGTAGTTCTCCTCTTCCTGAGACTAAGAATTGTTCTGCTGACTCGCCATCTTCGATTCTCAGGGCGACATTGGTTTCTAACTCGCGATTTAGGCGATCGCGTATTTGGCGCGAGGTGACATAACTACCTTCTAAACCCGCAAAAGGAGAATTATTCACAGAAAAAGTCATCTGCAAAGTCGGTTCATCGACTTTAATCAGGGGTAAAGCTTGGGGTTCATTCGGACAAGTGATAGTTTCGCCAATATTAGCATCACCAAAACCAGCAACAGCAACAATGTTACCCGCACTAGCTTCGGGAATCTCAATTCGGGCTAATCCTTCAAAACCCATGAGTTTCGAGATTTTAGCTTTGACAATGCTGCCATCTTCTTTGATTAAAGCTGCTTGTTGTCCTGCTTGAATCGTGCCGTTATGAATTCTCCCGATCACAATTCGTCCCAGATAATCAGAATAGTCGAGAGTTGTTACTTGCAGTTGCAAGGGTTTTTCGATATCTCCTACTGGTGGTGGAACATGATGTAAAATTGCTTCAAATAGAGGCTGCATATCAGTTCCTTCCGCTTCTAATTCGGCTTTGGCAAATCCTTGTAAACCAGAAGCATAAAGAGTGGTAAAGTCACACTGATCATCATCTGCCCCTAGTTCGACGAACAGATCGAATACTTTATCTACTGCGGTATCGGGATGGGCATTAGGGCGATCAATTTTATTTACCACTACAATCGGACGTAAGCCTTTTTCTAAAGCTTTTTTAAGCACAAATCGGGTTTGAGGCATTGGTCCTTCGTTAGCATCGACAATCAGAATGCAACCGTCAACCATTCCCAAAACTCGTTCTACTTCACCACCAAAATCAGCGTGTCCAGGAGTATCGACAATATTAATTAGAGTGTCTTTGTAGCGAACAGCAGTATTTTTAGAAAGAATTGTAATACCTCGTTCTCTTTCTAAATCGTTAGAGTCCATAACGCAATCTGGAATGTCCTCACCTTCGCGAAAAATGCCGGATTGTTTCAGAAGTGCGTCCACAAGGGTTGTTTTACCGTGATCGACGTGGGCGATAATAGCCAGGTTACGAATAGGAAGAGACATAAGATTAGTCTAAAGACTTAATAGTTTTGTATCGTTAACTCAAAATTTCTTAATAATTATAACGCAGGTGGTATTCTGTTTGAACATTGGGTATCAACAATCAGTAACTAACTACCAACAACTCACCATCCACTAAAGGAATGTTTTTACTGAGTTTAAGTTTGATTTTATTATTAGGATTTATTGGGGGTCAGATTGCTAGAAGTATTGGCGCACCACCATTAATTGGCATGATTCTAGTGGGAATATTTTTCAGTTCCCCAATGGGCAATCTGATTGACAATACTGTCTTAGAAATCAGTGATGACTTACGGACAATGGCTGTAATGGTCATTTTAATGCGAGCGGGGTTAGGATTAGATAAAACCAAATTGCAGCAGCAGGGTAGTGTGGCTTTAAGATTAGGATTTTTACCTGCAATTACAGAAGCTGTAGTTATTGCGATCGCAGCGAGATTTATTTTTAATTTTGATTGGATTACTGGTTTATTGTTAGGTTGTGTCGTCAGTGCTGAATCTCCTGCGGTTATTGTACCAGGAATGTTGAGGCTCAAGAATTTGGGCTGGGGAGTCGAAAAAGGGATTGCGGATGCGATTTTAACGGGTAGTGCTTTGTCTGATGTGGTTGTGTTATTACTCTTTAGCTTAATTTTGAATATTCTAGCTCAAGAAAGTGTGAGTAATAGTGCAATTTGGTTACTACCTTTACAAGTAATTAGGCAAATTTTGGGCGGAGTAATCATTGGTTATTTTTTGGCACATCTAATTGTTTTATTACTGATTAAGCAAAATTTAACGCAAAACTTAATTCAAGATACTTTAGTTACGGCAACTTTAGCCTTATTAATTATAATTATTGCTGCGATTTTTCCTTACTATTCAGGCTATTTAGCGGTAATGTCTTTCGGTTTTTTCTTAATTGAATTCGCTCCACCTTTAGCCAGAAGATTACGTTCTGAGTTTAATCAGCTTTGGACGGTGGCAGAAATATTTTTATTTGTTTTATTGGGTGCTAGTATTCCCTTAGCAGTGCTAGAAAATAATCTAGTACGAGGAATTATTTTACTGGCGATCGGATTACTATTAGGACGGACTATTGGTTGGTATCTGGCTACTGTCGGCAGTAATTGGACTTGGCGCGAAAAGTTGTTTCTCTTACCAGGAAACTCGGCTAAAGCTACCGTCCAAGCAGCTATCGGCGCGATTCCTTTGAGTCAGGGTATTGCAGGAGGCGAAATTATTTTGGCGATCGCAGCGTTGTCAATCTTAATTACTGCACCTTTTGGTGCATGGGCGATCCCAACTTTTGCGGAGAAACTCTTAACTAAAGATTGTGTCGATCCGACAAAAGTCGGGACGTATAAACCGACTATTTTATTGGCCGCGATCGATAACTCTGAGTTGGCGGTAATAGTGTTAACTAAGGTTGCGGATTTAGCGCGACGGAGTAACGGGGAGGCGATCGTGCTGCATGTAGCTAATAATTCTACCGAACTAGATATTAGGTATTTACAGCAGCTTACCTCCCGCTTATTACTGGATATTCCGCACCAGTTTCTCACTACCAAAGGCAATATTGCGGAAACCATTATCCAAACTGCCCGAAGCTATCAAGTAACGGAAATTGTTATGGGAAAACGCGACAATCAATCTTGGCAAAAGTTATTATTAGGTTCGGTTTCGCAAGCTGTTTTAGAAACTAGTACTATTCCTGTAATTTTAATATTTTAATTTACTAATAAATAGATTAGTCAGAATAGATTACAAAATCTAGATTTGTTTGAATTTTAAAATTAGATTGAGTAGTATGTCTTTCGGCAAAAAACAGATCGAAGTCGTAGTTGTTTCCTGGTGTAATATTTATCCTATTAGCAATAGTATCTAGATTAATTGACTGAATCTTTTCTGAATGAACTCCTCCAAGATCGACAACTTTTTTACCATTAATATAGACCCAAACATCATCATCACCGCGAAATTCAAAAGTTTCTCCACCATGATAAGAAAATTGACTATGTAGTTCGTAAGTAAAATGATAGTTATGGCTTCGTCCTTGAGCATCAAAATCTGTCATGTTGTCTAAAGGAAAAAAGCTAGCATTGTAGTAAGTATAAATACCATCCTTATCTTCATCCTTAAGTTCGATAGAATAGCTAGTGCTTTGATTGACTCCTACTACATCTCGATACCATTGATCGAAATTGGTCTTATTGGTTGTCGAGTAACTGCCATTTTTATATTGAGGTTTTTTATTTTCCCCGATAGTATCAGTAGTAATTTCATGGTCTAGACCATAATCAAACCCTTCTACTCCAGGAGTTCTTTCAAAATCAGGATGAGTATCTTTAAAATCCCTTAAAGTTCCAACTAAAACCATTGTATTATGGGACATTTGACTGTGTACTTTCCCTAGCATTAAACTATCCAATAATAGCAGACTAAATAAACCTACAAAAAACAAAGTTATTACTTGTAATAATCTATTTTTTTTCATAACTAACTTCATAAAGTAACTCAATCTGCAATTAATACTACAAGTATTATTAATAAAATACATCAGTAGTTACCACATTTAATCAATTAAACATTTTGGAGAAATTTAGTATTTTTAGATAAAAAACCAATAAAATATGGGAATGATTACGGTTATTTTATGAAGTATTTATGTAGTTTAGTGAAATTTACTGATAGTCACAGATTACTCCAATGAAGAATTAATTTATTATCCGCTACTGCTAACCAAGAAAGTGACAATAATTCCGCCAGCTAGCCAAATATATGACAAAATAGCGAGCCAAAACAGTAAGTTTTCGGTAAATCCTTGTTTACCGCTACGATGATTGTGTTCGCCTTGATGTTTGTGTTCTTCTTGGTCTTGGTTTTCAGATTCTTGAGGGGATTTGTGTTGACTCTTTTGTCTTTTACTCCCACTAAAACGCAACCATGCTAAAACTCCCGTAGCTGCTAAAAATGCCAAGTTGAGCCAAAAAGTATAGTCAATGGCAAAACGCTCGGTTGATTGAGGATTACTAGACGCAGCACTTTTGGGTAAAACACTAAATAAAGCAAAACCGTAATGCATAGTAATTGCGGTTGCTATTAAAGCTGCAAAAAAGACTCCCACAATATACAAAGCTACCTTCCAGCCATAATATTTAGCATTAATGCGAATTACAGGAAAAACCACCAAATCGCTAAAAATAAACGCCATTACTCCTGCGAAGCTAACGCCATTATTAAACAAAATTGCTGCTAAGGGAATATTGCCCATCGAACCGATAAAGGTAAAAAAAGCTGCTATCGGACCAACAATAGTATTTTCTAAAACAGCGAAAAAGCCAGGATTCTCTGTCCCCGCACCCAGAAATAGCGTTTGGAAGAAAGCACGGGGGACAAACGCAGCGATCGCGCCTGCTATGGTAAAACCAAAGGTGACATCTTTCCAGACCATACCCCATTCCATGAAGTATTTTTTGGCTACTTGTTGCCATCCCTGTTTGCTAGTTATTTTATCTTGCCAGTCGGGAGCATCTCCATCTTGTTTGTCTTCTCCTTCTCGTTCCCTCAATTGTCTTCTGGCGCTTCTGATTAATTTTTTGGGACGAGTAAAACTAACAAATAGCCAAGTAAAGAGAATTAACAATATACCGCCTAGATATTCACCGACTACAAATTGCCAGCCTAAAAAGATGGCGATGATGAATCCTAGTTCGATAACCAGGTTAGTTGAAGCTAGTAAAAAAGCCAGAGAAGGCACAAAACCTGCACCTTTTTTAAATAAAGATTTAGTGGTGGATAACGCTGCAAAACTACAAGAACTAGAAATAAAGCCGAAGAAAGTACCCAAAGCAATACTTTTCTTTCCCGCTTCTCCCATAGTTTTTTGCATCCGTTCGCGAGTGACAAATACTTGAATTGCACTACTAATAATGTAGCCAATAATAAATGCCCATAAGGCTTTCCAAAAAAAGCTGAGAGAAGTAAGTACGGCTTCGCTATAAAGTTGCCAAAAATTAGCGTCATTCATTATCGATCGGTTTTAAAGCGTTTTTTCAGCTGGCGTTGCTGAATCCAGAGATGATTCTATCGATTAAAAAGCTATTAGCTATTAGCTAAGAACAAATTACTTTGAGGGTGGGAGATGCTCTGAATTTAGGAGCATATCTAACCACGCTGTTCGATTTAATCCTTCAAATCAGCAACGCCGTAGAACCCATCAGTGGTAATTTCTTTTCAAAATAAAGTGATTTGGCTACTAGATTCATCTACCAAATGAAATAACTTCGATCTATATCTAAATAGCGATTGAGTTTTGATTGGGGTAAAGGAAAATTTAATTACTTGCTAGAGAAAGAAACATTTAAGAGACCGCAAATTTAGCAAATCTCGAATCCTGCCAATTCAAGATTGAGAGCGATCGCCTTACTCCAGGGGAACGGGTTGACGTATTGCTTCGAGGCGATCGCGAACCAGGAGAGTATCGCCTGTTAAACCTGCCTGATGAAGATCCCTCAGTAATTAAAAAAGAGAGTGAATAATGTCCACTCTCCAAATTTAATCCTCAATTGATTAACAACAGCACAATTTACAATAAATAAACCAGAATAAACAGGATGAGCCAAATAACATCGACAAAGTGCCAGTAGATTTCCGCAGCTTCTACACCAAAATGACTACTGCTAGAATAATGTCCTTCAGTTCGAGAACGCCACAAAACAGCCAGAATTAATAAAACACCAACAGTGACGTGTAAACCGTGGAAACCAGTTAGGGCATAAAAACAACTGGCAAACAAGTTAGTGGTTAAACCAAACTCTGCATGAAAGTATTCGTAACTTTGTCCTAACAAGAAAGCTAAACCCATAGCAGCAGTGATGCCGAACCATAGTTGCAATCCTTTAATATCATTTTTTTTGAGAGCAACTTGTCCTTTATGCATCACAAAACTACTGGAAACCAGAATCGCTGTGTTAATAATCGGGACTAGCAATTCTAATTCTGGTGTACCTTCAGGAGGCCAAGCGGGCATAATGCTACGATAAATTAAGAAAGCAGCAAAAAACCCGATAAAAGTCATACTATCAGCTACTAAAAACAAAATAACACCAAACATCCGATGATCTGGATGTCCGTGATGAGCGATCTCTTGATGACTATCGATTACTACTTGTGATTCGTTGACAGCGGAACTTTGCATAAGGATTCATTAGTAGTTAATTATTGGTAATGAGTAGCGAGATGGACAATGTCCATCTGAGATTTAAGCTCTAACTATTGCCTGCTACTTCGGCTAA
>DAXETX010000098.1:0-14021 GCA_051155735.1 Xenococcaceae cyanobacterium
GGACACCAGAAAGGATTGGCACTTTAAACTAGCTCATCATCTTTGTGATGGTGCTGGAATGTTGTTTGTCGAAGACATTAACTTTGTTAGTTGGCAAAGAGGAATGTTAAGCAAACATATTGCTGATGCTGGGTTTGGTCAGTTTGTAAATATTCTAGAGTGGGTATGTTTTCGTCGTGATGTGTATTTTGCCAAGGTAAATAAAGACGGAACAAGTCAAACTTGTCCTAACTGTGGCGCACATACGGGCAAGAAAGCTTTAGATATTCGGATTCATCATTGTCCTGAATGTGGGTACACCACCACAAGAGATGTAGCAGCTAGCCAGGAAGTAAGAAATCATGGAATCTCTGCGCTAGGGCATAGCGTAGCTGAAAATGTCTGTGGACTGGAAGCGACGGGGAGTATCGGTCACGGTATTCGCTCGTGGCACAGGACGAAGCAGAAAACTAGCATCGTGAGGTGTTAGAATCTCCCGTTAAAAATCTTTGATTTTAACGGTGAGAGTGTGTCAATAATCTCGAATCATACCAATACTTACTTTGATTAATTTTGATGTCAAAATTTAGAATTGCTAAATACTGCAACTTAGAACAGTAATAACTTGTCAGCTTCAAGATCAATATTAGGAAAAGCTACAGGCTTGATAATTCCTGTAGTAACTTCTTGTTGCTTGAGATATTGATTATTTTGCGGATTGGTAAATACCCAGAGTTTTTTATGAGGTAAATCGATAACCCAATATTCTATGATGCCATTACGAGCATAAGTAACACTTTTCTCTTTTAGATCTTTTTCTAAAGTTTTATTGGCGATTTCAATTAACCAATAAATATCTTGGGCATAAGGATGATGCTCGCGATAGATTGTTTCGGGTAACCTTACTATAGCAATATCTGGTTCTGGTTCAGAATTATCTAAAGTAATAGGATGAGACTCTTTAATTTTGGCAATTCCTTGGAGTTTATTCCGCAAATATTCAGCTACGCTATCGTTAGTATAACTATGAGGAATTCCCTCTGGACTCATCGTGATTAATTCTCCTTCTAATAACTCTACAGGCTTTCCTTCTAAGATTCCTGTAGCGATTAAGGAGTGATACTCTTCTACCGACCAATTATATAGTGTTTTCATTAAATATAGCCTCGCTCGTTATCATCACTAAACCCTACTAATTACTGATCATAATGGATTTAATTTTGTGTCACCAAACCGCAGACTTTGATGCTTTAGGCGCAGCAGTAGGTTTATCACTGTTACACAAAGGCGCAAAAATAGTCTTGACTGGTGGCGCACATCCGACAGTAAGAGAATTTTTGGCATTGCATCGCGATGAGTTTCCGCTGTTGGAAATGCGGAGTATCGATCCTCAGAAGATTCGATCGCTGTATATTCCCGATACTCAAAAACGCGATCGCTTAGGTAAGGCTGCAACCTGGTTGGATTTACCCAATATAAAAAATATCTTAATTTACGATCATCACGATAATTTAGCATCAGATATTCCTGCTACTGAGATCGAGGTAGAAGCAGTAGGGGCGATAACTACAGTATTAGTAGAACTATTGCAACAACAAGAAGTTATCCCGACAGCTTTTGAAGCCACAGCTATGGCTTTGGGTATTCATGTAGATACAGGTTCTTTGACTTACGATCAAACCACATCTAGAGATGCAAAGGCTTTAGCTTGGTTGATGGAGAAAGGGGCAAATGTCAAAATCATCGCCGAATATGTCGAACCTGGTTTATCCTCCCAGTTACAAGACTTACTCCAACAAGCTTTAGTCGAATTAAAAACAGTAGAAATACGAGGCTACAAAATAACTTCTGTCTTGCTAAAAACCGCAGAATTTGTCCAAGGCTTATCTAGTCTTACTTCGAGGTTAATCGATCTCACTGAAAGCGATGCTTTATTGCTAGGACACGAATACCAAAAAAAAGATAGCCATAAATTAACTGTAATTGGGCGATCGCATATTCGCGATACCAATCTGAATCAGCTATTTACCTCCTATGGTGGTGGAGGACATTCTCAAGCTGCTGCGATGACTACTACTACCGATCAGAGTGAAACGCTCTTTCAACAAATAGTGCAAGAGTTGCGATCGCAAATTCCCGAACCACCTACCGCGAGAGATCTAATGTCATCTCCTGTCAGAACAATTCGCCCCGACACTACCATCGAACAGGCACAAAGGATTTTATTTCGTTACGGACATTCTGGTTTATCGGTAGTAGATACCGCAGGAACATTAGTTGGCGTCATTTCCCGTCGCGATTTGGATTTAGCCTTACATCATGGTTTTTCTCATGCACCAGTTACAGGCTATATGACACGAGAGGTTAAAACTATTACTCCTGAGACGACTCTCCCTGAAATCGAATCAATTATGGTGACCTACGATGTCGGCAGATTACCAGTCTTAGAAAAAGCAGAACTTATTGGCATTGTGACCCGCACCGATGTCCTGCGTCAACTGCATCAAGAACGCGAAGCCTCAGAAGTAACTAGCGATCAAACTCCAGCTTTAACCTCTTGTTTATTACCAACTCTCAAATCTCGCTTAGCCCCTCCTATCTGGGAACTCTTATTTCAAATTGCTACTGAAGCTCAAAATCGAGGCTGGAATCTTTATTTAGTAGGTGGTGGCGTCAGAGATTTACTGTTAACCGAAGCAGATAAACCCCTACTGTTGCAAGATATTGACTTAGTTGTCGATGGCTTTCATCGCGCAGCCGATGACCAAGCGGGGGTGATTTTGGCGAATACCATTCAAGAGAAATATCCCCAGTCTCGCCTTTCGATTCATGGTGAATTCCAAACTGCTGCCTTACTCTGGCACAAAGACCCCGTATTAGGCAATCTCTGGCTTGATATTGCTACTGCTAGAACCGAATTTTATCCCTATCCTGCTGCTAACCCCGAAGTAGAAGCCAGTTCAATCCGTCAGGACTTGTATCGTCGCGATTTTACAATCAATGCTTTAGCTATTAGGTTAACATCGCCGCGAAAACGTGAATCTTCCCGCAAAGGCGACTTATTAGACTTTTTTGGCGGATTATTAGACTTGCGA
The DNA here is from genome assembly GCA_051155735.1 of Xenococcaceae cyanobacterium. Lineage (GTDB taxonomy): Bacteria > Cyanobacteriota > Cyanobacteriia > Cyanobacteriales > Xenococcaceae > JASJCP01. The sequence goes on from DAXETX010000098.1 coordinate 3,075, forward strand.
TCGCGCAAAATCAGGGTACTTCATGCTAATAGTTTTATTGAAGACCCCACTCGCATCTATCGAGCAGTAAGATTTGCCGTAAGATTAGAATTTGAAATCGAACCCCAAACCGAAGTTTATATTCGTTATGCGATCGACAGCGGTGTCTATGAAAGACTTAGATTGAGCAATCAACAAGCGCCCGCATTGACCACGAGACTACGAGCGGAGCTAAAATACATCTTACAGTCTCATTATTGGAAACCAGCTTTGAAACTTCTTTCCGATTTGGGTGCATTACGCTGTCTTCACCAAGATTTAAAGTTAAGCAAAAAACTATGGTGGGAAATTCGCTGTGTTTCTCGTTGGCTACACTATCTTGATCCCGACCATAAACTCGAACATTGGTTAATTAGATTAGAAATTTTAATTTCGGCTTTACCCACTTCTGAAAGAGAAATAGTCGCAACTAATTTACAGTTACCTAAAGACAGTATCAACCGAGTTAAACAATTAGAATCAATTGAACACCAAGTTCTCGCTCAATTACCTAATTGTCAGCTTCCAAGCCAAATATATCAATTATTACATCGCTATAAACAGCCTGACCTAATTTTGTTAGCAGTAAGAACCTCTTCTCAAAACCGTAAGATTATTTGGCAATATCTGACTAAATTTGCCAAAGTTCAACCGATTTTAAACGGTAATGACTTAAAACAATTGGGCTATAAACCAAGTCCTGCCTATAAACAAATGCTAGAAGATATTCTATTTGCTACCTTAGACCATAAAATTACCAATCGTGCGGAAGCGGAAGCTTTAATTAAAGCTAAATATTAACGAAATCTGACAAATGCTGGGTTTCTCTAACCTCGCAACAGAATGACTTGTTTGACTGCGATTGGATCTGCCGATAGTCAGTCCGTATCCCTCGCGGTGTTGAGTATCAAGTAAATATAACTTGTCAAAAGCTATCGCGATCCGATACAATACGTGATTGTGGCTAAAATAAAACTAGTACTTACTCCTTTGAAAGTAAAATTAGCAGGTTTACTTAGGAGTAAATTTAATGTTTTCTGCCTTCTCAGGATACTGAAAGGAAGATCCTTTTAAGTCTTATGAGACTCAAGGCAACTATAAAGCTCAGTAACCCGAAGTAGATATTTACTAGGGTAATTAGCTCGTAAAACTTAGAAAACAAAATTATCTACTTAGTAGCTGCACATCTTGCCTTAAAAACAGCTTCTCGCTAAAGCTGGATCTACTAGGCAAGATGAATCTTACTGTCAATTGAAGTATTAACCAAGATTAAAGCTTCAACTTTAGACAGTACTTATGTCGTTTAGCAAGAAAAGGGGTTTACAAAAAGTGTCTGTTGGCATACTAGGTACCAAACTAGGCATGACCCAAATATTTGATCGGGAAACAGGGAAAGCTATTCCCGTTACCGTTGTTCAAGCAGGTCCTTGCACTATTACTCAAATTAAAACCCCAGAAACTGATGGTTATACCTCAATTCAACTTGGGTTCAAACAAGTCAAAGAAAAAGCTCTTTCTAAACCAGAGTTAGGGCATTTACAAAAATCCTCTGCCTCCCCCCTACGGCATCTCAAAGAATATCGTACCGAAGATGTCAGTAGCTATGAACTAGGTCAAACTGTAACAGCAGACCTATTCAACCCAGGAGAGATTGTCGATGTCAGTGGAACTACTATTGGTCGAGGTTTTGCTGGTTATCAAAAGCGTCACAACTTCAAACGGGGTAATATGACTCACGGTTCCAAAAACCACCGGTTGCCAGGTTCTACTGGTGCTGGTACTACTCCAGGTCGCGTCTATCCAGGTAAAAAAATGGCAGGACGATATGGTGGAACTAAAGTTACTATCCGTAAACTGCAAGTTGTAGAAGTAGATAGCGAGCAAAATGTACTTTTGATCAAAGGTGCTGTACCTGGAAAGCCAGGAACTTTATTAAGTATTGCTCCAGCAAATATTGTCGGAGCAAAAAAGTAGGTGTTAATAACCGATAAACAATAACTATGGTTAATTGCGCAGTCAAAAATTGGCAGGGAGAAAATGTCGCAGAGACATCCCTAGAACTAAAAGTAGCCAAAGAAACAACAGCTAAGCATATCGTTCACCGCGCCTTAGTTAGGCAAATGACTAATGCTCGTCAGGGTACTGCTTCCTCTAAAACTAGAGCAGAAGTACGTGGTGGCGGGAGAAAACCTTGGCGACAAAAAGGAACAGGACGCGCTCGTGCTGGTTCTACCCGTTCTCCCCTGTGGCGTGGTGGTGGGGTCATCTTTGGACCTAAACCCAGAGACTTTAACCTCAAAATGAATCGTAAAGAGCGGCGCTTGGCATTAAGAACAGCATTAATGAGTCGCTTAGAAGATGCGGTAGTAGTAGAAAATTTTGCCGAACAAATTACCCGTCCTAAAACCAAAGAGATTACCTCAGCATTAGAGCGTTGGGGACTCGATTCCAATGCCAAAATTCTGTTAATTCTAACTGATATTCCTGAAAACATCGCTCTCTCATCCCGTAACATTAGCAATCTCAAATTGCTCAAAGCTAATAGCCTTAATATTTACGATTTACTAGATGCTCATAAAATCGTGTTGACAACGGATGCTTTGACACAAATACAGGAGGTGTATAGTGACTAGCTACAATCCTAGAGACTTAGCCGATCTGATTCTCAAACCGATAGTCACTGAGAAAGCGACTCGACAACTAGAAGAAAATAAATACGTATTTGACGTACTTCCTAAAGCTACCAAGCCAGAAATTAAAGCAGCAATTGAAAGCTTATTTGACGTTTCGGTAACTAAGGTTAATACTCTCAAACTACCTCGTAAAAAACGCCGAGTTGGTAGATATATTGGTTACAAAGCTCAGTATAAAAGAGCCATTGTGACTTTGAAAGAAGGTGATACGATCACTCTCTTCCCCGAAGTATAAATAAGGGAATTTGCCATACCCGAAAAATAACGAGCTAACAATCACAATCTCGAACTTTAATTACAATTATGGGTACTCGTTCATTCAAACCATACACTCCTGGAACTCGTCAAGCGACGATTTCTGATTTTTCCGAAATTACTAAAAGTAAGCCCGAAAAGTCTCTAACTAAATACAAGCATCGAGTCAAAGGACGTAACAACCGTGGTGTCATCACCAGTCGCCGTCGTGGCGGTGGACACAAACGTCTTTATCGGACCATTGATTTTAGAAGAGACAAACTTAACATTCCTGGTAAAGTACTTGCTATTGAATACGATCCTAATCGCAATGCCAGAATTGCTTTAGTAGAGTACCAAGATGGAGAAAAGCGTTATATCTTAGCTCCAATCGGCATTCAAGTTGGCTCAGAAGTCATCTCTGGTCCTGATTCTCCTATCGAAGTAGGCAACGCTTTGCCCTTAACCAAAATTCCTCTTGGGGAAACTATTCATAATATCGAACTAAGAGTCGGTCGAGGCGGTCAAATTGTCCGCGCTGCGGGAACAGCAGCTAAGGTAATGGCTAAAGAAGGAGATTATGTCACCGTAGGATTACCCTCCAAAGAAGTCAGAATGATTCGCAAAGAGTGTTATGCCACTATCGGACAAGTTGGCAATGCGGAATTTAGAAATCTCAAGTTAGGCAAAGCTGGAAAAAGCCGTCATTTGGGGAAAAGACCGCAAGTTAGAGGTAGTGCGATGAACCCCTGCGATCACCCTCATGGTGGTGGTGAAGGTCGCGCTCCTATCGGTAGAAGTGGTCCTGTTACTCCTTGGGGTAAGCCTGCTTTAGGAATGAAAACCCGTAAGAAGAAAAAACCCAGTGACCGATTAATTGTCCGTCGTCGCCGTTAATTATCGCCGAATGATTCGTTGTCTGACAGCGAAGTATTAGTCACTCACAAGTAACTTGATTGTTTATTGTTTACCATTGATTGAATTATTATGGGTCGCTCTCTCAAAAAAGGTCCTTTTATCGCCGACAAACTGCTCAAAAAGATTGAGAAGCTAAATACAGAAAATAAAAAAGAAGTAATTAAAACTTGGTCACGAGCTTCGACTATTTTGCCTCAGATGGTAGGTCATACTATAGCGGTTCATAATGGTCGGCAACATATTCCTGTTTTTATCTCCGACCAGATGGTGGGTCATAAATTAGGTGAGTTTGCGCCGACTCGCACCTTTAAAGGTCACGCCAAAAGTGACAAGAAAGCTCGCCGTTAGCAAGATTCAACCCCAAAGAGAACTATGGCACTAGATACTACAAAACAAGCTAAAGCGATCGCTAAATATATCCGAATGTCTCCTTTTAAAGTCAGAAGAGTCTTGGATCAAATTCGGGGTCGTCAGTATAGAGAAGCTTTGATTATTCTGGAATTTATGCCTTATAAGGCTTGTGACCCAGTATTAAAAGTATTGCGCTCGGCAGTAGCTAACGCAGAACATAATTTGGGCATCGACCCAGCTACTTTAGTAGTTAGTCAAGCCTTTGCTGATGGAGGTCCAGTTCTCAAGCGTTACCGACCAAGAGCCCAAGGTCGAGCTTATCAAATTCGCAAGCCAACCTGTCACATTACAGTAGCAGTTGCGCCTGAAGTAACCGAATAATCTAACATTCTATTTAGAGGGAATATTTGTGGGTCAAAAAATACATCCAATTGGATTTCGTTTAGGAATTACCAAAGAGCATCAGTCTTGTTGGTATGCTGATACTAAACGCTATCCAGAACTATTACAAGAAGATCAAAGAATTCGAGACTATGTCACCAAAGAACTTAATAATGCTGGCATTTCTCAGGTCAAAATTGAACGCAAAGCCGATCAAATCGATCTAGCTATTCATACGGCTCGTCCTGGTGTAGTAGTCGGTCGCGGTGGTACTGGTATTGAAAAGTTACGTACTGAACTCCAAGAAACGGTAGGAAACAACCGTCAAATTCGGATCAATGTGATTGAAGTTTCCCGTGTTGATGCGGATGCTGCTCTGATTGCCGAATACATTACTCAACAGCTAGAACGAAGAGTTTCGTTTCGGCGGGTAGTACGTCAGGCAGTTCAACGAGCGCAAAGAGCGGAAGTACAAGGCATTAAAATTCAAGTCAGCGGTCGCCTTAATGGTGCAGAAATTGCTCGTACTGAGTGGGTTAGAGAAGGTAGAGTGCCGTTACACACTTTAAGAGCGGATATTGACTATGCTTACCGCACTGCTCTAACTATTTATGGAATTTTAGGGGTCAAAGTTTGGGTCTTTAAAGGAGAAATTATCCCAGGACAAGAAGATACTTCCGCAGCTACTCCCACCCAAACCCCACGTCGCCAACAGCGCCGTCGCCAAAAATTTGAAGACCGTTCGGAATAAACATCAGCAATTAGCAATCACTTAACTATGCTAAGTCCTAGAAGAACCAAATTTCGCAAACAACAACGGGGTCGTATGAGAGGGATGGCTTACCGCGGTAGCACCCTTAATTTTGGAGACTATGCTCTCCAAGCTATAGAGCCTTCTTGGATTACTTCCCGTCAAATCGAAGCAGCCCGTCGGGCGATGACCCGTTATGTGCGAAGGGGCGGTAAAATCTGGATTCGGATTTTTCCTGATAAACCAGTTACGATGCGTCCAGCGGAAACTCGGATGGGTTCGGGAAAAGGCTCTCCTGAATATTGGGTAGCAGTAGTCAAGCCAGGCAGAATCATGTTTGAAATGGCTGGAGTTGCCGAACCAGTAGCCAGAGAAGCAATGCGTTTAGCAGCACAAAAGTTACCGATTAAAACTAAGTTTATTACTCGTGAAGAGGAATATATCTAAATTATGGCGTTACCCAAGATTGCAGAGGTCAGAAAACTCTCAGAGGAAGAACTAGCAGAGGAAATTTTGGCAGTGAAGCGAGAGCTTTTTCAACTAAGACTAGAGCAAGCTACTCGTCGTCTAGAAACACCTCACTTGTTCAAACACAAAAAACATCGTCTCTCGCAACTGTTAACCGTAGAGCGAGAACGTCAGTTAAACATCTCGCCTGAAGCTACAACCACATCAGAAGCGGAGTAATTTGAATTATGGCAGTAAAAGAAAGAGTGGGAGAAGTTGTCAGCGACAAAATGGACAAAACTGTCGTTGTAGCTGTCGAAAACCGTTCACCTCATCCCAAATATGGCAAAATTGTTGTCCGCACTAAAAAATATAAAGTTCATGATGCTGACAATCAGTGTAAAATTGGCGATCGCGTTCGGATTCGTGAAACTCGACCTTTGAGTCGCACTAAACGTTGGACTTTAGCCGAAATTTTAGAAACGAGAAATTCATAACTTTTATTAGATTAATCTTACAGCCGTGATACAACAACAGACTTATCTTAACGTTGCTGATAATAGTGGAGCTCGCAAACTGATGTGTTTGAGGGTTTTAGGGACAGGAAACTGTCGCTATGGTCATATCGGTGATGTCATTGTCGCTGTAGTTAAAGATGCTTTGCCTAATATGGCAGTCAAAAAATCCGATGTCGTCAAAGCCGTGATCGTTCGTACCAAACAATCAGTACGTCGTGAAAGCGGGATGAGTATCCGTTTTGACGATAATGCTGCAGTTATTATCAACAATGACAATAATCCCAGAGGAACTAGGGTTTTTGGCCCTGTCGCCAGGGAATTACGCGAAAAAAACTTCACTAAAATCGTTTCTCTCGCGCCAGAGGTGATCTAAGATGACAAAAACAAAAAACTCAGAGCAACGCTTTAAAATGCATGTCAAAAAAGGAGATACTGTGCAAGTAATCTCTGGACGGGACAAAGGTAAAGTCGGAGAGATTTTACAAGCAATTCCTAAGACGAATAAAGTCATCGTTAAAGGGGTTAATGTTCGCACTAAACACGTTAAGCCTCAGCAAGAAGGTGAATCTGGACAAATTATCACTTTTGAAGCTCCAATTCACAGTTCTAATGTCATGCTTTATTCGGAAAAAGCCAAAGTTGCCAGTCGCTTGTGCTATACCTTCACCGATGACGGTCGCAAAGTACGAATGCTCAAAAAAACTGGTGAACTAATCGACTAAATTAAATCCCCAAAACTTTATTTTTCCTGACCCAGCCCAGGACAAACAATAATCAAGATTATGGTCAAAAACCTCAAGGAAACTTACACCACTGAAATTGTGCCAAAACTCAAAGAACAGTTTGGCTATACCAATATTCATCAAGTTCCCAAAGTATTTAAGATCGTGGTTAATCGCGGTCTTGGCGAAGCATCGCAAAATGCTAAAGCCTTAGAATCATCCATTGCTGAAATTGCCACCATTACAGGACAAAAACCCGTGGTAACTAGAGCCAAAAAAGCGATCGCAGGATTTAAGATTCGTAAAGGTATGCCTGTAGGAGTTATGGTTACACTACGGGGTGAGCGGATGTACGCCTTTTTAGAACGCCTGATTAATTTAGCCTTGCCTCGAATCCGTGATTTTCGCGGAATTAGCACTAAAAGCTTTGATGGCAGAGGCAATTATAGCTTAGGGGTTAGAGAACAACTAATTTTTCCTGAAATTGACTATGACACCATCGACCAAATTCGGGGACTTGATATTTCAATTGTTACTACAGCTACTACCGATGAAGAAGGGCGCGCTTTGCTTAAAGAAATGGGAATGCCCTTTCGCACTAATTAAATCCTTAGTATCAGGAGACTAAAATAAAACATAATGGCAGCAAACGATACTATTTCAGATATGCTGACTCGCATTCGTAATGCGTGTTTAGTTAAGCATTCTACTACCAAAGTACCTTCAACTAAAATGACCAGAAGTATTGCTCAAGTACTTCAAGAAGAAGGTTTTATCACTAATTACGAAGAAATGGGCGAAGGAATTAAGAAATATCTTTCTATCTCCCTCAAATATCAAGGCAAAAATCGTCAGCCAACTATCAGTACCTTACAAAGGATCAGTAAACCAGGGCTGAGAGTTTATTCAAAACGTAAAGATATACCTCGTGTATTGGGTGGTATTGGTATCGCGATTGTTTCTACTTCCCGTGGAGTCATGACCGATAGAGAAGCCCGTCGCCAAGGAGTAGGCGGAGAAATTCTCTGTTATATCTGGTAATTATAAGGAGTAACTATTCATGTCTCGTATTGGCAAGCGTCCCATACCAGTCCCAGCTAAAGTCACTATCGATCTCAAGGGACAACACATTACAGTTAAAGGACCAAAAGGAACTTTACAAAGAGAAATTCCCAGCTTAATTGGCATAACTCAAGAAGGAAGTGATATTAAGGTTGTACCAGAAAATAATTCTCGTATTGCCCGTCAGCGCCATGGTTTATCCCGTACTTTGATTGCCAATATGGTAGAGGGTGTATCTCAAGGATTTGAAAAACGTCTCCAAATTCAAGGGGTAGGATATCGCGCCCAAGCTCAAGGCAAAAAACTAACCTTGAATGTGGGCTACAGTAAACCAGTAGAAATGGAGATGCCCGAAGGAATCCAGGTTGCTGTCGAAAAAAACACAGAAGTAATTGTCAGCGGTATTGATAAAGAAGTTGTGGGTAACGTGGCAGCAAAAATTAGAGCAGTTAGACCACCCGAACCTTATAAAGGAAAGGGAATTCGCTATCTTGGTGAAATGATTAGACGGAAAGTAGGAAAAACAGGTAAATAAAGGCTATGAAGTTATCCCGCAGAGAATCAGTAGCTCGTCGTCATCGACGTATTCGCAAAAAAGTAGATGGTTCGTTAGAGCGTCCTCGTTTGTCGGTTTTTCGTTCCAATAAACACATATATGCTCAAGTAATTGATGATAGAGCGCAACACACTCTAGCTGCTGCCTCAACTTTGGATATCGATCTTAGATCGAACTTAACATCTAGTTCCAACAGCGAGGCTTCTGCTGCTGTAGGCAAATTAGTAGCTCAAAGAGCTTTAGATAAAGGAGTAACTAAAGTTGTTTTTGACCGTGGTGGCAATATCTACCATGGCAGAATTAAAGCATTAGCGGATGCTGCTCGCGAAGCAGGTCTAGAGTTTTAACTAAAGACAAAACCGAAACGAAACTAAAACTATGGCAAAATCCAAGTCACGCAAAAAAAATCGCTCTAAAGATAAAGAATCTAACTGGCAAGAAAGAGTTGTCCAGATTCGTCGTGTCAGTAAAGTTGTCAAAGGTGGTAAAAAACTCAGTTTTCGCGCCATTGTAGTTGTCGGCAACGAAAAAGGACAAGTTGGGGTAGGAGTAGGAAAAGCTGCTGATGTGATTGGCGCAGTAAGAAAAGGAGTCGCCGATGCCAAAAAGCAACTTATTGAAGTATCTCTTACCAAATCCAACTCAATCAATCACGTTACTAAAGGCATTGCTGGTGGAGCCAAGGTCTTTATGCGTCCTGCTGCCCCAGGTACTGGCGTAATTGCTGGTGGAGCGGTTCGTACTGTATTAGAACTAGCAGGGGTCAAAAATATTTTAGCTAAACAATTAGGTTCAAATAATCCGCTTAATAATGCTAGAGCAGCAATTGATGCCTTAGAAAGTTTACGCACTTTTTCGGAAGTGGCAAGAGAAAGAAATATTTCTTTAGAGCAGTTATACGCTTAATCGTTACATTTAGGAGGACAATCATGAAACTTAATGAGCTAGCACCGCAAAAAGGTGCTAAAAAGCGTCGGCGTCGAGTCGGTCGCGGTATTTCAGCTGGTCAAGGTGCTAGTTGTGGTTTTGGGATGCGAGGACAAAAATCCCGTTCTGGTACTGGCACAAAGCCTGGATTTGAAGGGGGGCAAATGCCTCTCTATCGCCGAGTTCCTAAACTGAAGCATTTCCCGTTGGTAAATCAAAAGCAATATACCATAATTAATATCAAACAATTAGCGTCTTTGGCTGCTAATAGCGAAGTTACCTTAGAATCACTCATGGCAAGTGGCATTGTCAATAGTAATGATGGACCATTAAAAATTTTGGGTAGTGGTGAAATTACAACGGCTTTGAATGTTAAAGCAGCAGCTTTTAGCAAGAGTGCTAAACAAAAAATTGAAGCTGTAGGCGGTAGCTGCGAAGTAATTACGAAATCGGCAAGAACTTAATTTGGTTTATCATAAGCTTTGAGGTGTAACAACTAAATGATCTAGGATTTAACACCCGATAAATTAATACCATAATAGAGGTAGCCTTGAATGGTTCGAGATAAAACACCAACAGCACAAGAAACTTTTTTACAGATGGCACAAGCAGCTGGTCTTAGGGGTCGGTTGTTGGTGACTATTGGACTTTTAATATTAGTTCGTTTAGGTATATTTATTCCTGTCCCTGGAATTGATCGGGCTAAATTTGCAGCAGGAATTCAAAATCTGCCAGTACTGGGTTTTCTAGACATCTTTACTGGTGGAGGCTTATCGGCTCTAGGTATTTTTGCTCTGGGAATTCTTCCTTTTATTAATGCTTCCATTATTATGCAGCTACTTACGGCAGCAATCCCCAATTTAGAAGATTTGCAGAAAAATGAGGGAGAAGCTGGAAGACGCAAAATTTCCCAAATTACTCGTTATGTGGCATTAGGATGGGCAATAGCGCAAAGCCTCGCTATTACTATAGGGTTGCTTCGCCCCTATGCAGCAGACCCAGGAATTTGGTTTATTGTGGAGACCGTTTTGGCATTGACTGCTGGCTCGATGTTTGTCATGTGGATTTCAGAGTTAATTACTGAACGAGGTATTGGCAATGGCGCTTCCTTACTGATTTTTGTCAATATTGTAGCCACTTTGCCTAAAACATTGGGCAATGGAATTCAAATTGCTCAAACTGGTGGTAGAGATGCCATTGCTCAAGTAGTAATTTTACTAGTCGTCTTTCTCGTAATGATTGTGGGAATTGTATTTGTTCAAGAAGGAACGCGCCGAATCCCTATTATCTCAGCACGTCGTCAGGTAGGCAAAAGATTGTATCGTGAAAGAACTAGTTACTTGCCTTTAAGATTAAACCAAGGTGGCGT
>DAXETX010000099.1:0-9432 GCA_051155735.1 Xenococcaceae cyanobacterium
GAACACTAATAATTTCAACAGGTAGATTGAAACTCATACTTCGAGCTTAACGATACACCTAAAATACTGTATCGTTATTCGATCACTTTTATCTCGAAATGGATAAAGTCGAGCTAAAACGATGTAGTTTTTATCACTGGTTTTATACATCGACATAAAAAGGTTGCTCAAATGCTCTGGTCTTTCAAAGACCAACTCTCGTTTTTGAGGTCCTTCTTGAATGGGGAAACGATAGAGGGCGCGTCCTCGACCATCTTGGGGGTCACGCTCAATGTAATAGATATGTCGATCATCCCCACACCAAGCCAAGCTGCCTGTCGCCTCTTTTGCCTCCCAAGGAAGAGTTTTTCCAGTTTCGAGATCCCGCACCTCGATCCCATATTCCATCGAACCAGTCGTATTTTCGGAATAGGCGAGATAGCGATCGCCTTCACTGCGGCTAAGGGTGCCTAAACTGTAGTAGCCTTTGTCTTGAGCCTCAATATTTACATCAAAGTAGATTTCCTCGGCAGCTTCTAAGCTCTCTTTTTTACGGCAGTAGTAAAAGTAATCTTTGCCCTTTTCAATACGTGCGTAATAAAAGTATTCTCCATCTTTCATTGGGGCGCGTTCGTCATCTTCTTTGAGACGGGAGAGCATCTCCTGATAGAGCTCATTCTGGAGTTGCGCAGTATCCTCCATAACGCTTTCAGTGTATTTATTTTCAGCCTTTATATAGTCCAAGACTTTGGGATTTTTAAAATCCAAATCACCTTTGATAAACTTTTGCCAGTTATCATCTCGCAACCAGTGATAGTTATCAGTGCGCTCAATACCATGGTAATTGGTTATGTAAGGAATCTTTTCAGCACTGGGGGGTTGAATATTACTTGTCATATTGATTCTTCACTTGGTTATTTCTGGGATGTTACTTATATTCAAAACATTAGGCAGGACTAGTTGCCCGATATGCAAGTGGCTTCAAAGTTACCGTCCCTGTTAAAATTTTATAGTGTGATGGTTATTCGTGACATAACTCCCAACACTGAATCTTCGCTTATCACACAGAGATTACAGCGCGGCTAGATGCGGCGAATATGCGGAGCAGTATCCTTTAGGACTATGCGCCTTTCTCAACTCGCATTGAGAAATTAGTGCTTCATCGGGACTCTATTGACACTTCTCTCATGTCAAATATCACCTTTAGCAAATTAATTCACAAGGTAGACGCTCTGGAGTCTGCCTGTATTCGCGATGAGGTAAAGCTTAGGTGTTCTGGAGAACTGATTCATCTTGTCAGCGAACAAATTTTACAGAAAGCAAATACTTTATTAGAAAAGTCACACTCCTCAGAAATTGATAAAGCAGATACTCAAATCGATCTTAGTTTTAGTGATTTTCTATCATCCCTTACTCAGCAAAGTATTAGTACCAACTTTCTAGCTAAATACCTTCAGCCTCAAATAAGGGCGGGTTATCACCGAGAGACAACTAAATCAATTAAATTTTTATCCGCAGCAGAAGCTTTAGATGAACTAGCAGAGGATTTGAGCGAATCAGAAATTTTTACCCTAGCTCACGATGAAAATATTGATAAATGGGTGCTTGAGGTTGAGGAGTTTATTGGCGGTCGCCAACAAGCTACATTGGCAGAAATTGTTGAAAGATTAGAGTTGACCAAAGTTCAGATATTTATTGCTCTGCTTTTTGGTAATTTTGAGCTATCGCAGTCTAGCGATTTTTATAACGGCTTTGATATCAAAATAAAGCCAATACATGCCGAACGTTAATCTAAGCAGACATAACATCATAGCCTCTTGATAGACGACGTTTTTCAGCTTTGTAGTAAAGTTCTACTCCCGTTTCGTAATTGCAACACACAGTAGAAATCGAGCGACCAAAATCTCTCTTTGTTGCCGAACCCCAGGTCTTTTTTAGCAGCCAATTTCCCCACAAGTCTTGGCATAGTTCGATAATGTAAAATCTTGTATCCTTTTGCCAAGAAGAATATAGATGTTTGTCTAATTGATAGCTCAACACGGTAATTATTTTAGTGTTCTAGCTTATCGATATTAATACGACTACATCAATCGCTTCATCAGATCGTTACTTTTTTTAAAAGAGAGCGACGGGAATTTAGGCTACTGGAGTGTCACGATCGCGCTTTGGCTAACGCAAGTAGAGCGGACACAACTTTTTTAACCGCTTATGTGAATGAATGTAAGTACTCAAATATCAGAAATTAATACCGTCGAACAAGCGATCGCTCTTCTGGGTCAATGCTCTATCATTTCAGGAATTGGCGATGCTGTTAAATATCTTGAACAAAGAGCATTAAGATATCAATTGCTATTTCTTTACAGTTATTATTTTCCCCAGCAATACAGTCAAAGCAGAGCTTCAGTTTATCCCAATTTGGAAGAAAATGAAGAGTGGTCGAAGTATACCGACCGAGAACTGGAATTTCTCCAGCTCATCAATGATAATTTGTTTCCTTTAGGTTATTTAGACTACCTCTTAGAAGAACAAATGTATTTTATTGAGCCGAGTCAAATTCTTGTAACTCCACTGGGAATGGGACAGCTAGAAGATTATGAAATGTCCTACTGCGATCTGGCAATAGGAGATAAAGCTCTACTACCCATGTCTACTCTCGGCAGAGAAAATTTAGAGCATTGGCAGAACCATCTCGGTGAAGATTGCTACAACGAATGGTTTGATGCGGAATTTTCTTCTATGCCCCAAATGAATGAAATCGCTCACCCCAATAATATTAATTACAAAAAATTAAGGCGTTTATGCTTCAAAGCTGGATCGCCTGTTTGTTATTTACCCTTAACGCTCAATCTATTAGACCAAAATACGAACAATATTTGGCTCGATGAGGATGGAGGGTGGACGCAGGGGATGGAAGGGACGACCATTAATTGGTCGATTGAAAACATTGACTACCTTCATAGAGAGTATTTGAAAGCTCAGAGAATTTTAGATGCTGTCGGTTTTCTTATCGACTGGCTAGAAAACGATTTAACTACCAACTTTTTATACATTGTCAAAATATGGAATCAATGCACCATTCGCCAATAATATCTGGAGATACCCTGAGAGAGATTATTTCTCAAGCACCGAGAAATTTAGAGCATTTGGATGCCGAACTTTTATTTATCGATCGCAATTATATTCTTCATTACTTAGAAGGTAACAGGCACATTTACAAGAGCTTGACTTCAGATGTTTTACGCAATGCTTTTGCTAATGAGCCAGTTGATACGGGGTGGCTGCCTAAAAACGTTATTCGGCATGGCAGTAGCGTACTTGGAGACTGGGTTGTTAGTTACCATCCCAGACAAAGATACAATTTGCAGGTGCAGGACAAACAATTACATCTCCCTCTGCCAAGTTTCGTTTTTGTCGGAATCTCTACTAGCTATTTTGCCTGGGCAGTAAAGGAGACGAAGTTCAACGCACAATCTCTTATCTATCACGCACCGCTACCCAATGTAATGAATGACGGGAGAATTTGCTGGGGCAACGTTCATCCGCTCCCAGCTAGTCTATCGACCATAGAGTCAACTTGGGGAAAATTCGTTGGCAGTATATTCAACCAAGATTATACTCAGGGAAAATCGCTAAAGTTTAATAACATTGTCGATCGCCTGAAGCTTCTACATCAAAGAAGCAGTGTTTTTGCTCGCTGTCGGTATCCTATTTCAGATCTCGTTCCGATTCGAGATAATTTATCTGTAGAAGAAGCGACCGAGCGAATTCTTAAACTTTCCCAAACAGATAGAATTTAGTCGATCGCAAAAGTACAGCTCTAATGACGTTTTTAACTTTTGTGCTGTTTATTTTCAGATTACTATAATGTCATCGTAATTTGGAAAAACTTCCCCTACCAAGTCGTCAACATCCTGTCTAGACTAGCTTGAAACACTCTCTTCTTTTGCCAGTAGAGAATCAATCTCACTCAATTTCTTCTCCATAGCTTTTTTTAGCGATTTTAGGTGGCTGGATTTTAGCTGTCGAACAGAGAGTTTTGATAGATCTTGTTTGACTTGTTGATATCGCTCGGTCGATTTCTCCCTCGATTTAGTTTTTTTTGTGACCTGTTCTTCCAGAATTTCTGCCACTAATTTTCTAGTATCCCTCACGCTGAGAGATTCCTCTAAGACTCGTTCGACTGCTTGGGTTCTAATAGAATAAGCTGCTGGTTCTTCTTTACCTAATTTTTTGCCAGTTAGTTTACCCAAAGCCTTTGCTTGATGACAGGGTAAACTTCTTTCACGGACGGCTTGTTTTAAATCTTCCGTCAGAGAAATCATTGCTAAGTCGTTAGCAACAAAAGAATGTAACTCAACCTGAAAATCGAGCAAAACTAAAATTACTTCTATTTGCAAGGAATCTAATTCTAATTTTTCTAGAGCCTGTTGTTGTTCCTCTCTGGTAGCTTGCTCGATCAACTTCAGGGTTCGATCTGCCGTTTCATTTTTGCGAAACTGATAGTCAAGATTTCTCAGAATCTTAATCAGCTTGGCAATTGCTGCCTGAGAGCTAGATTGTCCTGCTTTTATTTCATCGTCATAAAGTTCTAAATCGAGATTCCAGTTAAGTTCGCGCATCAATGATTCAGCTCGATCCAACGGATTTAAACCCTCACTGTGAAGATGGTGTAGTAAGGTACGGCGATGAATCTCCCTCTCGTCTCCTACTAAGGGAGAAATTACCGCCTCTAGATTTTTCCATTTCTCCTCGCCAGCTTCTACTAAGTATTTAGCTGCTCTCCAGGTAACTTCCCCATCTTCAAGCTGATAACAATCTGCCTTATCGGGTATGGGAATTAAAATCAGCGAATCTAGTTGACCCTCGCGCTTTAGTGATTCGACCCTTTTTTTAACTATTGCTTCGGTAAATGTTTGGCGACACTGATCGCTAGGAGTGACATTTTTAATGGGAACTAACACTTTACCGTTGCGCTGCTCAAGCTGAGTGCGTAACTGAATTAAAAGTTCTTCTCTTTTCTCAACTTCTTTTTGCGATCGCTCTAACTGCTGTTTTAGGTCTTGGATCGTATCGTGACGTTTTTTTGCTGCGATCGCCGAATCAAAATCCTCGTCAATCAAATTAGCAACAGAATGTCTTTTACCCATTAAATTTGTTCTCCTTAATTTTTTCTAAGTCTTCTACTATTCCTGCAAAAATTGAATTCATCGGATCGCCCGATCTTACGAGCTTCAAAGGTTTACCTAAAATAGCCGAATTATTAAGATACTGCCAGGTACGCAACGGTGGATAGAGCTTTATTTCCAATTGCTTAGAGATTCTAGTCAGTGCTTCAATAAAATCTTCATGGAAAGCTGCATCCTTGTTGTAATGGTTGGGGATTAAGCCCATCATTCTGGGTGCTGGAGACAACTCTAATTCTTCAAACTCCTGCCAAATAATATTTACTAGAGATGATACCGTTCTGGCTTTTACTCCCATATCGACGGGAATCAAGATATCCGTACAGGCTGCTAGAGCATTTTCCGTTATTAGATCGAATCCCGCACGACAATCGAGAATGATTAACTCACAGTCTATAGGATAAGTCTTGAGTATTTTATCGAGAGCGTATTCTCTTCTCTTGCGTAAAACTAAGCTTTCTCCAACTTCCTTTAAGTCCCGACATCCCTGGCATACTGAAATTAATTCCGAACCAAAAATATGTTTTAAGGGCCACGATCCATCGAAATTGCGGTCGAAAATTCTTGCTGTAGTTTTCTGTAGATCGCGCTCTGGTTTTAGACCGACAAAAGCATCTAAACTATGATTGTTATCGAGATCAATTATCGCTACCGACCGTCCCCGCAAACTCCATTCATAAGCCACATTGACAGCGATTGTAGTTTTACCAACTCCTCCCGCTTCCGAGAGCAAAACCAGGATAATTTGGTCTGTCATATATCGTTTTAAAAAGCACCATTCACAAATTTACTATGACGTTATCGTAAATTATTCGATTTGGCATCATTTGAAAATAAATTGACGTGTATTTCGCCAACAAGATCTAACCAAAGACTATTCAGAGCTTATATTTGGGGATATGAATAAGATTGTTAATTTTCTTTCTCGTTTGATTGGAATTTGCCCTATCGGTAGCCGATCTGGAAGTGGTTTCTGGAAAATCAATGTCCCAACTTGGGTCTTTTTCTAGTGCTTCAATCAAACTTCTAAACCATTTATGACATTTACTCATATGTCCCCTAACTACTCTATTCTTCATGCCAAGTCCATCATACTCCCCGTACATGAACAGGTAGAACTTTATCTTGTCGGATGTGGCGGTACTGGTAGTTGGCTTGCCCCTAGTCTATGTCGGATAGCTAGGACTCTAAACGAAAAAGGCAAGGTTACAAACTTGATATTTATCGATCCCGATGTCGTAGAGCAGAAAAATGTTCTGCGCCAGAATTTCTGTGATGCTGAAATTGGATTGAATAAGGCGCAGACTTTAGCCTTGAGATATAGCCTCAGTTGGGGCATTCGGATCGAGGCGTTACCAGCTTTATTTAATCCAGAAATAGTTGCTAGAGACTACTATCAAAGAGAACATAAGCTCAAAATTATCATTGGCTGTGTGGATAATGCGCTCGCTCGCCAGTCAATTACCCGTGCTTTGTCCCAATATCAATCTTGGCATACTAGAGATTTCGCCACAGAACTTTGGTGGCTAGACTGTGGCAACCATTCAAATAGCGGGCAGGTATTAATCGGTTCTCATCTTTCAACAGAAATAGATGTCTATAAATTCCACGAGTTGGGGTGTATTAAATTACCCGCGCCCTGTCTACAACACCCCGAATTGTTAAAACCCAAACCAGAAGAATCAGGTAATTCTTCTATCTCTTGTGCCGAACTAGCCCTAGTTAATGCTCAAAGCCTTTCCATTAATCAGCGCATGGCAGCAGAGGCGGCTAGCTATTTAGTTCAATTGGTAACGGGTAAACTAAATCGTCTGGCTACTTATGTAGATCTAAATAGTGGTTTTGCCACCTCTACTTTTATTACCGAAGATGTAATTACTAAAATAGTCACCAACGCTAAAGGTCTAGCCAAAACTTAGGATCGTCTATTTCTTCTTCAGTGACTCCATAGGTTTTATTATCGTTGTCATTTGAATAATCTACCTCAACTTTATACTCATCGATTAATCCCGTATCCGTGTAAAATTCCATCAAACTGTGGTGGACTTTAATCTTTTCTTTTCTTGCTTTCATAAGAGGTTGTTGTTTATTTGTTGAGTTATTACTATTACTCCCAACGTTAGTTGCTTTTTCGTTCATGGATTTTTAGTTTTTCTTCTTGTCCTCGTATTTATTGGACAAATTATACAGCCCAATCGCACTGCTTTGATTTAGTACTTTGAGCTAAATTGACTAATCAATTTAGCTCATCCAAAAAGACTGAATAAAAAGTCATCCTGTCGGATTTATTTTTTGGAGAAAGAAAATACTATTGGCGCAGGAGTAGTAAAAAGATGAGCAACAAAAATAATCAACATAGTTCGGTTATCGAGTCGGGATTAAAGATTCCCGTAATCGATCTGAGTTTAGCTAAATCGGGAAAATATTTATCAGAGCCAGAAACTATTAACGATTCTTTATTAGAACTGCTAGGAGAGTCACATGACTTGTCTTCCCTAGTTATTATCAAACTTGATAAAAATCGTGGCAAGCAGCTACAGTTTGAAGACCCAGCAAAGGCTGCGAAGGTTTACTTGAATCAGTTAGATAAAGTTGAGTTCGGTGACAACATTAAACGGGGTGTCATCTTTAGTTCTGGCAAAAGTGTTTACTTTGGCAACAAAGAATTGATTGATAACATCCGCCATCAATTCTTTAAAACACAACCAGACCACTGCTGTCGCTACGGTTCGCTACTGGTAAGCTCTTGTTTGTCAGGAGCAGCGATATTTGACGCTAGTAAAGATAATTCTCCCATACGTCTTAAGATAGTCGATTCTCAAAGTGACGATCCTAATGAAAGAGAAGAAGCAGCCGATTTCTTTACTGGAGACTGTCACGGTAAAATATCTCCCCAGTTGGCACGGGAAGTTGGTGCTAAAAATAAGCGACCATTTCAGTTTAGAATGGCGTGGATGACGGGTTGGAGTGAAGAAGAAAGTAAAACACCTAATATCAGTTTTCTAGCCAAAGGAACTTTTCTGCCGAATCAGACTTTGACTGAAGATAGGGGTTATGACATCATTCTCGATCGCAGCTCGATTAAAGGTATTGCTAAAGATAAGTTAAATCAGGCTATTCCCTGTGGCGATTATCAACTACCGAAGCTGGCACTAGGAAATCGAGCCAATGCCGAACTACAGAAATACGATAACTCCTGGCAGTTTAACATTTGGTTTTCCAAGGAGGCGATCGCTTCAGACATCGTACCCGCTACAAAAGCCGAAGCGCAAAGACTGGCACAGATTCAATCTAATCCTCTCAAGCTCAATAGCTATATCGTCGAACAGCACGATAAGAAAGCTAGCTTTATTCAGACCGACGACGATGCAGTGAATGTAGAGAGTAATGAAGATGAAAAAGAAGCAAAAGAATCGAGATTGGTTTCTTTGCTACGTCATGATACCAAAGGACTGCTTACGGGTTATCCCAAGCTAGTAGAATTTCAACGCTCACAGTTAAGAAAAATTTGGCTCAATCTGGCAATCAAAGGAGCATTACACCACGATAGCGCGATGGCTCAACCTAGCGATAATCTCAAGCCAGGAACGATTGTCGCTCCTCATCTAGAAAACGACACTGAAGTTATTGTCACTCGCTATCCTATAGTCAGCAAAGATAACATCCGTCGCTACACCGTAGATAATCACCAGCCTGCTGCCCAATCTTTATTAAACTATCGTGGCTGCGTATTTATTCGCTCCGATCAAGCAATGCGTCACCATCAATGTGACTTCGATGGCGACCAACTAATAGTCACTCCCGCCTCTCGTTTTCCTGAGATTTCCCAGGAAATTCGCCCAGCTAACGAACCTGCCGAGTATCCTCAAGTAATTAAGCGAAATAAGACTGACTACAGCAAGCCTAAATACACCAATCTCAAACAAATAGCGGCAGCTATCAAACAAAACAGTATTGGTTATGTAGCTACTCTAATTGGACGAGTACAATCTTCCTCTAGCCCCTATCAAAAGCCTAACCGTCAAGAAAAATTTGAATCTGCCCAACGCAAGCTATTGGGTAAATTATTTGATGCTTTACAGATCGAAGTAGACTCGCCTAAAAGTGCGGCTCGCTATCAAGACCATCACGAAGATATTATTGCCCGTACTAAGCTCGACTTTATCCATTTCGAGATAAAAGTGATCGAATAACGATACAGTATTTTAGGTGTATCGTTAAGCTCGAAGTATGAGTTTCAATCTACCTGTTGAAATTATTAGTGTTCTGC
>DAXETX010000100.1:0-5076 GCA_051155735.1 Xenococcaceae cyanobacterium
CTCTTGGGCTTCAGGTGCAAGCCTGTTGTCTAACGGCGAGTCGGCGAATGTAGAATCCCCCACTAAAATGAAAGACGAAGCGATAGCGGAGTCAGTCATTTAGTGGTGGGAGTGTTCAAAATTTTATCCTTCCCTAGGTTTTAATAATTTTATCAAGTAATTTAAGTTGGAAAAATAGTCATACTTCCTGTTAAGAATAATCGATCTGTTCCTAAGTTTAAGTCAGAAATACAGACATGATCCCCCAAATCTATGGCGAAATTTGCCATGCTGTTTGCTGATAATCCTGGTACGCCTAAAATTGTGACGGGAGATAACAACAGAGTTTGAGGATTAGCAAGAGTCAGACCAGCAATTATCCTAATTGGAGACTGATTGGGTTGCATTATACCTTGTAATTTAAGAGTTGCTGCCTCCAGAGAAAGTTGCTGCCAGATTAAAGTAGCGGTTTTGAACTCCTCAGCAATAGTCAGATTAGTTTCTTGGAGTAAATTGTGCCAAAAATTTGTCAGACCCTCCGATAATAGAGTAGAAGCTAAAGAAGCTTGCAAATCAGATTGGGTGAGGCATAATTTAATGGTGACAGAAATTGGCTCTAGCAGTCGAAACGGCTGTGACTTAATGATTTCAGTCAGATTAAACCGAAGATTTTTTCCCTCAATTGCCACTTGCGATAAAGCAATTTTTTGATATTGAGCAGAATTGGCAGCAATAAAAACTTCAGGTACATAACCTGTCACAATTTGCCGATCTTTCCCCCCGATTTTGACTTTGAGATTTGCTGTCTCGGTAAGCTGCGATCGCAACCAAAGTTTAATGCCACCAGCAAGTAATCTAGTAATAATCATCTATTGGCTGATATATATTGAATTCATCACGGGGCGTACAAGCCTCCGATACGAATTCGGGGGATAGCCCCTGACAAATTATCGCTTCATCATTGATATTTTATTGATTTTTCTGGGAACTATATAAGTAGAATCCCCTGAGTAGGAAGACAATCAACCTTTTTGTCATACTGATATTTACGAAGTCATCGGTACTCTGCCGTTTCACGGCAGAGTACCTTAGAACCAATCACCGCAGAATGCGGTCAGAAAAAATACTTCGCTAAGATAAGCGCAATATTTGGGTTCGCTCGACCTATAAGGAGAATAGCTAATGGCAGAAAGGATTCAAAAAATTTTGTCTCAATGGGGAATTGCGTCACGACGCAAAGGAGAACAAATGATTTTAGAGGGGAGAGTCAAGTTAAACAATCATCTAGCAACTTTAGGAGACAAAGTCGATCTGACAAAAGATATTTTGGAAGTAGATGGCACAGTAATTTCACTGAATCACTGTCCTCAGAAAATTTACTTACTAGTTAATAAGCCTCTTGGTGTCGTTTCGACTTGTTTCGATCCACAAAGCCGACCAATCATCTTAGATTTACTTCCTGCTAAACTGAGAGAAAGCACAGGAATTCATCCTGTAGGCAGACTCGATTTTAACTCCACTGGCGCACTTCTCCTCACCAATGACGGTGATTTGACTCTCAAGTTAACTCATCCTCGCTATCACTTACCCAAGACTTACCGTGTTTGGTTAGATGGGTATCCGACAACTCAAGATTTAAGCTGCTGGCGTCAAGGAGTGATGTTATCTAATCAAAAAACCTTACCCGCTCAAGTAACTGTTATTACCCAAGAGCGAGAGCGAACTTTATTAGAAATTGTGCTAACTGAAGGAAAAAACCGTCAGATCAGACGAGTTGCAGCGCAGTTAGGCTTCAAAGTTCTGAGTTTACATCGTACTGCAATCGGTGCAATTAGACTTGATAGTCTCCAATATGGCAATTTACCCCTAGGGAAATATCGCCATTTAACAGCAACAGAAGTTGCTTTTCTCAACCAGAATTACCAATCACCCTCTGTTAATTTAGCTGCACCGAGTAGGAGCGCAGTTTATGGCAAAACCTAATCCTCAAGCTCATTTAGAGCTACAACAAAAATTACAAGAAATCGGGACTAATCTGTATCGCATTCGTACCGAACGCGGTATCTCTCTAGATGCGATCGCTGAACAGACGATGATTACTAAACGAGTCTTAGTCGCGATTGAACAAGGTGAGGTAAATCAGTTACCAGAACCTTTTTATACTCAAGCTTTGATCGAAAAGTATGCTAGAGCTTTAGGCGTTGCCGAGATCCCAGACTACACTAATATTGCTCAATCTGAATCTCAGCTGCAAAGGCGATCGCTAAGATTATTGCCAAATTTCCGCTTACGTTCTACTCATCTATATCTACTATATCTGCTGATAGTTGGCATTTCGGTTAGGGTAATTACTTTCAATATCACGAATAATAATGTGATTCCTAGCAATGGCACAGTAGTAGAATCTAGCCCAGAAACTAATCACTCGGAGTTAATTCAAAACACTCAAATCCCAAATAGAAATTCGGCTCAACCCCAGTTAATTTCTCAATCTAATGCTTCTAATCTCAATGAGGTAACGGTAGATGTCGATTTGAAAGACCGCTGCTGGATGAAAGTTATCGTCGATGGCGAGGTAATATTTGAGGGAACTTTGCCTTCTGGAACACATCGCACTTGGAAAGGCAAACAACAAGTAACTATCGTAGCTGGTAACGCTGGCGGTGTCGTTGTTACCTACAACAATGGCAAAGAAAAAATCTTAGGTGAACCTGGTCAAGTTCAAGAAGTTACTTATACAGTTAATTAACCTAATTAATTGATGAGGCAAAAAGTGAACCAGATAAATTGGGATTGGCAAAAGTGGCAAGGATTACCCTATCTAACTTGTGATTTACTCGCACCGTGGCGACATGGATTTTTTACCCGACAGTGTTATCCTCAGACTCCCGAACAGTTGGTAGCAGCATTAGATCCTCAAGCTAAAACTTATCGAGTTAAACAAGTACATGGTAATCTGGTTTTAACTCCTGAAATAATTATTAGTACCCAAAAGCCAGGTAGTAGTTTGACTCCTGGTGATGGCATCATTACCACCAGAACGCAACAAGCCCCTTGGGTAGCTAGTGCTGATTGTAATCCTGTTTTGATCGGAGATATCAAAACGGGCAAAGTGGCAGCAATTCACGCTGGTTGGCGTGGTACAGCCCAAAAAATTGTTCCTAATGCGATCGCACAATTGCAAAACTATGGCAGCAATCTCTCAGATTTACGTATTGCTATTGGTCCTGCTATCTCAGGGGAAGTCTATCAAGTTTCCGAAACAGTAGCCACCGAAGTAGGACAAACTATTGTCACTGCTACTGGTTCTGATATCTTATTAGCTTTAAAGCAATTGCCTAACTCTCCTCTATTAGAAGATGCTCAACCCAAAAGAGTTAGATTAGATTTAAGAAAAGTTAATGCCCTGCAATTGCAACAGCTAGGAATTAAAAATTCTCAAATTGCCATTGCTCCCTATTGCACTTATCAACAACCAGATTATTTTTTTTCCTACCGTCGCAGTCAAGAAAAAAAGGTGCAGTGGTCGGGAATTGTTAGCTTTTAGCTACTAATAATTCCTAAAAAACTAATATTTCTAACTCATCTTCTAAACTCAAATTAAGTTCATTACAAAATACACCGAGACTTTTATTAAAACAAATTTCTCCTTCAGTAATACGTCCTAATTGTTCTAAAACACAGCCTTTTTCGCACCAGGCTTCATAATAGGTTTCCTTTAGGGCAATAGCTCGATCAAAGCACTCTAAAGCAGCCTCTAATTTTCCTACCTTAGCTAATAACTTACCTCGATTAAACCAAATAAAGCGATCTTCGTGATCAGTTTTCATAATAAGTAATTTTAGTTATTTTATTGTTTTACTAAATATTGGTTAGATTTTTTATCTGACAAAAGATGTAATTTTAATTAAAATTTATTGCTAAAAACTCTTTGCTACTTAAATACTTCTCTGAAAAAGTTTAAGTATTTTTACTTAAAATTAAATTATGAAACTAAATCTGCTTTAGTTGATGATTGAGGCACGTTATTTATGTCGAGGCACTTCATAAGTGTAAAAATCATAAGCTAGTTTAGTTTGAGGAAAAATTGCTCTAGCTTCTTGCTTTAGCGCATCCAAAGTTAAGGAGCTAAAAGCAGTATAACGAGGACTAAAATGAGTCATAATTAACTGCTTAACCCCTGCTAATAAAGCTACTTGGGCTGCCATAGTAGAAGTAGAATGTAACCGCTCAAAAGCCATTGTTGCGTCTTGATGAGCATAAGTAGCTTCATGAATTAAAACATCTGCATCCTGTGCTAGTTCTACTGCTGCATCACAAAAGACCGTATCTGTACAATAGGCAATTTTACGCCCTGTTTCTGGTGCGCTACAAAGTTCTGCACCATTGATAATCCGACCATCTTTTAGCGTAATGGTTTGTCCCGCTTTGAGTTTGCCATAAACTGGTCCTGGGGGAATACCCAAAGCTTGGGCTTTTGCCACATCAAATTTACCAGAACGCGCTTTTTCTTCAATGCGATAGCCATAAGCAGGTACACGATGTTTTAAAAGTTGACAACTAACCTGAAAATTCTCGTCTTCATAGACAATTCCAGGACTAACCTGATGGACTTTAAGCCTCGAACCCAGATTCATGTAAGCATATTTAGCACAAGCCTGGAGATACTCTGATAAACCACTAGGACCATACACATCAATGCTTTGAGCATTACCAGCCAAACCAGCACTGGCAATCAACCCCATCAAGCCAAAAGTGTGATCACCATGCATATGGGTCACAAAAATGCGTCTGACTTGAGAACTTTTGAGTTCACTGCGCAAAAATTGATGTTGTGTGCCTTCGCCACAATCAAATAACCAGACTTCTGCCCGTTGTGGCAGGCGTAATGCGACACTAGAGACGTTGCGCGATCGCGTTGGGACTCCAGAGCTAGTTCCTAGAAACGTAATTTCCAAACCTTTACTTATTACATTAGTACTCTCTCAATTGACTATCTTAACAACGATTTTCAGTAGAGTCACTTAATTGCTGGTAAAAATAGCTAGAGTGTCAGAATTAGAGCCAGATTTGCCAGAATATTTTATTAGGTAAAGC
>DAXETX010000101.1:0-11832 GCA_051155735.1 Xenococcaceae cyanobacterium
TTAAAGAAAAACCGAGATGACTTCATCCAAACTGAAATAATGGTTTAAGATTAATTTGTAACAAAGCTTAATAAAACACTAGAGAATGCTGCGACTGATTACAGACTTTGATGGACCAATAATGGATGTTTCTCAGCGGTATTATTATGTTTATCAGTATTGTCTAGAGCAAATCCAGTATCCTAATCAAAACATTCATCAATTATCTAAAACCGAGTTTTGGCAATTAAAAAGAAGTCGTGTTCCAGAAAGAAAAATCGGCTTACTATCAGGACTAGATGCGACTCAAGCTGAAGATTTTGCCCAACTGCGAAAAAAGACAGTTCACAACCTACCTTATTTAGTTTATGATCGACCAATTCCTAGTGCGATCGCAGTCTTAGAAAAAGTTCAAATGTTAGGCATTGATTTAGTAGTGATGACGATGCGTAAACAACAAGAACTTCATGCAGCATTCGAGCAATATGATTTAGCGAGATTTTTTCCCCCCAACCACCGCTATTGTTTACCCGATCATTATCAAAAAACTGCCGATATCAAAGATAAGCCTCTCTTAATGGCTAGAGCTTTAAAAGAGTTACCTACTGCTACTGATGTCTGGATGATCGGAGATACTGAGGCGGATATCGTAGCAGCAAAAACTCATAATATTAAAGTAGTTGGAGTATTATCAGGGATAAGAGATCGCCAGCAACTAGAACGTTACCAACCTGATTTTATTACTGATAATCTGCAACAAGCTGTAGTCAAAATTCTGGACTTAGTTCCTAATTCACGCTTATTTTAGCCAATCTCAGTTGGCTCAACGCAAAAAACAACTCGCTAACCAGAATAAAGTAAAAGTGATCGCGGAAGTAACTTGCTCAGTTGCAATTAACATGCCATTATTTCTTAACATACTGGCGATCGCTGAACCGAAAGCAACCCCACTGACTAAAGCAACTAAACTAATTAAAAGTGAGCGACCAAAACGCTTTTCTTTGCGAGTCAAAAAGTAAAGACTACCCATAAAGCCTAAACCGATCAGTAAAGATAAGACTGAATTATTATTATTGTTAAGAGAAATCACTGCTATAATTGCCAAACCGAGAAAAACTCCTGTGGGAATCAAAATTTCCTCTTGAGAAGGATTGTCTAGCAACTGTTGTAACCAACTATTGGTATTTTGCTTGGTAACAGGACTTTGGGGTGCCGGAACTTCTATACTGCGTTCGGGAAATCTAATTCTTTCGGGTACTTTAATTTTTCCTTCTTGTCGCAATCGCAGCCGTTCCATAATAATGGCATCATAAGCAGTCTCAACCTTTTCTACCATTTTTTTATCTTCACTATATTGCTTGGAGACACGCTGTTTAGCAGCTTGTATTTCTTCAAAAGAAGCATTTTCGCTCACTCCAAGTAGTTCATAAGGATTGTTTTCACTCATGGGTTATTTCTTCCAGTTTTGCAATATATAAATAGTTATCCGTTAAATTAATAAACTTCCCACCAGCCAAAAGCAGGACCAATAAACCTGACAGTAAACCAAGCAGCGATCATCATGCCAATTCCAATCCAAGCACCTTTACTAGTTAACTTGACAAATTGCTCTGCCTGAGACTTGGTAATGGGAATTCCTGGTAGAATTCGAGATTCTTGACCATATTTATCTCCCAAGGCAGATTTACGACGTTTTGCTTCTCCCATAATCTTGTTCTTAGCAACTATTTACTATTGTATTTATTATTGATTAATCCTACCTATTTAAGGAAGCGAGCGACAATAGTTATTTAACTTTACTACCAAAGGCAGAAACCAGTTTCTCATTATTTTAGATTGTTTAACTCCTCTAACTGAACAATTTTAGCTAGATATGATTTACATATCGTAATCAAAGGGAACTATAGGAATAATATTTAGTCACCGTAAAAACTACTTACCGACAAATAATGAGCAATATTCATGAATAGCAAATTTTGGTCTAGTATATTAGCTATTACCGCTACAATAACTACTTTTCCTGCTTTTGCCGATACCTCTAGCACAGATTATCGCTTCATTATCGATCAAGTAGGGCATAACTGTAAATCTTTAGGAGATACTTATCAAGAAATTATAACTTTTGAGACGGCTAGTTTTTATGTTAATCTTTGCCAAAAAGGTACTCAATATTTTTATGCTGGAACTGCTAAAAATAATAGTTTAGAAGCAATTTTTATTCCTGCTTATGCTACAGAACAACTAAATATTTATCAAGCAGATAACGGCAACATTTCTTATATTGTACAAATTACCCCTACCGAGACTATTTTAAGAATCAAAAGAAATGGCAACATTGTTATAGAAGAAAATTCTTTAGCTTTAAAATGTCCCCATGTAACTTATAATTCCAGAATAGAAATTGCGCAACTTCTAGACCAGACTAGTTACCAATTATTCCCTAATAGCGATCGCTTATCCTTAGACTCCGATCAATTCTTCCCTCCAGAAATTAATCTTTGGCAACAGTTACAAGTCGCAAATATTTCTGAACCAAAGTTATTGACTACGACATTCAATTCACGCTCAAATCTTACTCATTGTCCCTAAAGAAAGTCCATTTGTATAGTTATATAGCGTTGTTAAATTTAGGAAAGTCATAGTGTCTATTATTGCTGTCGAAAATTTAAGCAAAATTTATCCTGTTGCGATCAAACAACCAGGTTTAAAAGGTACTTTAAATCACTTTTTTCGCCGTACTTACCGTGAAATTAAAGCAGTACAAAATGTAACATTTTATCTAGAACCTGGAGAAGTGGTTGGTTTTTTGGGGGCAAATGGTGCAGGAAAAACTACTACTTTAAAAATGCTTACAGGATTGATTCATCCTTCTGAGGGAAAAGTTAGAGTAGCAGGCTATATTCCTTTTCGACGTCAGCCCCAGTTTTTGCAGAAAATTAGTTTGGTTATGGGTCAAAAACAGCAGTTACTCTGGGATTTGCCTGCTCTTGACTCTTTACGGATTAATGCTGCGGTTTATCAGCTTTCTGATTCAGTTTTTCAACAACGTCTAGAAAAATTAAGTTCGATGTTATCTTTAGCAGGAAAACTTACTCAACCAGTGAGAAAACTGTCTTTAGGAGAAAGAATGAAAGCAGAATTGTTAGCTGCATTATTACATCATCCTCAAGTATTATTTCTCGATGAGCCGACTTTAGGTTTAGATGTCAATGCGCAAGTAGCAGTTAGAGAATTTTTGCAAGAATACAATCGACAATATCAGGCAACTATTTTGTTGACTAGTCACTATATGGCTGATATTACCGCATTATGCGATCGCGTTCTTCTAATTCATCAAGGTAGTCTAATCTATGATGGTAGTCTTGATGGTTTGTTAGAACGTTTTGCACCTTGTCGAGAAATCAAAGTTGAATTAGCGCAACCCCTTCCTGAGTCAGTTTTAAGTAAATATGGAGATATTGAAGCGATAGAGGGGCAAGAAGTTAAGTTTTTTGTACCTAGAGAAAATTTAACCGCCACTATCTCTCAGATAGTGGCACAATTACCCATTAGAGATTTGAGCGTTAATGATCCTCCTATTGAAGAAGTTATTGGTCGCTTGTTTAGTACGGGTCAAATTTAGAGGTAAAAACTGTCAAGACTTTTTATCTTATATCTCTACAGAAAAATTCCTTACCTCGATTTGCCAAAATCTAGGATTCTTTAGCTGAAGTATCTTCCGCTTCCGCTTCTGATTTCATTCCTGGAACAAAATCAGGGCGTTCGGCATTTTCCCAACCAGCAGGGCGTTTAGAATTGTACCAGGCAATTGAACCGATGCTTACAGCAGCAATAAACCCCACTACATATACCGCTACGAAATAAGTGGGAAATTTGCTTCCTGTGGTTGCTACTTCCATTAGTAAAGACATCAGTTTAACTCTCCTTAATTTAGCTCTAAATATAGTAGCAAAGATTGCTACCCAATTAGATGGGAGAGCTTCTACTCTCTATTTTCTGCTCAATCATAGAAATTTGAGCCATCAAATTTGATTAAAATCGAAAATTTTCTAGGGATAAGCTACCCAAAGTACTCATCACTAAAGGAATAGCTACCACAATCAATTTAAGTAGCCAGGGCGCGCAAATTAAGACCACTAGGGAAAAAGTTAAAGCAGCAAAGCCCATCCCTACTTTAAAAACTTCATCTTCAATTTTAGTGCTGAGGTAAATAGCGATCGCTACTACTCCTAAACAACATAAAGAAAGCGCAAGCATCATTGTGTCCTCTCTTTTAATTACAGATGCGGAGCGTTCCTTCGGTTCATCAAAAACCTACTTCCGTCTCTTTATAATCCGATTTAAAAAATTATAAAGAGATGAACGATTAGTAATCCTGATATTAAGATATTATAACCTGACAATTACGTGTCAACCCTTAGTCAAAGTTTGCTGACCAAATCAAGAAACTGTAAAGTAAGTTTCTCAGTGGGTTGAAGCTTAAATCAGAGATTCAAAAGCAGGTCCTTGATCCCGAAAAGCTCCTGACAAATCTGGATTATTGTTAATTGCTGCTGTTTCGTCAGGACCAGCAAACAAAAACGTATTATTTGCCCGATTTTGGAAGCGATTAAATTCTGTTCCTTGACCAGCACCGACTCCGAACAGATAGAATTCGGGAATATCTTCACCTGCTGTATTTAAACCTTCTTGTTCCCATTTATCTCTTTGATCAGAACCTTCAGCAAAGATCGCATTATATTCTTCGGTACTGACGAACAGAAAAGTTCCTGGCGTTTCCAAACTTCTCAGACGGAAAAAAGGTAATAAATCATCTGCTGGTTGGGTACTAGCGATAAAAGCAGGATTGACAGTACCATCTTCATTGACTCCATCTAGAGCAAAAGCTCCGCTCAAATTGGGGTCAGCTAAGATCGCATCTTTTTCGGCTTCGCCGACAAAAACGTAAGTTCCCGTATCAAATGTAGTATTACGAAATCTAAATAATTCGATCGGAGAAGTCTCACCAACAGTGAGATCCCCATCGTTTAAAACACTATCGGTTAAAGCTAAATCTTCATTACCAACCCCAATACGAGACGTATTACCTTCTCTAGAGGCTTGTAAATCAATCGCGGTATTGGTTTCTAATGCAGCATCAGCAGCAATTTGAAAATCGATTGTGAGAATTACACCAGAGCCTTGAGTCGGTTCAGGGGTAGTTTTAACCAGACTGACACTAACTTCTCCAGTTTCTTGATTGACATTAGCTACTGGGTTAGCTAAAGAACTGTCAGGGTCGTCTCCTCCGCCAGGTAGTACCCAATTTTGACTAACTCCACCTCTTCTAATTCCCTCATTTTCAGCGGTTTCAGGTATAGGGTCAGGAATACTTAATAACGTAGCGTCATAAGTAAAAAGCAAATTTAAAGAGACAACATTGGTTGCATCACTAATTAGTACGGGAACAGTGACAGTAGAGCCAGGTGCGCCTGTCACACTGTCGATACTTATAGTTCTAGCCCCAGGCTCATCTTGAAACAAAGAATCGACCGAATCTAAAGGATTTCCAGTTAATTCATCGACTATTGCGGGATTTAATTGATTGGTTGTTAACTCTGCACTCATTGTAGTTTTCTGTACGCTAAATTATTGGACAGTAAATTTACTGATCGCTATGGGGAAAAGTAAATCTATTTCTACCGCATTGATCAGGTTAATTATCAGAAATTTTGCTAATTGAATCAAAAATACATTGCTGGAGTTAAGAGATTGTATAAGCCTGATGATCTCACCGAACTGATAACCTCTAAGATACCCATTGTTTTTCAAGAAATTGCTATGTTGAATAAATTACCTGACAATCTCTAGATCAAGATTGAAAGTTGGGCATTTTTGTTTCTGCCAGTTTAGAATCTGAAAGCGAAACAGTTGTCAAATCCACCTTGATTGCGTTAACCCATAGCAAATCTAACAATTTTTTCGTTATCTTTGAGTTACCTAAACAATTTTTCTTATTAAATCCTAGTTGTCAGATGAAACGACAGTCTCAAAAGAATCTTTGCCCATCTCCTAAATCAAATACGATGTCATCCAAACCAGCAAAACCCAAGAATAAGTTAGTTTCATTGGGGGTCATAGGTTGGGTACTTTGGCAAACAGTTCTTCTGACAACCCCTGTTTTGGCGCAAAAAGACACCTCATCACTTAGTTATAGTGAATTTCTCCGCAAATTAGAACAAGGAGAAGTTAGCCAAGTAGAACTAGATGAAACTAATAATCGGGCGAGAGTTAGGTTAAAAGAACAGCCAGAGGCAGAAACAGCAAAAAATGTGGTTATATTTGATGAAAATCGCGATTTGACCCATAAAATCACTGAATCTGGTGCAGAATTACAAGTTGATTCTTCCCTCGACCGTTCTGCTACTGCCAATATTTTGCTTAACTTACTGGTAATCTTTGTCCTGTTAGCAGTACTAATTATGATTATTCGTCGTTCTGCTAATGCTTCTGGTCAAGCTTTTAGTTTTGGTAAATCAAGAGCTAGATTTCAAATGGAGGCGAAAACAGGCGTAAAATTTGACGATGTAGCAGGGATTGAAGAAGCCAAAGAAGAACTGCAAGAAGTTGTCACTTTTTTAAAAGAGCCAGAGAAGTTCACTGCTGTCGGGGCAAAAATTCCGCGAGGTATGTTATTAATTGGTCCTCCAGGAACCGGTAAAACCCTCTTAGCAAAAGCGATCGCCGGAGAAGCAGGTGTTCCTTTCTTTAGTATCTCTGGCTCAGAGTTTGTGGAAATGTTTGTCGGAGTCGGTGCGTCTAGGGTCAGAGATCTGTTTAAAAAAGCCAAAGAAAACGCCCCTTGTTTAATTTTTATTGATGAAATTGATGCAGTAGGTCGTCAAAGAGGTACTGGGATCGGTGGTGGTAATGATGAAAGAGAACAAACTCTTAACCAATTACTGACTGAGATGGATGGTTTTGAAGGAAACTCAGGGGTAATTGTCATTGCTGCAACTAACCGCCCTGATGTCCTGGATGCAGCTTTATTGCGTCCTGGTCGCTTTGATCGTCAAGTCATAGTAGATTATCCTGATTACAATGGCAGGCTGGGAATCTTAGAGGTTCATAGTCGGGACAAAAAAATTGCCCCTGAAATTTCTTTAGAGGCGATCGCCCGTCGGACTCCTGGGTTTAGTGGGGCAGATTTGGCTAATTTGCTCAACGAAGCTGCGATTCTCACTGCTAGAAGGCGCAAAGAAGCCATAACCATGTTAGAAATTAACGATGCGGTAGATCGCGTTGTCGCAGGAATGGAGGGAACTCCTTTAATCGATAGCAAAGCCAAGCGATTGATTGCTTACCATGAGATTGGTCATGCCATTGTTGCTACCATTACTCCTGGTCACGATCCTGTAGAAAAAGTGACTCTGATTCCTCGTGGACAAGCCAAAGGTCTAACTTGGTTTACTCCTGATGAAGAACAGGGTTTAATTGCTAGAAGTCAAATCTTAGCCAAAATTACCTCCACTTTAGGTGGTAGAGCAGCAGAAGATATCATTTTTGGTGATACAGAAGTTACGACAGGCGCAAGCAACGACCTAGAAAAAGTAACCTCAATGGCAAGACAGATGGTAACTAAATTTGGGATGTCGGATTTGGGTCTATTATCTTTAGAAAGTCAACAACAACCTGTATTTCTCGGCAATGAATCGATGCAACGTTCCGAATACTCAGAAGCGATCGCTGCTCGGATTGATTCTCAAGTTCGCACTATTGTAGTCCAGTGTTACGAAAATGCCAAAAAAATCATCCAAGAGAACCGTTATACTATTGACCGCATTGTCGATGTTCTCATTGAACAAGAAACTATTGAAGGAAAAGAATTTCGTCAGCTAGTTAAAAAGTTTTCCGAATCTTCTGCCAAACAATTAGCAGTTCAACAAAGTCTTGAGATAATTAATTAAGCAAGTAAACACCTACATATACAGCTAAAAATCAGGCTATTTTCTCTAGAGAAAATAGCCTTAATATTGAGGGAACTCTGATACTTAGTCCCAATAAGTTAGCTTAAAGCAGCATTACTACGGTCGTAAGTTTTACTAAAACCACTCTGGGGTTTACCTTGAATATTTGCCCAATAATCTTTGTCAACTTCTACACCTATTTCTGCTGCGGTACGATGCAGAAGTGATTGTTGACGATTTTTGACTAAATGGTGATGACGATTCATCAATGAACGAGCCTGACTTTGAGCAGACATAAGTTTGAGCCTCCAAATTGCATATTAAATTGCTTATGATTAATCGATTGCGAAATGCGTTCACTCTCAAGCCCTGCCTAACAAAAGCGGGGAACGAGCGATTAGTTTTTTTACCCTTATGTCATAACTATATCATTTCCAATCATAAAAATGTTATATTTCTGTATCCAAAGTTACAAAAAACTCGATTATCAAAAAATGATAACTAATGCTGAGTTGAAATTAACTGTTCGACATCTTCAGTACTAAGTTGCCAATTTAGTGCGCCAGCATTTTCTTGAGCTTGAGCAGCAGTTTTTGCCCCAGGAATCGGAATTACACTACCCTGAGCCATTAACCAATTAAGAGCTACCTGGGCTGGCGTTTTTTGATATTTCTCACCAAGCTGTTGTAGTTGATTAAGCAATGGCGCGATTTTACTCAACCCTTGAGCGGAGAATTTGGGATCGAGTTTTCTCGCTCCCTTAACTCGCTCGGTGTGATTTGGAGTATATTTTCCCGTCAGCAATCCTTGAGCGAGAGGGCTGTAAGCCAGAATCGCGATTTCTAACTCCTGGGCTAGTTTGAGAATCCCGTTATGTTCGATCTGTCTGGCTAACAGAGAGTATTGAACTTGATTGACAGCTAGAGCTACACCGTGTTGTGCTAAGAGGTCATGAGCTTGTTGCATTTGGGCTGCGGAGTAATTGCTCACTCCAACAGCGAGAATACGACCTTTGTTGACTTCCTCAGCAAGAGCCTCCATCAGTGTTGATTGACCCATAAAGAAGTCAAAAGGTGTATGGACTTGATAAAGAGCAATTTGCTCTACCTGAAGACGCTGAAGACTAGCAGTTAAAGCATCAGCTACTGCTTTTTTACCAAACCGCCAGGGTAAGGGAAAATATTTGGTAGCTATTTGCACTGGCTGGGTAGTTTGGTGTAAAAATCTGCCGAGAAGGCGTTCTGATTCACCTAAGCCGTAAACTTCAGCAGTATCAAAAAAAGTGACACCATTAGCAATAGCAGTTTCAAAAGCATTTTGTATTTCTGATTCGCCGTAGTCAGAGCCGTAATTCCAAAATAAGCGATCGCCCCAAGCCCAAGTACCGATACCTAGTTGCGAAAGCTCAATATTACCAACTTTGAGTTTTGTTGTTTCCATTATCAGTAATCAGTCATCAGTAATCAGTCATCAGTAATCAGTTATCAGTTATCAGTTATCAGTTACTAGGGTTCGAGCTTTTGCGATCTTCTAATAAGATTAATTGTTGCCGATGAACGCTTAATAATTGGAACTCTTGTGGGGCAAATTGTTCTAGCAGATACAAGATGTTTTCAGGAGAGAGTTTAGTACCGTCATTACGACAACTTCCTACATAACGTAATACTACAGAATTATCGGCTAAAGTATTGACAAGCTCTAACTCGAACAGGCGATCGCGTAAGTTAACTTGCTGTTTTTTGCCTGACTTAGTGGTTTTTTCCCACCAGATTTCTGAGGTGTTATCGATTGCAGCAATACATTCTTGCCAATTGGGTTCTGGGGTAGCAGCAAGGGTAATTAAATATTCTGCTTTGTCTAAAGTTTGAGTTGCAGAAGGCGATTTGAGGTCTATTTCTTGGACACGATATAAAGGAATATCTGCTGGCAATTGCGCCCTAAGTTTGTCCTGAAACTCTTCTATAGTAATAGTTTCTGTTAGCTCAAAGTCAGCAATTTCGCCACTACTGGTATTACCTAAAGCTAGAGCATTGGCGATCGCAATTCTTGGTCCTGGATGAAATCCGTTGGTAAAAGAAACAGGAAGCGCAGCACGACGAATCGCACGGTCGAATAAACGCACTAAATCTAAATGACTGAGTAGTTTCATTTGTCCCTGTTTCCCAAACCAAAGACGAATTCTTTGTTCTCGATTAGATTTAGGTTTGAGATGTCCGACAAATTTAGGAATAGCTGGTGGTGGTACTACTATATTGTGACCGAAGTCCGTACCACAAACTCCGCAGTGGGAACAACCCTCAAAAGCACAGTCGGGAACTGTAGCAGCAGCTAAGGCTCTTTGTAAGTCTTGTTTGAGCCATTGTTTATCGATTCCTGTATTTAGATGATCCCAGGGTAGAGGTGCATCGAGATTTTGCTCACTGTTGCTGTTTTCGGTTGCAACTATGTTCCATTCACCATTTTCCACTTGGCGATATTTCCAAGTCAAATCAGCTTCAGCGATCGCTTTTGACCAAGCTTCATAGGCTTGAGCCAGATTTTCCCACCAAGAGTCCATTCCTGCGCCTAATTCCCAAGCGCGACGCACTACCGCAGCCAAACGGCGATCGCCTCTACCGACGAAATCTTCCATCGCCGAAATTCGCACATCAGTGTAATTAACTTTTACTCCTTTGATGCCTCTAAATTCGGCTCTAAGTAGCTCTTGTTTGCGGATAAACTCAGCAGTAGAGACAGAATGCCATTGGAAAGGAGTATGAGGTTTGGGGGTAAAATTAGAAATAGTAATATTAAAATCTAAGCGTTTTTTGCCAATAGTTCTACATTCTCGACGCAACCAGCGCACTGTTTCCGCAATTCCTGCTACATCGACATCGGTTTCTCCTGGTAAGCCAATCATAAAGTAAAGTTTTACTTTACTCCAGCCTTGCTGTACCGCCGTTTTAATCCCTCTGAGTAACTCTTCGTTGGTCAATCCTTTATTAATTACATCTCGCATCCGCTGCGTCCCAGCTTCAGGCGCAAAAGTTAAGCCAGATTTGCGTGTACCACCAATAATGTTGGCAATATTTTCATCAAACCGATCTACCCGCTGACTGGGTAAGGAAAGCGAGATATTTTCTTGTTTCAGGCGGTTTCTAATCTCCATTCCCACCGCTGGTAAAGCCAGATAGTCAGAACAACTTAAAGATAAAAGCGAAAATTCGTTGTATCCAGTAGCTCTCATTCCTGTTTCGATTGCTTCTACCACCTTTTCTGGGGCGACATCTGTGGCGGGGCGAGTTAGCATTCCTGGTTGACAAAAACGACAGCCACGGGTGCAACCTCTTCTAATTTCGACTGTTAGGCGATCATGGACAGTTTCAATATAAGGAACTAGACCAATCGAATAAGCGGGAATCGGAGTCGCGACTCGGCGTAAAATTTGGCGAGGTACTTCCGCACAATTAGGCTTGAGTGAACCATCTTCTGCCATATCGTAGAATCTTGGCACATAAACCCCAGGAACTTGCGCCAAATCTAACAATAATTCTTCTTTACTAAGTTTTTCAGCTTTTCCTTCTTCTAAGACTAGCCCAATTTCGGGTAGCAGTTCTTCACCATCTCCTAAGACTACAAAATCAAAAAATTCGGCATAGGGTTCGGGATTAGAAGTTGCTGTCTGTCCCCCCGCAAAAATCAAAGGGTAACTTCCTGAAGCTCTTTCTTGCCAGGTAAGGGGGATTTGAGCTAGACTCAGCATTTCTAAGATATTAGTTGCTCCTAGCTCGTAACTGAGACTAAAACCTAAGATATCAAAGTCTTGTAGCGATCGCTTTGATTCTAAAGCAAATAAGGGGGTCTTAGTTTCTCGTAATTTGGCTGCTAAATCGGGAGCGGGAAGATAAGTGCGATCGCATAATTGTCT
>DAXETX010000102.1:0-14161 GCA_051155735.1 Xenococcaceae cyanobacterium
GACAGGAACACCCAAAGTAGTCAGATAAATCACTGCTTCAGCTTCAGGAATTCCTAAGACTTGATTTACTTGGTCATCAAAAAATCCTCCGATCCCACTAACGCCCAATCCCAAGCGAATTGCTGCTAAGTTAAGTTTTTGTCCGAGATGTCCGGCATCTAGATGAAGATAACGGTAAGCGCGATCGCCATATTTGGCGATCGCTTGTTGCAGATCGGCAGTATGAAACACAACCGCACTAGCATTTTTGCCTAAATCCTGACCGAGACAGAGATAATGCAATTCTTGACGAAAGTTTTTAAAGCGAATTTGTCTTAATTCTTGGGCTTTAGGTGCATAGTAATAACAACCTGCTTCTAAACCACTAACCTCAGAAACAGCAATAAAAGTTTCGATCAATTCCAAAGCAAAATAATCGGGAGAAGGGTCTAATCCTTGCTCCGCGTAGTCTTCTGGTTGATAGGTAAAGTTAAGGAGAGAGATCAACTCTTGAAGCGATATGGCTGCGTTACTATAAGCACGGGTAGAGCGTCTTTCTAAGATTGTATTTTCCAATTCGGCAAAATTTTCGCCCCAATCAATTGGCGTAGCATTAGCCGTAGAAATTTTGGTACAAAAAGGAAAATTATATTTGTCTTCTACCGAATCAACTGCTGATTCGGGTTTAGTCGGGGGTTGAAAAGTATCGATGGTAGTAGCTTGATGGAGGTAGCCCAAAAGTTCGCCATCAGCCAGAGTCGGATAGTTGGTGTCAATCTGCGACGCTAGACTCTGATAATAAGATAATTCTGACCCCGAATCGTAGCCCAACAAATCAATTAAAGGAATAATGGCGATCGCACCTTCTGTTGCTGCATCGAGATAGAGTAATTTATTGATTGCTGCATCATTAAATCCTCCTAAAAAAAAAGTCTGATAACTATTAATCGCTGCTGCTAATTCGATGTTACCCAAAAGATGACCTGTATCTAGACAAATACGGCGATAAGCGCGATCTTCATAACGCCAAGCGGAACGATAAAATACAGCAGTACTGACTAAAGCGATTTCCGCTTCTTTGAGAATCTCATTATCAAAACAAGCAACTTGTAAATCTTGCCAAACTCGATCTTGCCAAAAATGAACTAAAGAATGAGTTTGTACCTGGTAGTTATACAATCCTGCTGGTAGCCAGGGAGTTCCACGAGAAACTAAATAAATTTCCGCAGGATATAATCCGCCAGCAGAAGGCGCAGCCCTTAAATAAATTGGTTCTCCATAAATTGTATTTACCTGAGCGGTTAAGCCATAGCTACAGAGCAATAAAAGCGAAAGACGTAACCAATTGCCACTGTAGAGCGGATTGATCGCATCTGTTTGACCTGATAAAAATGGCTTAAGATCGGTAACTTGCCCGATTTGATATTTTTTAAAAGGTACAGGTTGATTTGCCCAGTCAAGAGCTTTACCCTTTTGAGCAATAGTTTCTGGAGCGTATTTAGTTCTTTGATGATAGTGACTGGCAATTGAATTTAAAGACTGAGACATAAAAATTGCGGGAGTTAACTTTCTCCTAAAGAGCTAGCTTCTGGTTCTTGCCAAGAATGATATTTTTGGGCGTAATAACCTAAAATTTCTTGAACTCGCTGTTTATTTTTAGCTGGTAAGTTGCCGTCGTACTGTAGCCAGAGGGACTTAATTTGACTTTGATTATAATCAAAAGCTTCTGGGTTAGGTTCTATCGGTTGCGAAATTAAGCCGACAGTTACCCCTTCTACTTGTTGGAGATGAGCCATTATTTCTCGATACACAGCTAAAGGTAGTCGCGGACAAGTTAATTCAGTTCGAGTTGTTGAAGTCACTAGTAATCGATCGATATCAAGACATCCTCTTTTATTATTTCAGTTTTTTGTCCCCCTTTTTCGCAAAAAAAATGCGTAAGATAAATAAGTTCAGTAAATCAACTAAAATAATTTTTTGGGATCGCTATTAACTAATAGCGATTTGAAACTCATAATGAACCAAATTGCGACCAAAGATAAAATTGTGACTAACCTCAAAACTGTCTCCGATGCGAAAAGAGCTTTTTATACTTATCACACCAGACCAATAAATTCTGTTTATCGCCGAGTTATCGAAGAATTATTGGTCGAAATGCATTTATTATCAGTTAATGTGGATTTTAAAAGCGATCCTATTTACTATTTAGGGGTAGTGACTTCTTTTGAACGCTTGATGCAAGGTTATCAACCCGAAAAAGATAAAACTACGATTTTCGATGCTCTTTGCCGTGGGGTTGATGAAGACCCAGATAAAGCTAAAGCCCAAGCGGAGAGTTTACTCTCTGTTGCTAAAAACAAATCTTCTGAAGACTTAATTACTTGGTTGAGTAATCCTACCCCTATTGAGGGAGCAGAAAATATTGCCGAGTCAATTCAAGCTATTTCCCATCAAAATAATTTTAAATATAGTCGTCCTTTCGCTATTGGTTTATATACACTTTTAGAAGAAACTAATGC
Organism: Xenococcaceae cyanobacterium; assembly: GCA_051155735.1. Taxonomy (GTDB): domain Bacteria; phylum Cyanobacteriota; class Cyanobacteriia; order Cyanobacteriales; family Xenococcaceae; genus JASJCP01. The sequence continues at coordinate 2,499 of DAXETX010000102.1, forward strand.
GGAGTTGCTAAAAGATAACGCGAAACTCAACGAAATTGTTGACATTATTGCCGAAAACTTGGGTCTTCCTGGAGAGAAAATGAAAAAAGACCTAGAACTTTATCGTAGCAATCTAGAGAAAATGGATCAGTTACTTAAAGTAATTGAAGATGTGTTAGAAGCAAGTCGTAAACAAAGAGAAAAGCGCGCTCAGGACAACTTAGAAACAGCTGAAAGCCAAGACGATATTAGCACTTCTTCTAATATCGATCATTAATTGGCAATCTTTTTATTTGATTGGGTTAATGACAGTTTGATTTTCTGGTTGTTGGTTCTAATTAACTAAAGCCCAAAACTAGTTTTGGGCTTTAGTTTAATCTCATAACGATAACAGTTGCAGTTGGTGACTACTAAATTTTGCTAAAACAAAACTCCAAACAGTAGATCTCTAAGCGGATTTAACTGAGGACTAGAGAGAATAAAGTAGGCAAAAAATGCGCCACCACAACCACCAACAAAGAAACCACCAGCAAATTCACTCCAGCCTTCTTTGGTGCTTAATTCGGGAGGAATATTAGGAGTAGTAATCGTCTTAGTTGGCGCACCACCCATCGAGCTAGCGTAAAGGGATAGAGCTACGGTTAAAATTGAGATTAACCCGACAGAAGATAATAAACCAGCAATGTCAGCTACTTCTGTATTCCGTAATGGACCTAAAAGCAGAAAAGGACCATAGATAAAGTAGCCATGAGCCATTCCCACTTCTAAACCCCGACGAAATCCTGAGAGTCCAGGGCGATAAGCTGGTAAATTGCGGATAAAAACTTTGCTGAAATCAGAAGAATTAAGAGGAGTCGCGAGATTTCCGACTTGAGGGTCTCCAGCTGGTTGGATCGCATCCATATGAATTGATTTCTCCTTAAGATATTTTACAAAATCAGACTTAGTATTTCTCGGCTGAAAAAGACGAGGTTTCTCTAACGAAATCGAAGTAGTCAGCAGTACTCTGTCGTTCCCAAGAGCTTGGTTCTGTCTGCTAGAGTTTCTCCAACATCGCCCAAACTTTTTTGAGGCTCAAAAAAGCGAGTACTTCTAACTATCTCTTTTAAATAGCATTACTTTAACTTGGTTTAAGTTCGCTTTTTGTTAAGAATCTTTATAACTTACCAAATAAAGTAAAGATCGCAGTAATATCCAAATTGTGAGTTTTTAAGGAAATTAAGGTTATGATTGGTGATTACACAGCTTCTTGGCTACCAGTAGCAATGCTACCTTTTATTTGTTTGGTATGTTTAGCAGTAGCAATGGTTTTATTCTTTACTTATGTTGAAGGCGAAGGTGAAGTTTAAATTTTTGCTGAGCGCATTCGGCGGTTAAAGTTGGAAATGCCAAAAAACTTTTAATGATTAAGGATGATTGGCATTAACTAAAGGACTAAATTTAGTTATCGCTCTGCTCTTAATTAATTATCAAGAGTAGAGTTTTTTATTTTTTGGTTGCAGGATACTAAGAAAAAATTGCAAAATGTTAATGGCTATGGATTAAAGATTCATCCTTACTTCTGCCATAACCATTGATTAAGTTGCTACTTTCGAGTCTTTAGCTATTATCTATGTCTCATCCTCTATACGTTGCATTTATTTGGCATCAACATCAACCCTTGTACAAATCGCGTCAAGCCGATAATGATACCATGGGTCAGTATCGCCTACCTTGGGTGAGACTTCACGGAACCAAAGACTATCTAGATTTAATTTTAATTTTAGAAAAGTATCCTCAATTACATCAAACCGTTAATTTAGTTCCTTCTTTACTGTTGCAGCTAGAAGACTATGCAGCAGGTCAAGCAATAGACCCTTATTTAGCCCTAGCTTTGACTCCAGAAACGGATTTAAGCGATCGCCAGAAACAACAATATATCATCAATCATTTTTTTGATGGTCACTATCACACTCTCATCGAACCCCATCCCCGTTACAACGAACTGTATCACCAAAAGCAAGACAAAGGACAAAATTGGTGTATAGATAATTGGACAGCACAAGATTATAGCGACTTATTAGCCTGGCACAATTTAGCTTGGATCGACCCCCTATTTTGGGGTGATTCTGAGATTGCCCAATGGCTTGAACAAGGCAAAAACTTTACTTTAAGCGATCGCCAGCGGATTTATTCTAAGCAACGGGAAATTATCGGTCGGATTATTCCCCAACATAAAAAGATGCAGGATGCGGGACAGTTGGAGGTGACGACAACTCCCTATACGCATCCGATTTTGCCTTTATTGGCAGATACGAATTCAGCAAGAGTGGCTGTCCCGAATCTGGCGTTACCCCAAAAACGCTTTCGTTGGGAAGAGGACATTCCCCGTCATTTGACTAAGGCTTGGGAGATGTATCAAGAAAGGTTTGGCTGCGATCCTAGAGGACTTTGGCCCTCAGAACAGTCAGTAAGTCCTGAGATTTTACCTTATATTACTCAGCAAGGTTTTAAATGGATTTGCTCTGATGAAGCAGTTTTGGGTTGGAGTCTCAAGCACTTTTTTCATCGGGATGAAGCGGGAAATGTCTGCGAACCAGAACTGATGTATCGTCCTTATCGTCTGGAAACACCTTACGGCGACTTAGCGATTGTATTTCGGGATCACCGTTTATCAGATTTAATTGGCTTTACTTATAGTAATATGAATCCCCGTCAAGCAGCTTCGGACTTAATTGGACATTTAGAGGCGATCGCTCGTGGTTTGGCTCAGCTTCAAGGAGATGGAGCGACAACCTTACAACAACCCTGGTTAGTCACGATTGCTTTAGATGGGGAAAACTGCTGGGAATATTACCAACAAGATGGTTTACCTTTTTTAGAAGCTTTGTATAGCAAATTGAGCCAAGACCAAGATATTAAGCTAGTTACAGTCGAAGAATTTATTACGAAATTTCCCCCTACCGAAACCATTCCAGCAGCAAAACTTCATAGTGGTTCTTGGGTAGATGGCAACTTTACTACTTGGATCGGCGATCCTGTCAAAAATCGCGCTTGGGATATGCTGACAGCAGCCAGAGAAGTCTTAGCCCAGCACCCTGAAGCCACAGAGGAAAATAATCCTGAAGTGTGGGAAGCTTTATATGCAGCAGAAGGTTCAGACTGGTTTTGGTGGTTTGGCGAAGGGCATTCTTCCAGTCATGATGAAATGTTTGACAGTTTGTTTCGGGAGCATTTAAGAGGTATTTATCGTGCTTTAAATGAACCCATACCCCCCAATTTGCAGCAATCGGTTGAAAAACACGAAGTCAAAGGCGATCGCCTACCCCAAAGCTTTATTCATCCCATTGTCAATGGCATCGGCGACGAACAAGATTGGGAAAAAGCAGGCAGAATTGAAATTGGTGGTGCAAGAGGGACAATGCACCGCAGTAGTGCGGTGCAAAAACTTTTTTATGGATTAGATCACCTTAATTTTTATCTTCGTCTTGATTTTAAAACAGGCGTTAAATTGGGTCAGGACATACCAGGAGAATTACACTTGCTCTGGTATTATCCAGGTTTAATTGGGCATAATAGCCCTGTTCCTTTGAAAGGAGTTCCTGATGAAGCACCTGTAAACTATCATTTTCATCACCATCTAGGAATTAACCTATTAACCGAATCTGTCTGGTTAGGAGAAGCTGAAGCTAACTATCATTGGCATATTCGCGCTTGTCGCGCTCAAGCTGCTTATGAACAGTGTTTAGAAATTGCCGTTCCTTGGGCAGATTTACACATCGACCCTGATAGCCTTTTAGAAATAATCGCGATCTTTGGCGATCGCGGAGAATATCGCAGCCATTTACCAGAAGATAAGTTGATTCGACTGCAAGCACCTTAAAGATGACTGATAACTGATGAGTGATCACTGATGACTGATTACCTAGCCTTCTTCGCCTTCTACTTGAGCGCGATATTCAGAAGCGGACATGGTTTCTTCTAGTTCATCATCAGGATTGTTCACACGAACCTTAAGTAACCATCCCTCGCCATAAGGGTCTTCGGCAATAGATTCGGGAGTTTCTAACGCAGTTTCGTTGCGCTCTACTACCGTACCAGAAATAGGCGGATACAAGTCTTCGACAGCTTTGACTGATTCGATTGTTCCAAAGCTCTCACCAATTTCTAAATCATCCCCTACTTCGGGTAATTCGAGAAAGACAATATCTCCGAGTTGGTCTATGGCAAAAGCACTGACTCCGACAGTAGCAATTTCTCCGTCTAAACGCACGTATTCATGACTATCAAGATATCTTAAGTCTTCAGGATATTCTAATTCCATTTCCGATTCTCTGTAACAAGCAAATCCTAGTTTATCCTGTTCGGATCGAATTTGTGAATTACTTTATTGAGCTAGCAAGGGTATTTACTAGCTAAGATAGCGATCGGATTCTAGTTTTGCTCAAACGCTTCAATTTTGTCTAAACGAATTACTGTCCCATCGTCAAATTTACACCAATCTGCATTATCAGCAGCATACACATCTACTATCTGACCCTCTACTTTAGTCAATTCATTATTTTGATTGAGATAAGTTAGGTGACATTCTTTTTTAAGAGTGGCGATCGCTTCGAGGCGATCATATAGTTCGCAGCTTACAGGAGTGTAATTACTCATAATTCGATTCCTTACAATATATTCATCGCTAATTCTATCAACATAGCTTTAACCAAGCCATCTATACAAAGAGAGAGTAAAATTACAAGATGAGAATTGCTATAACTTGGATCATTAAGAATTAATTGATTGATATAACCATTGCCATTCTGTCAGTATCGAAGACGGTATCTTAAGCATAATATCTTGAGATGAAAAATTAGCTTTAGCTATAGAAATAACTAAGTTTACCGAACCTTTTTCGGGTAATTGTGGCAAAACTTCTGTAACATTGTATTGCCCGACATTAGCAGCAGGAGTAGATTCAGCAAAAACATCCGCTGCCATTAAAACATTTCCTCGATCGGTTATTATTTCCAAATAATGAGGATGTACTAATTCGACTAACCCAGGAAATCCAACTAGTCGCAGGTAATATTGAGAATTTTTTTGCTTGATATCTTCGGGAAATAAAATAACTTGCCAAGCTCTATTTTGTCGATCTTGAATTGAATGTTGAACATGGTAACTAAGTACTTCTGATGTTTGATGATGTTCTCTTAATACAGCTAAAGCTGGAGCGATCGCCTGACTAAAACTAAAAATGAGAACTACAGCCAAATTTAGAAATATAGCGATTTTTTTCATGATAAATAGCTTATTTTAGACCAATAAAATTATTTTTTAGGGTATTTGTTCTGTTTTTCTGATTATTTTACTTATTTTAAAGTAAAAAAAATCTATAACTAACTATTAACAAAAATCAAAAGCTTAACTCGTCGCTTATCTAGTTAAGAATCATGATTTAGCTCTAGTTTCAAGGTAATTTTGTAACGTTTTATAAAGTTATTTCCACAGAGGTTTAAAATCATAATTAGGAGGTATTTAATTATGGCAAATAAAGATTTTTTTCTCGATCCCGATGATGCTCAAACTCTAGGAGATATTAGTTATATGAGAAAGTCTGTCAAAGTAAGACATACTTTCCCCAAAAACTTAAAAAATCCCCAGGGCTTTGAAATAACTAAAGACATATCGTCAATGTCTGCTTTAGATAATAGTTTTACTAGTAGAGTTCAAGAGAATGTTCAAGAAAGTTCCTTTTCTAACACGACATCTCAATTTACTAATAGTAGTAACTCGCAAAAATCTACCGTGAGTTCTAATAATATGGATATGTTCCGTAATATGGCTCGCAAGATCCGTAAAAGATAAAGTTCTCTCTAGACCAGAAAATTTGTGGCTCTAGGGTAAGAAAAGCAGGAGGGATGATACTTTTTTGATAAGCGATTTTTTTTCATCCCTCAAACAGTTGTGAAATTTAGTAATCCTGAAAAAATTAAGTATTTTTAACCTTCAATTTCCCTTAATATAGCGTTTCTTAATTTTAGTAAGCTACACTTTATATCTTCTTCCTTAAAAAATTAACTTCATCCCTCATTGATCTCCAAACCGCTACATTTCTCTAATTACTGATGAAACTGGATTGATGTTCCTGGGAAAAACCTTAGCTAATTAAGTCACTAAAATGGTTTTAAGTAAGAACAAATACTAAAGCCAAAATCATGGATATTATTACTTTATACTGGATTGTCATCTCCATAATGGTGATTGGCGTTATTGGCTCAATTATTCCTGGGATACCAGGTAGTAGCATTATTCTGATGGCAATTTTAATTTGGAGTATCGCTACAGAATTTGCTGGTGTTGACTTACCCTTAATCTTGATTTTTATTATCTTAATTTTGAGCGCAGGAGTAGAGTATCTAGGGGTTTATCTGGGTGCAAAACAGGTAGGTGCGAGTCGGTGGAGTCAGTATGGCGCGATCGCAGGAATGATTTTAGGTTTTGTGGGGTTAATTCCCGCTTTACCACTAGGATTTCCGTTGTTTGGCTTTTTATTTGGCGCAATTCTCGGCGCATTTATCGGAGAATATTTCTATCGCCGTGACTTGGAAGGTAAAGCAAGATGGCAACAAGCTTTTAAAGTTAGTATCGGTGTAGTTGTCGGCTCAATTCTCGGTAATATTATTGAGGCTTTATTGGCTGCTTTAGCCGTAATTATTTTTATTATCAGTACTTGGAGCGAAGTGATTGTTAATTAAAACTAATTGGTTCATCGTGGCTAACTCAGTGATTTTTTGGCTAACACCGATTCTTTTGGTCATTCAATTAGCGAGTAATCAAAACCTAACTAATGCTGCGAAAAAACGACTAGCTTATATTTACGGCGGAATTTGGGCGATCGCCTTTTTGGGTTACGGATTGATTTTTAGGTGGCATTAGACTTAAAGAAACAAGCTAACAAAAAAGTTAAATTGGGGAATAATCAGTGTAATCTCTTATTGCTCAGTTGGGGCTAGTCATTAATAATGGGGAAATTGTTTAGTAGTAAAACTTCTCTGGTCTTTGGTATCGGAATAATTACGACTACGGCGATCGCTTCTGGTAGTTATTTAGTAAAATCGCCAACTAATCTAGTTCAAAGACTTCCGCAGCAAATTTTGGCAAACTCTCCTGTGATGCTAACGAAGTCGCAGCAGACTCCGTCGTTTCAAGACGGAGTACCTTCGACCGTTGAACGCTCTGATGCCGAAAATCAAGCGATTTTAGCTTCTGCGACCAATTTAATTCAACAGAATCAGGGACAAGCAGCCCTCGACAAGTTAGAGAATTTAGCACAGATTTACCCGCTTCTTGCTCCTTATATTTTGCTCAAACAAGGTAAAGCCCAGCAACTAGCTAATGAAGAGATTAAAGCCCAACAAACTTGGCAACAACTTATTGCTGAGTATCCTGACTCTCCCGCAGTCGCAGAAGCCTTATACTTACTAGGCAAAACTGATGCTACCTACTGGGAACAAGCAATCGAGCAATTTCCGCAACATCCCCGCACCCATCAAATAAGCCAAAAATCTTTAGCTAAAAATCCGCATCAACCTAGCTTAATGAATTTGTTGGTTAAATATACGCCCAACGAGCTTGGAGTCGAGCGGATACGCGATCGCTTAGTGACAGAATATAGCAATATCTTAACTCCTGAAAACTGGGAGGCGATCGCTGATAGCTATTGGACAAAATGGGATTATGGTAAAGCAGGAACAGCCTACGCTAAAGCCGATCAAACACCTCGCAACCTATATCGGGCGGGACGTGGTTATCATCTCGGTAATAGTCAACAAACCGCACAAAAGTTTTATTTACAACTACTTCAGCAATATCCTGATGCGCCAGAAACAGGTTTAGCATTAAGACGTTTAGCAACTATTGTCGAGCCAAAACAGGCTTTAACCTATTTAGATCGAGTCATTGCTGATTTTCCCCAAGAAGCCCCCGCAGCCCTCTTAGAAAAAGCGGAAATCTTACAAGCACTCAATAGCCAGGTTTCTGCTACCAAAACTAGAGAAATTCTCCTCAATCAATACCAGCATTCTGATGCAGCAGCGGAATATCGTTGGCGGATTGCTAGTCAAGAAGCCAAACAAGGTAACTTAGTTGCAGCTTGGCAATGGGCGCAACCCATAGCTGTGAATAATCGAGATCATTCTCTTGCCCCCAAAGCTAGTTTTTGGATCGGTAAGTGGGCGCAACAACTAGGACGCAGCGAAGATGCCACTAAAGCTTTTGAGGCGACCCTAGGACGTTTTCCCTATTCTTATTATGCCTGGCGTTCTGCTGTTGCCCTGGGTTGGGAGGTAGGAGATTTTACGACGGTTCGAGATATACAACCCCAAATTGTCGCTAAAACTCAATTAGTTCCTCCTGCGGGTTCACCAGTATTTAAAGAACTTTATCAATTGGGGTTAGAAGCAGAAGCTTGGGGACAATTTCAAGTAGAAATAGCGAGTAAGCAACAGTTAACAGTCGAGGAAGAATTTACTTATGGCTTGATGCAACTCAGTCGCGGACAAAATTTACGGGGAATTAATCAAATTTGGGATCTCAAACAAAGAACTAGCCCTGAAGAGCGACAACAATGGCAAGCTTTAAGACAAACTCCTCAATACTGGCAATCTCTCTTTCCGATTCCTTATCAAGATAGTATTTTTCAATGGTCACAACAGCGTCAACTAAATCCTTTATTAGTAACAGCTTTAATTCGCCAAGAATCCCGTTTTGAACCAGAAATTCGCTCTGTCGCTGGAGCGTTGGGACTAATGCAAGTAATGCCAGCTACAGGTCAAGAGGTAGCGAATAATTTGGGATTGAGCAACTATTCTTTAACTCATCCTGAAGATAATATTAATATTGGCACTTATTATTTAGATTTTACACACCAAAAATATCAAAATAATTCTCTCTTAGCAGTAGCTAGTTATAACGCTGGACCGCATAATGTTGCTAAATGGGTAGCGCGTTATGGAACAGAAGATTGGGATAAATTTGTCGAACAAATTCCGTTTCAAGAAACTAAAGGTTATGTAGAATCAGTTTTTGAAAACTATTGGAATTATATGCGGATTTATAATCCTGAAATTGCCCAACTTTTTCAAGAGATTGCTGCTACTAAATCTAACTAAATTATCATGGTTTAATTTATCGCTATTTTTGAGCGTCAAATTCATAAAATAGCTAAAATAATCAAGAAAGTAATCACAAATATGTGATAGTGAATCAGGTTATTGTCATTCATTAGTTTTTGCCTTTGATTGTTAAATTCAACTAAAAATTCTGATTTATCTTGATTTTGAATTGTTTCATTTACCTGAAAGAATTGTTCGCTCAATTCAACATTGTAAATCTAAAATCCAAAATTAAAATGTCATTTTTCCTTAGCTGACAATTTCAAACTTAGATTGCAATCGAGAATATATCGAGAAAAAATCTTCAATAATTTAGCTAGAGAAATTTATCTTTTCGAGCGAGAATAATATTTTCTTAATCTCAGATTTAACTTCTGTTTACAAGAATCTGGGAAATTAGTTCCGTGGTTTAACTGAAGTATTTGATAGTTTAGTTTTTGAGTTTAGTAGCTGATCAAGTAGTGCAGTTAAAAATAATCCATAACTGTTTTTCTTTAATGCAGCTAATTATTTTTCAAGACTAAAGCTCTTAATTAAATCGTCATCAACTTATATTTAAGGAAAAAATGACAGACCTAATTATCAGTGGCATTATCGATGGACCATTATCTGGTGGAGTCCCAAAAGCCGTGGAATTTTATGCACTTGATGATATTGCGGATTTAAGTGTTTATGGTTTTGGTTCGGCTAATAATGGTGGTGCAGGGGGAACTGAAGAATACACTTTTTCTGGTTCTGTAAATGCAGGAGAATATATCTATATTGCGTCTGAAACAGAAGGATTTAGCAACTTTTTCGGATTTACACCTGATGATACTAGTAGCGCAGCGAGTATTAACGGTGATGATGCGATTGAATTATTTTTTAACGATTCAGTAATAGACGTTTTTGGCGTAGTAGGGGTTGATGGTACTGGCGAGCCTTGGGAATATCTAGATGGTTGGGCTTATCGAGAACCAGAAACAAATCCTAGTACTTCTTTTAATCTTGCTGATTGGACTTTTAGTGGCACTGATGCCTTAGATGATGAGACTAGTAACAGTACAGCCAATACACCTTTTCCCTTTGGTACATATGATAATACTCATGGCGGTGGTGAACCTGAGATAGTCACAATTCCTGAAATTCAAGGCACAGGGCAAATTTCTCCTCTGTTAGGTGAACAGGTAACAACCACAGGTATCGTGACGGCTGTGGATACCAATGGGTTCTACTTGCAAGACGCAACTGGTGATGGCAATATTGCTACTTCTGATGCTCTGTTTGTCTTTACTGGTAGCGCGCCTGGTGTCAATGTGGGAGACGCCTTAGAGGTTGATGGTACTGTTTCCGAATTTACTCCTGGTGGTGCTAGTACCCGCAATCTTTCCACTACCCAAATCAGTGGTAATCCTGAAATTACAGTTCTTTCTCCAGATAATCCGCTACCTACAGCAGTTGTTATTGGTGAGGGGGGACGTGTTCCTCCTTCCGAAAACATTGATGATGATGCTTTTAGTAGCTTCGATCCTACTACTGATGGGATTGACTTTTTTGAATCTTTAGAAGGGATGCGAGTTACAGCCCAAGATTTAGTCGCAGTTAGTGGCACAAATCGTTTTGGGGAAATTTTTACAGTGGTTGACAATGGAGCTAATGCCACAGGAATCAGCGATCGCAATACCTTAAATATCAGCCCCGACGACTTTAACCCTGAGAAGATTCAAATCGATGCAGATTCTGGGGTTCTTCCTGGGTTTGAGCTTCCCTTAGTGGATACTGGTGCTAAGTTAGGAGATGTCACAGGAGTAGTTTCTTATGGTTTCGGCAATTTTGAGATTATTCCTACCGCAGAGTTTAGCGTAGTCGAACCATCCAGCCTGACAGCAGAAACTACCACTATTGAAAGTACAGCAGAGCAAGTTACCGTTGCTAGCTACAATGTTCTCAATCTCGATCCTAATGATAGTGATGGAGATACCGATTTGGCTGATGGTCGATTTGACGCGATCGCCCAACAAATTGTCAATAACCTCAATACTCCTGATATCATTGGCTTACAAGAGATTCAAGATAACAATGGTTCTGTAGATGATGGCACTATTGCTGCTGACCAAACTCTGCAAACCTTGGTAGAGGCTATCGATCGTGTTGACGATGGATTGGTTAATGGTAGCTTGGTTTACGAATTTATTGATAACCCTTTTATCACCGATGGACTAAGTGGTGGACAGCCTGGCGGTAATATTCGCACTGCTTTTCTGTATCAACCCGACCGAGTTAGCTTGATTGAAGATTCGGGACAAACCATTGGTAGTCAAGCTCCAGGAGCAGCATTTAATGGAGCGCGATTGCCTCTAGTGGCTAGTTTTGAGTTTAATAACCAAGAAGTAACAGTAGTCAATAATCACTTCTCCTCTAAAGGTGGTAGCGCACCGATTTTGGGTACGGAACAGCCCTTTGAGGAACGGCAAGAAGATGCTACAGTTAATGGTTCTTTAGATGAGCGTCAAGCTCAGTCTGAGGCAGTTCAAAAATTTGTTAACAGTACTTTGACTGAAGACC
>DAXETX010000103.1:0-7969 GCA_051155735.1 Xenococcaceae cyanobacterium
TCCCTACCCCTCCCCAATTTTGGGGAGGGAACGATTTATTTGTCTCCCCCAAGGTTGGGGGAGGTTGGAGGGGGCAAGGACTTCGAGAATATTTCCCCAAAAAGTTGGCGAGCGACCCCGCGCGCGTTTCACGCGCAAACGGGGCGTACAAGACGGACAGCTGAAATGTCGGAGGCAACCTCCGACATCGCGTCCTCCTTTTGAGGTCTCCTCAAAAGACAGCCCCGACTCGAATGCGCGAGAAGGGGCTAGGGGGCGAAAACTGCTGTAATACTTCTCTACTCCACTACCTTTTCGACTTTTCATCTGTAGCAAACCTTAAACCCGCTTTACGGTTAGCTCTGAGCTTCAGAGCCGTTAGCTCTTAGCTGGACTGGCATAATGGGGGAATTAAACCCATCACTATGGGTTTTTCCACTTTAAAGTGGAGGAGTTAAACTAGGCTAATAGCTAGAAGCTAAAAGCTAATAGCTAGTTAAAGTATTTCATATTAGCTCTGCTTTTCTTAACTTGTCATCAATGTATCTCATCATTCCTCAACCACTAACCTTTTTTGTCACTTCATTAATCAACAATGGCAGCATGGCACTAACGATCATAACTAAGATATCCAGTCCCCTAATTACGGTTATTTTGAGCAAACTCCCTAAACTCGGAATAATCAGACAGATAAACTGCAAACTGAGAGAAATTGCCAGAGCTAAAGTTAAATAGTAATTTGGTTGTAGCTTAACTTGCCAAAATGGTTGATTTGATCGGCAACTTAGAGCGTGTAACAATTGCCCTGCAACCAAGCTCATAAAAGCAATAGTGCTAGCGCGATCGCCAATTCCATAATGAGTAATACCATAATAATATGCGCCTAAAGTGCAACCAGAAATCACACTTGCTTCCCAACCTAGTCGCTTAAAGTCTGCCGTGTTAATAATGGCTGTTGCGGAAGCACGAGGCGGAACTTTTAAGACATTGGGTTCTGGTGCTTCTAAGCCTAATGCTAAACCAGGAAAAATATCGGTTACTAAATTTAGCCACAAAAGCTGAATTGCATTCAAGGGTAAACCAATGCCGAGTAAATTAGCTGCTACCATCACGATAATTTCGCTGAGGTTAGTCGCCAGTAAAAAATGCAGGGCTTTTTTGATATTGTTATAAATAGTTCTTCCCTGACTGACAGCAGCGATCGCTGTTTCTAAGTTATCATCTTCTAAGACAATATCCGCAACCTCTCTAGCGACATCTGTGCCAGTCTTACCCATGGCAATGCCTACTTCGGCAGCTTTCAAAGCAGGTGCATCATTAATGCCGTCTCCTGTCATCGCTACGACTTTGCCAGCTTTTTGCAAGGCTTGGACAATTTCTAGTTTATTAACGGGGCTAATACGGGCAAAAACATTGACTTGGTTGAGTTGGAGCTTATTAGTGGTTGTGGGTTGTTTATTTTCAGCTAAATAGTTAGCATCTAAAACAATTAATGGTTTGTTCTGACTCAGATTTAATTCAGCAGCTACCGCACGAGCCGTGTTTATTTGATCTCCTGTCACCATAACAGTATCAATTCCTGCCTGATGTAAATCGGCAATTAATTCTTTAACGCCAGGGCGAATCGGGTTAGTAATGCCAACTAGTCCCAACCAAATTAGGTTGTGTAAGGGGTTCTCTATGGTTTCTGTCTCTGCATAAGCTATTCCCAAGACACGAAGGGCTTTACTGGTCATTTGTTGGTTAGTATGGGCGATCGCTTTTTCCTTGGCTGCGGTTAAGACTACAGGCTGACCATTTTCCAGTTGCTTGTAACAGAGTGCTAAAACTTCTAAAGGATTGCCTTTTACGGCGATTAATTTCTGTGACTTGGGGAGTTGATTCGAGATACTTTCTTGAGAAAAAGTGATCGAACTGTCTTTAATTTCGTGAACTGTAGCCATATAGTTTTGACCATCAGCACGATGATTGATCGCAACCAAAGGAGACTCATTTCTTAATGCAGCAAGATCAAACTTAGCCGAGAGTGCCATTTGTAGCAAAGCTTTTTCGGTCGGCGAACCCTTGACTATCGCTTCACCTTCGCTATTACTGATGACTTGGCTTTCATTGCACAAAACTGCCACTTTAATTAGGGGTAGTAAGCTTTGATTAAAATTCAACTCTGGTGGCTGACTGACAAATTGTCCGTCACTCACTTCAATCTGATGATCGGGGGTTTGAATCTCCACCACTGACATCTCATTAGCCGTTAGCGTTCCTGTTTTATCGAGACAGATTGTTTGCACCGAACCCAAAGCTTCTATCCCATCAAGACGACGGACTAAAACCCGTTTCTTTCTCATGGTGTTGATGCCCAACGCCAGAGTAATGGTAGCCACAGTAGGTAAGCCTTCGGGAACGGCTGCTACAGCCAGGGCGATAGAAGTTTCAAGCATTTCGAGGAAACCATAACCGCGAATGATGCCCAATCCTAAAACTAGCAGACACACCATACTCGATAATAAAACCAATTGAGCGCCAGCGCGATCGAGTTGGCTTTCTAAAGGAGTCTGAGGCAGCTTTGTCTCTCCAACTAAAGCTTGAATGCGTCCCATTTCGGTATGCGGACCTGTAGCTACGACTACTGCTAACCCCTGTCCGCTAGTCACAAAAGTACCGCGATAAACCATGTTGGTGCGCTCCCCTAGGGGAATATTTGGCTCTTTCAGGGTTTGGCAAGTTTTACGAACGGGTGTACTTTCGCCAGTGAGGGCAGATTCATCAACGTTAAGATGGTCCGATTGAACTACTCTGGCATCCGCAGCTACATAACCACCAGGTTTGAGCTTTAAAATATCACCGACCACTACTGCTGAAGCTGCAATCTCTGTAACCTGACTTTCTCTAATTACCGCAGCAGAGTTATTAACTAAGTTTTTTAGCGACAGAATAATTCTTTCGGAATTACTTTCGGTTAGATAACCCAAAACAGCATTAATCACTACCACTCCCATAATGACTACTGCATCAATCGAATCGCCAGTGGCAATTGAAAGTATCGCTGCTAAGGTTAATAGTGCTACAGGAATTGATTTAAAGTAGCTCAAAAAAATCACTACTTTAGAACGAGGTTTAACATCAGCTAAAACATTTGCCCCGTATTTAGCGAGATTTTGCTTTACTGTCAGCGCGGATAAGCCCCCTGTTACAGAACTTGTTAACTCGTCTAAAATTGTTTCTGCTGCTTTGAGATGGGCGGTTGCTACCAATTCTGGAGATTGAGTCGAGCTAATTTGCGATCGCTCCATAGTTACTAGTAGAGAAAAAGGGTAGGGTGAATCTTGTCCACCCTACCCTTTAATTATGAATCAGATTTAGACCGCGATTGATGCCCAAACCAACTACGTTCTGTTACTTGCGCATATTTAGCATCGAGTAACTCTACCACATCTTGCATCTTGCCATCGTGAGCCACCCAACCATTTTCAATATCGGGAAAATCTAACTGGCAATTGGCGCATTTTTTTCCTTCATAAAACTTAATCGGACACCAAAATGATTCGACGTTACGCAACATTTCTGTTCCTAGTGACCAAACACCTGTCATCCAGTCACAATATAAACACCAGATGAGATCGTAGCCAACTAATCCAGCAAACTTATTCCGTGAAACATTAATCCAGTCTTTTGTTTGATACTTTGGTAGTCCAATCAACCAGGTTAGTGGCGGATAGGCAACAATTTGAGCAAATCGCACCATCCAAAAACAAGGTACTGCCAAAATAGTAATCCACATTGCTAGATGATTGCGCCATTTTCCGACAATTCCGCTCATCGTTCGGGCAATTTTAGCTTGTTGGCGTTGGTTATAGTGCAATAGTTCGTGAAAAATAATCCAGCCCCAAAGTGCAGTAAATTCGGCAGCTAATGCCATCCCAATGCCACTCCATCCCGCAAATATCAAACCAATAATTAATGGCAGCAGCATAAAATAAGCCAGCACTAAATCAATAGCTGGCGCATAACAAAGAGAGTCAGACAACTCCTTACCTGATTTTCCGAGGCGAGGTAATAAATGCAGTAATAAAGAAGTGCCAAATAAAATTAGCGTCAATGGTAAATAAAGCTGAATTACTAAGTTCACGAACCAATAACCTCCAAAAGTTGGTTTAATACCTATTATGCGCGTTCCGCTCCCTCGAAACGCCTCTAGCTTCTAATTATTCTCAAATTTCGACAATGATCATCAGCCTTCCGATGGTTGTATTGTTCCTTCTAAGTGGTCAAATCGTTTTTTAATGGTTTCGGGTGGCACTGTTCCTACCCGCGATAATAATACTGCACCAAAACCAAACAAATTCAGCATTAAGACAATTAAGCCTCCTGCTAAAGGAATCAGACTAATTAGGGCAAGGATCAGCATCCCGACTAAAAAAGGCATAAAAGCTGTTTCGCGACGCGGTAAAATTTTCTTACCAACCCACAAGCTAGTTGCGATCGCTCCTAGTAAGCCAGCAACCACAAAAGCTAGATTGGCAATGGGAATCAACAAAAAGCCAAATACGCTACCAGCAAACAAAGCAATAAATAGCGTAATCGCCACAATACCCCCTAGTCCCCACATCCCACTTTTAAATGGATGCTGATGCATAGTTGCAGCAATAGTTTGAATGTGTCCTGATAACAATAGCATTAAGAAAATGCCAAAGATCAAAATAACGATTAGAGAAATTAAAGAAAATAGAACATTAATCAAATACAGAGTGCCAAATAAGCCAAAGCGATCAAATAAAACTGCGGCATTACCAAACATCACTACTTCACTACCGTCAACCATCGCCCCTGTTTCTTTAATAATCTGTCCGCCAATGGCTACCGCATCGCCACCCACACGGGTATCAGCCTTGAGAATTACATCACCACCAATAGCTACCGCATCATTAGTAACTTGTCCTGCTTCTAAAATTGTCACATTACCACCAATAGCTACCGCATCAGTCAAAACTTGTTTTTCAGGGACTATGACATCAGTCCCCATTTTGAAAATCTGAATCTCATTACCATTTTCGGCTACCGCAATGCCACCGATCAAGATAACCAACAAAGCTGCAATAATGCCTAAGATTAAAGGTCTAAATTTGCGCCAATTCATAATTTATCCTCCTTGGGTTTAGTTAGTGGTTGATGGGGTGATGACTTCATTTACAGGTCTTCTGGGAGTAGGTTTGATGTCTTGTCCATAACCTAGGCGTAATAAAATTTGCGGATCGCCATTTTGGGGAAACATCCCTTGAATTTGCGATCGCAATTCGGGAATTTGAATTGGTTGATTTAAAAAAGATGCCCAGACATCATCGACTCTGGCTCTTAATATTAAATGTGCTAATGCTTCCCCTGTCGCCAGCCAATCTTGAGGGGTATCGTTTTGACTCATGAGTAACACTAAAACAGGAGCTTGTATCGCTAATTTACAGTCTTTAGCTGACTGAGATTTACCTAAATCGAACTGACGAATCGTCCAGGAGATTAAAGGTGTAAGTGTTTCAAGTCGTTCGTCGATTCCTTGAGTATATATCGGCATTCCATCATGACTAGAACTGTTACTAGAACGAATCCAATTAGCTAATTCTTGGCGAAATAGTGGGTTTGCTAGTTGCAAGCGATCGCCTTGAGCAATTAAATCCGTTATTGCTTGACGACTTGTTTCGGGAATAATTTGCAGTTGAATATCATGGGAACTAGTTGCTAGCTGTAATTCTGATAAGAGCGAATCGGTAAGTAAGCGGTCTGCAAAAGGAAGTCTATTAGTGCGTCGTTTGATTATGGCGTGAAACAAAGACTTTGTAGTATCTGAAGCTGAAATATCCTGACCAATCCTGATTTTTGCTAATAAATCTGGATTTTTGGCATCGGGAAAAACTTCTACTAGATCTTGATAGCCAAAATAGCGGATGGCAATTTTTAGCTGCAATAAAGCTGCACCACAACTAATAGTTAACTCGCGTTCATCTGGATCGGCGATGGGTAAACTACGAGTGCGATCTGCATAAAGTTCTATCTCATCATCGAGTATTTTAAACAACCAAGGCTGAGTGTTATGTCCTGATGGAGCTAACAATCCATAATTGAGGATAAATTTAAGTTTTTCGGTAGTCGAACCATCAACGGGAAAGTTCGAGGCTTTAATTTGCCAAGGATCGATAGTTAATTGAGACATCATCATTGTCTCCTCATAAACTTACTTCTGAAAATCGCTTCAAGCAGGAGCAACGCTACTAAAATCAATTACTGTCTTTAAATTTTGACCAGTTTTATCGCATTATTGCTCTAACTTGCAAGTTAATTCAAAAATTTGAGGAACTTGTGAAGAGGTAAATATGCATTAATTAATCTTAAACACCACACTTACTTATGGCAACTACAACCTAGTGAGGTTCGATTTAATTATCGCTTATGCATAAAAGTTAATCATACATAATCAATATCAATCGGGACTTTCTTCCCTAAAGTTAATCGGTCTTATACAGTTTTTACAAAATAGTTTTACATAATTTTTATAACTTACTTAAAGATGGGTTTAATTCTGCTCCAAATAAATTAATATTTTGCTTAAAATAGCTTAAAATATTGTTTTTTCGCTTTTTATAAGAAAAAATTAAGCCAAAAAATAATCTTTTTATTTTAAATATATTTGTAATAATAACGTAACTGAAAAATAAAGGTATTTTTTACCAACATACCTTTATCGACTTGTATTACCCAAAAACGCAATACTTTTAACAAAAACAATGATTTAATTAACTCAAGTTTTATGTAAACTTTTTAACAAAAAGTACAGTATTTATGATCTGTTTTTTGCTTTTTTTTATAGTGTAAATTTCATGACATTGACATTTTTTTTGTTTAGCAATAACTTATTCTTGTTAGTTAATCAATAATTTGGGATTAAACACATGGCTGTAATTAATGGAACTAATGGTCCTGATTTCTTAGAAGGAACTGCTAATAATGATGTAATTCGAGGCTTTAGAAGGCGCGATATTTTATTAGGACTTGAAGGAAATGACACCTTAAAAGGTGGCGGTGGACAGGATATTTTAAATGGTGGTGCGGGTAACGATGATCTATTTGGTCAAGGTGGCAGAGACAATCTACGGGGGAGTGCTGGTGACGATTTATTAGATGGTGGCAATGGCATAGATACTGCTAACTACAGTAATTTGGGGCAAGCTATTACTTTAGAAGCGGTAGGCGTGATTAATAAAGGTTCTCTTGGTGTCGATCAAATTCTAGACATCGAAACTATTATCGGGGCTACAGGACAGGCTAATTCTATTGATGGTGCTACTGGTACGAGTTCTACAACTTCCTTTGAGATCAATCTGGGAGGTGAAACTCTTACTGTTCAAGGAATTCCTGGGCTAGGTAATGCGGATTTTACAATTAGAAACTTTGTTAACGCCACTGGAACTAGCAGAAATGACAGTATTGTTGGTAGTTCTGACGACAATATTTTACAAGGCGGCGCAGGGGCTGACTTTTTTGGTGGTAGTGAAGGCGATGACACGATTGCTGGCAATAATTTAGCAGGTGATAATGACAATCGTACTGACACTATCGATTACAGTGGTTTAGGTACAGGAATCACTCTCACTCCTACAGGTATCATCGAAAAAGGTGCTTTAGGAACTGATACTTTAATTCGAGTTGAAACTATCATCGCTGAGGCGGGTCAAGATAATATTATTGATGCTGCTGATACTGTAGATGTAGCTCTCAATCTCGATTTAAATGCAGAAACTTTAGAAGTCGATATTAATGGTGGACCAATTCTTGAGCGTACTGTAGTTAATTTTGTTGATGTTATTGGTACTGCTGGTGCAGATAATATTGCCGATAACAGTTTGAACAATGCTTTAGAAGGAGGAAGAGGAAGAGACACTATTGAAAGTAGTGCAGGAAACGATACTATTTCTGGGGGTCGAGGTAATGACACCATCATTGCTGA
>DAXETX010000104.1:0-3316 GCA_051155735.1 Xenococcaceae cyanobacterium
GCTCTCGATCTCAATCGCGAGAAGACCTCTAGGTCGATGGTGTAAGTACAGAAGCATCGCCAATAAGACTAATCTGTATATAGTCCAGCCTATGTCAGCCAAGTAAAACAACAAAACTAAAAATCTAGCTATTGCTAGTCAACGGACGGTGCTGCCGTTGCTGCCTGTTGAGGATGAGTAAGACCAAAAAGTAGCTTGCTATTTGGAGGCATCGACCTGTGAAACGGGAAGCTCGAAAGCGGAATAAGACCCGTGACCGAAAGTGAGATTAGGATACTCCTACCTCACGAAGTAGGTAGTGAGTAGTTCATAGTGATTACCAAAAGCGGTTACAAAAAAACTCGATGTAAACAAGTAAATCGAGTCTCAGAATGGTTATTATAAAAAACTAGTTATTAGAAATCGCGAGATTTGTTGTATTTACCACGATAACCGCCTCCTCCCGAAGAGTTACGATTATTGTCTCGTGGTCGAGCTTTATTAACTCGCAATTCTCGTCCCATCCATTCTGCACCATCCAAGGTTTCAATAGCCTTGTCTTCTTCTGTTTCAGATTCCATTTCCACAAAACCGAAACCTCGCATTCTGCCAGTTTCTCGGTCTGTGGGTAAATAGACCCTTTTTACTGTTCCATATTCACTAAAGACACTAGAAAGGTCTTCTTGAGTGACATCATAGGAAAGATTACCTATATAAATTGACATTGGGCTGTCTCCTAAATCTTAAATAGTATGAGATATAAGGTTCGGGAACAACCTTGCCAATGCTTAAAAGCCAGACGACCATAACTAAACTTGAAACAAACGCTGTACCGAATTGAATCTCTATCCTTTGTACGATAGCACAGCATGATTGAACCAAAGAATGGGAAGATAAAAAACAATGTTAAAAAATACTAATAGGGATTAATTTTAAAATCTAATCTAATGTTTTTTGAAAGTAAACACTGAATAAGGGGAGGTTTATGACAGCAAATGGTATTAAACACAACGAACTGCGTCAATTAGTTCGTTCCCAACTGGAGCTATTGCTTAATAGCGGTAATTTAGAAGGTGCTAAAGCCCTTCTTGTCCCCGTACAACCAGTTGATATTGCTGAAGCAATTGAAGGACTCCCAGAATCGATGCAAGTTATTGCCTTTCGCTTACTGTCTAAAGCTGAGGCGATTGAAGTTTACGAGTATTTAGATCTTTCGGTACAAGAAGCTTTAATTGAAGAATTTAAGCGCCAGGAAGTGATTGATATTGTTGATAAAATGTCTCCTGACGATCGCGCTAGACTGTTTGATGAACTACCAGCAAAAGTAGTGCGCCGTCTTCTGTCCCAACTTAGCCCCAAAGAAAGAGAAGCTACTGCCCAGTTGTTGGGCTTTGAAGAGGATACCGCAGGGCGGATTATGACCCCTGAGTATATCTCTCTGAAAGAAACTTTAACCGTAGATGAAACTTTAGAGCGAATTCGTAGCTTGGCTAACGCTTCGGAGATTATTTATTACTTATATGTTACTGATGCATCACGTCATCTCACAGGCATTGTCTCTTTGAGAGATTTAGTAATATCTGCTCCCCAGACTACTCTCGGCGAGATCATGACTCGTGATGTAGTATCTGTCCATACCAATACCGACCAAGAAGAAGTCGCCAGAACCATCCAACGCTACGATATTTTAGCTGTTCCTGTGGTAGATCGCGAAGACCGATTAGTCGGCATTGTTACTGTTGATGATGTGATCGATATTATCGAACAAGAAGCCACCGAAGATATTTACGCTTTGGGGGGTGGGGTACAATCTGAAGGAGATAACTACTTTCAAACTAATTTAATCACCGTAGCCCGTAGAAGGGTAGTTTGGCTTTTTGTTTTATTGCTGACTAACACAGTTACAGGCACAATTATTAGTTCCCAACAAAATCTGTTGCAAGAAGTGGTAATTCTGACTGCTTTTATTCCCCTCCTTACTGGTACGGGAGGCAATGTCGGGGCGCAATCTTCGACTGTGGTAATTCGCGGTCTCAACACCGATGAAATTAGTGATATGGGGGCTGGCAAAGTCGTATTTCGCGAGGCTTTAGCAGGAATACTTTTGGGTAGTATCTTAGGAGTTATGGCTACTGTCTGGGCTTATTGGTTACAAGGTAATATTTATGTTGCGGTAGCAGTAGGAATGAGTTTAGTGGCGATCGCTCTTTTGGCTTCGGTTGCAGGTTCGGCTTTACCGTTTCTGTTTCGCTCTTTTGGACTCGATCCCGCTTTAATGTCCGCGCCTTTTATCACTACTGCGGTGGATGTTTTAGGTGTATTGATTTACTTTAATATTGCGCGGGTTGTTTTAGGGTTATAACCAAAACTAGGCAAAGCAGTCAAACTAAATCCGATTCTAAGAATACATTTATCTCTACATTATTTAGGGGGGGTTCTCTGATTAATTAAACTATAGCGATCGCTACTAGAGAAAAACAATTAATCGTTAATGCTCAGAATGGATAAGTTTAACTTGGGGAAAATAAGTCTGGTATTTACCAGAATTTCTCGTTATTAAATCAAATTTTGAGACAGCAGCATGCGCACCAATAAAAAAATCTGGCAAAGGTGATGTCTTTGTCCCTTGATTTTTTCTATATTGCAGAAATACTTTTCCTGTTAAAAATAGAGCTTCACGAGGTATTTCCAATACTTTAATCTCAAGCTGTGTCATCGCTTCTTCGACCTCTTCTATTTTTTTGAAGCCAATAGATATCTCTGTATATACCATCGAATTTATATAGAGTGTATTGGTTTGGCTGTACTTTTCCAGCATACTTTCTGACCATTGAGCCCAATTTGGATCGTCCGTGAATAAATCCAACAGCACACACGAATCGATAAGAATCCCATTGATCATGGCTCTCTGGTCAATTTCATGATTTCATCCGTTGACATGTCCGCTGTTGCTATACCTCTAAATTTTCTGAATTTCCCGATATTTTTCGGACTATCTGTTTTGACTATATAAAATCTTCCGTTCTCTTCGACAAACTCGATCTCAGTTTCAGGCGTAATACCTAAAACCTCTCTCACGTTTCTAGGAATAGTCACTTGACCTTTCGTAGTTACACGCATTGTTTTATATTTCAATAGAAAAGTAATACTATTATAGTATTACTTTTGTTGAGCAGACAATCTTTAACTTGAAAGAATCTGTTAACGCTTTTTCAACCAAGTTCTGACTTTAGCTAGAGGCTTACTATCGGTATTCGAGCTTAAAATAATTGGGTTATTTTCTACCTTGCCATCGCAAAAAAGGGATATCTCAATGATTAAAGCGGTAATTTTCGAT
>DAXETX010000105.1:0-4321 GCA_051155735.1 Xenococcaceae cyanobacterium
TCAGTCATTCTCCCAGCTTTCATAAGCAACTAAATCACCAATAGTATCTCTCAATAAATATTCGCATTTTTCTAATTCACACTCGACACAGACCCATTCGCGAGCAGGAATATATTTGCACAGAGTATATATCGGCTGTTGACGACTAATGTAGCCCTTTTCGATTAGTTGACGAGCTTCTTCTTTAATCGATTCAATAGTATATGTGATAGTGGTAGTAGGAGAAAAACTAGCAGCGCTCATGATGTGGTTACCTGAATAATTTTGGGATTTATTTTCCTTACTATCAATATAGAACAATATTTAGATAAATAAAAAAAATTTTTGCTGTATCGAAAAATACAAAGAATTAAAAAATAGTTAAAAATTTAGATATTTGCCCAAGTTTAGAAAAAATTAATCGGGTTGATTGTGATGGTGCTGTTGGCGATTGTTGGCTTATCTTTAGGAATTTGGTTATTTCTCTTACTATTTTGGGGTAGGTTTTGGTTGGCAGATCAAAAATTACTTGTTAACACAAATATACTACAAAAATATCCTGTCGTTCGAGCAATTATTCCTGCCAGAAATGAAGCACAATTATTGAGTCGAAGTTTGACTTCACTTCTTAAGCAAGACTATAAGGGAGATTTTGCCGTAGTACTAGTAGATGATAATAGTACAGATGCAACTCAAGCGATCGCGCAAACGACAGCAGAAACATTACAACTGCCTAGTAAGCTAACAATCTTATCAGGAAACCCTTTACCGAGCGGTTGGAAAGGTAAACTTTGGGCAATCGAACAAGGGATTAACTATGCTTGTGAACAACAACCGCAACCCGATTATTTACTACTAACCGATGCAGATATTCAACATCATTCTCAAAGTTTATTGGAATTAGTCACTAAAGCTGAGACAGAAAAATTAGATTTAGTTTCAATTATGGTCTGGCTGAGATGTGAGAGTTTTTGGGAAAAATTATTAATCCCAGCTTTTGTCTTTTTCTTTCAGAAGCTATATCCGTTTCGTTGGGTAAATAATCCTCAAAGTCCTGTTGCTGCTGCTGCTGGCGGTTGTATCTTGATTCGCCGTCAAGCACTAGCAAAAATTGGTGGCATTAAAACCATTCGTAATGCTTTGATTGATGATTGTGCTTTGGCAAAAGCAGTTAAATTTGCCGATCCTAAACAACCTACTCCAATTTGGTTAGGACTTAGTTCTGATCTTGTTAGCTTACGTCCTTACGAATCTTTAGCAGCTATTTGGAATATGGTGGCACGAACCGCTTATACGCAATTAAACTACTCCCCTTGGTTGCTCATTGCGACTTTATTGGGCATGGTTTTAGTTTATCTTACTGCTCCTATTGCCACGATTTTTGGTCTAATAACGGCTAATTATGCGATCGCTACTATGGGACTGGCTATTTGGTTGCTGATGAGTCTGGCTTATTTACCGACTGTCAGACTATACAAACTCTCTTATCTCTGGATGTTTACTTTGCCTGCGATCTCAATTTTTTATGGCTTGATGACTTTAGATTCGGCAGTTAAAACGACTCAAGGTCAAGGTGGCTCTTGGAAAGGTCGAGTTTATCAAGAATAATCATGTCAAATTATCATGACATTTAACCTAAAAAACTAGCTAATTTAAGCTGCATTGATTCTCAAGAAACCAATCAATGTTATGATTACGTGACATAATTTTTGTTGTAAAGCTGATTGCTACGTAAGATAGCCTTGATCTCCCTAACTTAGCCCTTGATCCCAAAGGGTAAGTTGATCTTAGATAGAGATAGTTAAAAATACTCAAACAACGTTACAGGTAGAAAGACTAACCAAGTTGAGCTAAATTAGCTTTTAACAAATTTGATTTAACTCGACTAGTCTTAAAGCTGCCAACGGCTAATAACCGTCTATTAAAAATCGGAGGCTGCATTCAAATGGCAAAAAAACGCCCCTCTATAAAAGAAATGACTCTCATGCAGCTACGCAGTTTTGCTAGCGAGCTTGAAACCATGACTCTGAGGCAGCTACGCAAAGTTGCCAGTGAGCTTAGTATCTCGCGCTACAGTCGGATGCGTAAAGCAGAACTACTGGATGCGATTCAAAAAGCCTTAACAAAAATTGAACAAGAAAAAATATTTCAGGATTCATCACCCATTCAGGAGGAACAGCAGGTGGAAGCTACGAAATTTCAAGTTGGTCAAGAAACAACAATTGCTGATGACACACTATCTTCTGTAGATCGGGATTTAGGCGAACTTCCTGATGGTTACGGTGAAAGTCGTATTGTCTTGCTACCCCGTGACCCCCAGTGGGGATATTGCTATTGGGATATTCCCAACAACCACAAAGAAGAACTACGTCGTCAAGGTGGACAAATACTAGCTTTAAGAATCTATGATGTCACCGATATCAATATAGAACACCAAGCACCCCACAATATACAAGAATATCTTTGTGATGAATTAGCTAGAGAATGGTATTTGCCAATTCCTGTGAGCGATCGCGACTATGTAGTAGATATTGGCTATCGTTGTCCAGATGGTCGTTGGCTAAGTTTAGCTCGCTCCACCGCAGTACGAATTCCTCCTGTTTATCCTTCCGACTGGATCGAAGACAACTTTATTACTGTCAATTGGGAAGAAGATTTACGAGGTAAAACGGTCTTTAATCTTGTACCACCTAGCAAAAAACAAGCTGCTGCTACTGCTACGCCAATTGGTAGTAACAAGATTTATGAACAAATCTTTGATATGACCAAAACTACCGAAGCGATGAGAGTTGCAGGTTCTTTGTTTGGTTCGATGCAACAAGTTCCCGAACAAGCAATAAGCTCTTATGTCTTCCCTTCTGGTGTAGGAATGTGGGCGTTACCAACCGCTTCTGGCATCAATATGTCTGGCGTCGGTATGACCATGTCTGGTGCTGGTTTCTCTGGCTCTGCACCTCCTGTTCGTCCCCGTAAGTTTTGGCTCATTGCTGATGCGGAACTGATTGTTTATGGTGCAACCGAACCAGATGCTACAGTTACTATCGGTGGTCGTCCGATTAAACTCAATTCTGATGGTACATTCCGCTTCCAGATGTCGTTCCAAGATGGAGTGATTGACTATCCTATCGTTGGAGTAGCTGCTGATGGCGAACAAACTCGTTCGATTCACATGAATTTCGAGCGTCAAACTCCTTCTCGCAATACTAATACCAAAGACGAAGCGGTAGAGGAATGGTTTGCTTAAACTACAACCAAAAGAGTAATTAGTAAACAAGTAAATTAAATAATTTTTAACCTCCAATTTAATTCATCTTAGATTGGAGGTTTTTATCAAAAAATTGTAAAAATACTCAAAAGTTAAATTCTCGTTTTTAATCGTGCTTTTTTCCAGAGAAAATTAAAAACGGAGATTGAGTTGCTGTGCAATTCCAGATGCCGAAGCCCGAACCATAGTTTTAGTTAAGTTATTTTGTACCTGTTTCAGTTCAGCGCGATCGCTTACTAGTTGTTTTTCGAGATCGATTTGTTTTGCAACTAAAGTTTTACGCTCGCGATGTAACGCGCTGAGATTGGCTTCCCCTTGAGCCTGTTCGCGGGTAATTTGTTCTCGTGCTTTAATAACATTAGCATCACTAGGGGCGATCGCTGCTTGAGCTTGTTTTTGTCTAGCGCGAGCTTCTTCTAAAGCTGCCGTTTTTTCACTAATTTGCGCTTGGGAAACTGCTCCCGTATTAGCTAGTTGTTGATATCTGGTTAATTCTTCGGAAGCTAATTTCATAGCAGCATTAGCTGCCTCTAACACTGCTTGTGTAGTAGCTGTGGTTTGCTGATAATCTTGTTGATTGATTTCCCGAATCACAACAGGACTGTCTTTCGTGCTGACTTGCTTGACAACTAAAGAATGCTCAGATCTTGCACCAAGAAAAGTTGATAGGAGAATGGATAGCTGAAGTGTTTGAAAGCGCGGAGATTACAGTTAGTTATCTGTTTAAAATAGAGAACTGATATCAAAGATTAATAAAAACCCAGAACTCAAGGATAATTTATTCAACCCGATGACCACAGGTTTCTTCATGACTATATAAATCTGACCAACTTTCGTTTAGTCCATCAATAGCTTTAGTCAATTCATCAATTTGACTTCTTCTAATCACTGCTAAAACTCCATCTATATGTGACTGACTTCCTGCTTTTCCTAAATGTTGAAAACGAGAATACTCATTCCGTCGCGAAAAAACTACCATTGCCATTACCCATCGTCCTAGCCTCATCAATCGTGCTGACTGGGTTATTTTAATGGAAGATGGTGCGCTAAAGCTAGAAGGTTCACCCCAAAAGTTGC
>DAXETX010000106.1:0-10692 GCA_051155735.1 Xenococcaceae cyanobacterium
TGGCTAAAAACTAATTTTGGTCAAGACAGACTTTTTTATGCTCAGAAATATTATCAAGATAATCGTTTGCAGGTATTTAAAAACTTAGTACCTAAAGGATCTAATGTAGCTTTAGTTGCAGAAGATAATAGTTGGATTTATCACTTTTATTTAGTGAATCCTGGGGTAACAATTACCCCAACCCAGTTAAGCAATTCTTCAGAAAATCTGACTTCAGCTGATTTTCTGCTATGTATTGAGAACGATTGTGAAGCTGATGCTATTGCAGTTCCCCATCAAGTTCTGTGGCAGAGTGAAGCAAAGTCACTAAGATCGGCAAAAATTATCAAATTGATGTCCGATTAACTTTAAAATGCCAAATTAGGCTTGTATTTAAATTCTCTTAGCAAGCTTAATCTGTTCCGAAAAATCACTGCCGACAATAGCTCAATCTCAACTTATCCACAGATTGGGAAAAAATCCCCTGAGTTTTCCCCAGTTTTTCCACAGACTGAGATGATTAATTCACAGTTCTTTCTTGAGGTAATATGTAGTACTATCGAACTGCTTAACTATTAATTGATTGGCGATAAATAAAATGAAAATAGTTTGTAGTCAAAGTGATTTAAAAAATAATCTAGCCTTTGTTAGTCGCGCTGTACCTTCTCGCCCTGAGCCTCTAGTGTTGGGTAACGTTTTGTTAGAAGCGGATGAAGCTACCCAAAAATTAACCATGACGGCTTTTGATGGACGTTTAGGAATTCGTACTAGTTTTCATGGAGATATTACTGAAGGAGGAGTTATTACCTTACCAGCTAAGCTGTTCAATGATATAGTCTCTCGATTGCCAGAAATGGAAATTAGTTTGACTTGTGACGCAGTCCAAGAAGATAGTAATTTAGTAGCAACTCTTAGTGCTGCATCGAGTAAACTACAACTTAACGGCATGGATGCGGAAGAATTCCCCGAATTGCCTGTAGTCAATCGCGAAAATAATGTTACTTTACCGATTAGTGCTTTTCTCGAAGGCTTAAAAGGTTGTTTATTTGCTTCTAGCACTGAACTATCTAAAGAAATTCTCACAGGAGTACATTTAGCTTCTACCGAAGCAACAACTTTAGAATTTGCAGCCACCGACTCCCATCGTTTAGCTGTGGTTAAAGTATTTCTTGATGATTTAGCAGTAACAGAAACCTCGTCAATCAAACTGCCTCAACTTGCCGTGACGATTCCCGCTAAAGCCTTAAGGGAATTAGAAAAAATGCTCGCAGATGAAGCAGAAACTCAACCAACCTTTCAGATGCGCTACGATGATACACAAATTATTTTTACAGGGAGCAGTCGAACTCTAACTACTTTAAGATTAACTGGAGCATATCCTCCTTATGAGCGTCTGATTCCTAGTACCTTTACTCGTTCTTTAATTTGCGATCGCAAAAGACTTTTAAGTAGTCTAGAGTTAGTATCGGTCATGGCGCAAAAAAATCATATAGTCAAGTTTAGTTTAAATTCTGGCTCAGGAGAACTTACTTTATCAGTAGATGCGCCAGATATCGGCAGTGCTACCCAATCTATCAGTGCTGAAATTACGGGAGAAGATATTGATATTGCTTTTAATATTAAATACTTAGCAGACGGACTCAAAGCTTTGCCAGCAACTGATGTAAAAATGCAGCTTAACGAGTGGAATCAACCTGTAATTTTTACTCCTGTTACTGGCTTAAACATGACTTATTTAGTGATGCCTGTCCAAATAAGAAGTTAAATTATTACTTAGTTTATTATTCAGCTGAATCATCTGGTATGTCCCAAGAACTAGATACCCACGACTCATCAAACAAGTTGATTAGTGCTAGCAAAATCGCTTTTGTCGCGTCAATTCTGCTGCACTTATTACTCTACAGGTATGGTTTTCCACAACTAATCATTCAAGATAATCAAATTGCCGTAGAAGACACAGTAGCAACTATTGAACTAAATCCTTTTGAAGCAGCCCGTTTACCCAATCTAGAACCTCAATGGGAAATACCAGAGTTTAATAGTAGTTCTTTAGATGGAATAGCTTCTCCTTTGGCATTTCCTAATTCTATTACCCCGATTCCTGGAACTTTTCCCAATCTTCCTCCTGTACCAATTCCTTTACCACCTAACTTCGACTTACCACCCTTACCACCGCTTCCTCCTATTAGTAGCAATATTGAATTACCACCTATTGGAGATGTTTCTGCGTTGCCTTTACCACCACCTCTAGAAGATTTAGACTCCTTGAAACTTCCAGACGCTCCTGCGACTAATTCTCCAGACTTATCGCTACCAGCAGCAACAATTAAACCACCAGTGGAAAAGCCTCCTGAACCTTCTACTACAACTAAAATCAAGCCCAAAGTAACTTCTGAGCAAATCGCAGCAGTTCGCCAGCAAAGACTACGAAATAATATTCAAGATATTAGTGCTAGTCTCAAAAAACAAGCAGTTACCACAACCGACGAGGCTGCTAGAAAAAACTATCTGGCTTGGTTGACTAAAGTTAAAGCTGTAGAACCAGAAGTAATGGAAATAGAGGGTGTTTATCCTCAAGATGCTTGTATCCGCAGATTAGAAGCAACGAGCGTTTATGGAGTAGTAGTAAATGCTAGCAATGTTGTTGTCGCTTCGGAGCTAATCAAAAGTGCTGCATATCCGATATTTAATCAACAAGCGATTCAAGATATTCAAAATCAAGACTTTGCCAATAAGACAAATCGACCAAAACCTTACCGAGTTACTGTTAATTATCAATACAATGCAGAAATCTGTCCTTCTTTAACCGTACCCTCGTTAAGAAAAAAAATAGAGACGGTGCAACCATCTAAAACTCCACAAGCTACCCCTGTTCCCACTCCAGAAGCTAAACCTCTTCCTGAAACGCAACCTACTGCTAACCCAGAAGCTAAACCTCTTTCTGAAACTCAACCTGTTCCCACTCCAGAAGTTAAACCCGTTCCTGAAACCCAACCTACCTCTACCGAGAAAAATCTCTCTGTCCCCTCGCTTCGAGAAAGATTAGAGAACACCCCTTTACCAGATGACGATTTAATTCGAGAAAGACTAAAAAATAATTCTCTACCCGTACAAAAATGAGCCAAAAGTAATCATTTAATTAACTAAAAATACGCTCTCACCCTTTTCCCGTCTTTTCGAGACGGGGAAAGAGTGACCGATGGGATTATACTAAATCCGATTCTAAAAACCCACTTTAAAATCTGTTGCCCTAAATGGTTTTAAACCTTCTGCCTTCTGCCTTCACACAACTTTTTAATGATGTATCCCAACCGGATTTAGGATTAAAACTGATTTAAAAATCTGAGATCGCTATTGTAAAGACGGCGAATATCATCAATTTGATGAAGCACCATCGCAAATCTTTCAACGCCGAAACCAGCAGCAAAACCAGTATAAACTTCAGGGTCATAACCCACTGCTTTTAGGACATTAGGATCGACCATCCCACAGCCTAAAACTTCTAGCCATTTTCCTTGCCATTGCACATCTACTTCCGCAGAAGGTTCGGTAAAAGGAAAGTAGCTAGTACGGAATTGTACAGGAAGATCCTCACCAAACATTCTCCGCAAAAATTCTTTAATTGTTCCCTTAAGATCGGTGAACTTTAAGCCTTGATCAATTGCTAAAATTTCAATCTGATGGAAAGTTGCCGAGTGAGTTGCATCTACCGTATCGCGACGGTAACATCTACCAGGAGCAACAATCCGAATTGGTGGTTCGTGGTTTTCCATGTAGCGAATTTGGACTGAAGAAGTGTGAGTACGCAACAAATTACCTCCAGGAAGATAAAAGGTATCTTGCATATCTCTGGCTGGATGATCTGGCGGAGTATTTAAAGCTTCAAAATTGTAGTAATCTGTCTCTACTTGAGGACCAGTGGCAACAGTGTAACCCAATCCGACGAAAATATCTAAAACCCGATCGATCACTCCATTCAAAGGATGTATTTTACCTAGAGGACGACTTACACCAGGCATAGTAACATCTAAGGTTTCAGCTTCAATCTTTGCTGCGATCGCAGCTTTTTGCCGTGCGGTTTTTTGCTGTTCGAGAGCATTTTGAATCGCTTCTTTAACTTCGTTGGCTAATGCCCCAACTGTAGGACGTTCTTCCGCACTTAATTTGCCCATCCCTCGCAAAATTTGGGATAGTTCGCCTTTTTTACCTAAATATTTGACTCTTAGTTGCTCTAGTTCTTCTAAACTATTTGCAACTACCATCTTCTTTACTGCTTCAGTTTGTAATTCACTCAGTTGGGTTTGAATACTCATTTTCGCTCAAGCTTTAAAATAGCACCAAGAATCCATTGTAATCTGCAAAAGTCGGAATCAGTCTAGCTAAATCTGGGCATCCAGACAATAAAAGTTGTCCCAGGAAACTCCTGATTGGCTGCTAAATTGTTCGGACTAATTAATTCAATCTCTCCTTGCATTTGCTGGATTAAGGTTTTAGCGATCGCTAAACCTAAACCACTACCTGGAATGTCTCCTGTAGCTTGAATTCCTCGATAGTGGCGGGTAAAAATTTCTGACTTGTCTTTTTGGGGTATGCCATATCCTGTATCTTGGATTGCTACCCCCACTAAGTTGTCTTTAACTTGAATTTCGATCTTTACCATTCCACCAGTGGGTGTATATTTAATCGCATTATCAATTAGATTATTCAAAACTTCTCTTAAAGCTTGAGGATTACCTTTAACTTGCGGGATCTCCTCTTTGAGATTAACGATTAATTCTAAAGCTTTTTCTGAAGCGATCGCCTCAGCCGTCAGCAGTAAAGGCTCTAAAATCGATTTTAGTTCAACTAACTCTAACTCCTTTTTACTATCGGGTAATAAAAAGTTACTTCGCTCATTATTTTCGGTTTCAGGAATTCGCACCGAAGTGGTCCTAAGAGTTACAGACGCACTATCAGTTGGAGCGATTTCAGTTTCAAATTGCTGCAATAATTCGGATAGGCGATCGCTTTCTCGCAAAATACTCTTAGCAAAAGCTTGATTACGGTCTTCAGGTAGTAATTTCTTAATTAAAAGCTTACTGAAAGTTTTTAAGGCGGTGATCGGATTACGTAATTGGTGCAATAAATCATCTAGACGGTCTTTGTCCCAGCGGTTAGCTTCTTGTTGCAAAAATAATTGTTGGCGATACCATTGGGATTGACGTTCCATAAAACAGGCGATCGCCAAAGTTTCGGCTACCCGTTCGACTTGTTGCAACTCTGTTTCTTGCCAATCAGGATTTTCTCGCGCTACAAGTAACAAACCCATTACAGTGTTTTCGTAAATCAAAGGCAAAATTAAGGGTTGATTCGCTAAATTTTTGGCTATTTGAGTTTTATTACCGAAACTGGCTTCTGTCAGGTTATCAGGAAGGAGAAGCTTTTGCTGATTGATCGGTTCGGCAATTACTTGTTGCCATATTTCTGGTAGTTCGATCCCCCGTAGTTTTTGATAAGGCTCTCTTGCTGTTTGCGGATAAATCGCGACAGGCAATAACTTAGGTTCTCGGTTTTGTCCTGACTCTTTTGATAAATAAACAGCACTCCACAATGCGCCCAATACTTGAGTCAACAATTTAGTTTGAGATTGACACAAAAGATGAAATTCCGAACTAGCAAGATTGTAAGAGTAGGACATTCAAAACAGGAGATTTATTAACTTTTTTAATCTTATATACTTTTCTGCCATAACGGTCAAAGTCTCGATCAGTTAGTGTTTTGAGTTCTTGCTTTCGCTGCTTTTTTGCTTTGAGAGACAGTTGATTTTTTTTGGTTATCAGGATACAATTCTTCTAAGTTTTGTAATTATAATTACAACAAAAAAAGCAAAATAGAATAGGAGGTAATCGGGTTGGCAAGAAAACGCAAGCGTAAAAGTCGCCGTCGCCAAGAAGGTCGCAAGATATTGGAATTAGTCCCCCAATACAATATCGAAAGTGGTGACGACAAACCTGTAACTGCAGCCCGCAAACATATTGCTTCTCATCGTATTACGCCTCCTGCACTTTTAGTAGTCAGAAGAAACGAGCATACCACTGACCGTTACTTCTGGGCAGAAAAGGGTCTATTTGGAGCGCAGTACGTAGAAGAAAATCATTTTCTTTTTCCCAGCCTACAATCTTTTGAGATAGCAGAAGGAGAGAAGAAAAAGACTGTAGCGAGTGCTAGCAGTCGTTGAAATTTGAATTACAAGCACAAGATAAATATATCAGCATTTGGGGACGTTTTTTGCAAAAAACGTCCTTTAAATTTTGCCTATTTTATTGAAAAGATAAATTTTGGCGCAATTGAATCAACTCATCCCGATGACCAGTAATCTTGATGATATTTTGAGGCTGATTTGCCAAATTATTTTTGTCGATTGTCAGCCACACTTTTTCCCAACGTCCCGCTTTTTGCCAGTAAAATAGTCCAGCAGCAGGAGCAAATAAAAGTATCAGCCAGAGCCAATTACTGCTTAACGCAAATAGTATTGATAGCACTAACACCAAACAAAATAAACCGACTCCTGTAAGTAGAGTCAAAAAAATCGCCATAAACAAACTCGGTTGAACAAAGCCTCGAAATGTAACTTCGTTATTCACCGCATCTACTGCGATAACTCGATAAGCTCGTGCATCAAAATAATTTTGCAACTTGGGTAAAATCGTCTCTTCTGATTCAGAAGTTGCTAACTCGATTTGTTCGGTACGGTCTTTGACAGAAGCACGAATAAAAAAGACTAGACCTACCATCATTAATAGAGTGAGTAAGAAAGTAGAAGGAATAATGGAAGAATTCACAATTATAAACTTATGTTAAGGATTAAAATTTAGTTTACTCCTTCTAGGTAAATCAAGGAAGATGAGCGATCGCAGTTATCGCTCATCTTCCTAATATTTAAGCTCTTTCGGCATAATAATGGCTGTAATAATGATAAGCACCGCCAGAATTGCGATTAGTTTGGTTGGCAACTACACCCAAAACAGGAACATTCGAGACTTTCAAGCTCTCGATATTTTGCTTGAGTAAAGAACGATCTGTTTTGCCAATTCTGACAACTAATACCACTCCATCAGTACGGGAAGCGAGAATTCGACCATCAGCAAAACCTAAAATCGGTGGAGTATCATAAATAATTAGGTCATAATGATGCTCTTGTCGCAATTTATCCATTAAAACTTGCATCTTATGAGAAGCCAACAACCGAGTTGGATCTGGGGGAATATCTCCTGCGGTAATTACCGCTAAATTTTCCCAATGAGGTAGGGTTTGAATCGCTGCTTCAAGATCTAACCCCATTGCCAAAATATTACTTAGTCCTCGATCATTATTTAATCCCATCCAATGATGCACTTGGGGACGACGCAAATCCGCATCAATTAATAACACTTTTTGTCCCATAGCTGCTGCTGCTTGGGCTAAGTGGGAAGAAATAGTTGATTTACCTTCTGAAGGAATAGAAGAGCTAATTACAATCGAGTTGAGGGAACTATCAGAACCCAGCAGCCTGATGTTGGTATTAAGAGAGCGAAACGATTCTAAGAAAGGAGATGCACCATAACGTTTACCTTTAAATTTAGGATTGTTATTATTGGCTACTGGCGGGGTAGCATTGCGCTCTAGCTCTAAAGAGTTATTGCCAATTTGAAGTTGAGGCAGACTTAATTGACCAATACTAGCTTTAAGTTGTGCTGGTTCTAGGTCTTTTTGAATCGGAATTAAACCCAAAATAGGGACATTGATGCTTTCTTTGATTTCTTCGGAAGAATGAAATACAGGATCGAGCCGTTCTGCTAATAATGCTGCTCCCATCCCCATTAATAGTCCTCCGAGAACCCCTAAAGCCATATTTCTGGGAATATTAGGCGATACAGGGTCTTCTTTGACTTCGGGTTGAGCGATAATTTGCCAAGGTAAAGCTTGTTGCGCTGCTTGTAATTCTAGGGTTTCTTCTGCTTCTAAAAACCGATTTAAACTTTCTGTAGCGACAGTTAATTGACGTTGTAAATCTGTATATTTACGAGCAATTATCGGCATTTGCTCAATAGAGATATTAAGTTTTTCTAGGGCTGAAGCGAGAGCAGATTCGCGAATCGCTAAAACTTGCATTTCGTTGGCTGCTTGAATATACTGACGATCCATTTCGGAACGCAACGAGCTAGGGGAAGGCACAGAAGTAGAGTAATCAATGCCAGAATTAGCATTTCCCCCTAGTACCTTAGTGGCTTCTTGTTCTAATAAAGTTAATAATTCATTTCTTTGATCTTGAAGATTCAAAATTACAGGGTTTTGGGGAGCAAAGCGAGCAGATTCATTAGCTAGTTGAATTTCTACCCCTTGCAGTTCGTTAAGCAATTTTTGATAGCGAGGTGACTCACTCAGGTAACTAGTGGCGATCGCTTGTTGCGGTTGTTTGCCTAATTGAGTTTGCAGGGTATTGTAAAGGGTTTTGGTTTCATTGAGTCGCAGTTGGGTATCAAAATATTTTTCTTCAAAAGTGACTTGTTTTTGTGAAAGCAGCGTTGCTTGTTCTTCGGGGTCGAGTAAATTGTAGCGTTGACGAAAGTCTTGTAACTGCTCTTGAAGTTCATCGACTCTGGTACGAATTCGTGGTAGTTGTTCTGTCACAAATTCGATTCCTTGATTGACTTCGGCTCTTCTTTCTTCTAGAGAATAAGTTAGATAAGATTGAGCTAAGTTATCAATGACAAATTCAATTACTTCTGGATCTGTATCGATATAAGATATTTCTAAAATTTTAGTCTCTTCGATTTGTTCAATTTTCAAAGGCGATTTGCTTTTGCGAATAAAGGAGTCATATTCGAGATCGGGATAGCGACGGGTAATTTGAGCGATAATCGGATTGAGAACACTAGGACTTCGTAAGACTTCAATTTGAGTTTCATAATCTAAGCCAGTCCAGTCTTCACTAATTAGGGATAAAGGCGTTTCCCCTTGCTCTTTAGTTATTGGTTCAACTAAGAGTTGAAAAGTCCCTTCATATTTAGGTTCTTTACTAAACGTCCACAAAGCAGCAGTTAGAGTCATTCCCGCAGCGACTAACAGAATCAGGCGCAGGCGATGTTTAACGACATTAACTAACTGACGCAGATCAATACTATCTTCATCCTCATCCACAGTGTTGGAGCTAATAACTGGCATCGAATATAGGTAAGTACCATTACCATTACCATTACCATTGCCATTTTTAGTAACAGGATAAACAGATTGCTCGAAACTTCTATCTGGCATTTTTTACCAATCCTCACAGTACCTGATGGTCAGATAGTTATTATTAACTAAATTACTGCCCTGATTATAAGGGCAGTAGGTTCTACTAATTACTTAAAAGCCAAAAAATAATCGAATTACGCCCAAAACTCCCCCAATAGGAGATAGCACCTTACCAGCAGCGTCTGTGGTTTTAGTAACTCCAGAACGACTGACTACGACAACGTCATTATTTCTCAGCACGGGGTTATTTTCTTCATCAATGCCTTGAGCAAAGTCAACTTCAATAGTGCGTTTAGCGACAGTGCCATTAGGGTTGAGTCGGACTAATTCCACTTCTCCCGTATCAGCACGACGATTATCAAAGCCTCCTGCTGCTAAAATCGCCTGGTTAAGAGGGGTATTCGGTCGTACCTGTTGTGTTCCAGGATTAACTACCTCTCCAACGACGTTAACTGTAATTTCGGCAGGAGAAATCACCCCTTCAGCAATTTTTTCGGCTTCTTCTGCTGATAAAGCTTCCGCTTGGGGAATCACAATGCGATCGCCTTCTTGTAAGATAATATCTTGATTGGCGTCTCCTTCTTGAATTAACTCCCACAGATTAACTGCTAAGATTTTTTCTTGACCATCCCATGTCTGACGCCGAATCTCGACTTCTCTCACATTAGCTAGGGGTTTGATGCCTCCTGCGATGCCAATAGCTTGAGTTAACCTGGGGGGTAACGAGTCTTGTTGTTCGTCTCCGATTTGCTCTGGTTGTACTGTGTGAGTACCAGGGCGATAGATTTCTCCCACCACAGCAACTTTAATCGGTTCGTCAGTTTGTAGCCCGAAACTAGCTTCTGATAAACGCGATAATTCCGAACTATCAATTTCATTGACAGTAGGAATTAAGATAGTATCGCCATCTCTTAAAGAGATATCTTGGTCGAGTCGATTTTGCGTCAGCAAAGTCCAGAGATCGGCAGCATAAACCACATTGTTTCCTTTGACATTTCTCGTAACTTTGACATTACGCACATCAGCAAGAGTCGTAATGCCACCTGCTCTGGCAATAATACTAGTTATGGTGGGAAATTTTTGATTAGGGTCACCCAAGACAAATTCATAAGAACCAGGATTATCGATTTCCCCAGCGATCCCAATTTTTAAGGGACGAGGAGAAACTAATCCGACATTAATAATCGGACGTTTTAAATAATCAGCATATTTTTGACGTACGACTTCTGAAGCTTCGTCTAAAGTTAGTCCACTTACTTGGACATTACCAATCAGACGCAAACTCACAGTCCCATCAACTAACACGGGAAACTCCCCGCTATATTCTGGTACTTGAAAAATGTCTAATCTAATGACATCTCCTGCCCCCAGAGTATAATTAGTCTCACTAGTGCCTAAATTTACTGTAGCTCCAGTATCCTGGTCTATGGCTTCTAAAGCGATCAGTTTTTCCTTAGC
>DAXETX010000107.1:0-15847 GCA_051155735.1 Xenococcaceae cyanobacterium
TGCTGATGTAGTAGCTTTTAGTAATAGCATTACTGGCTATGAATTGACTCCTTGGGATATGCGAACTTGGGATATTATGAACTGGCAGAGACAATAAGCTTTGACGCTCCGCCGTCCTAAATTTAAGCAATGTAAAAAGTTTATTATATAGACAGTCTAGCTTATTTTTAACTTCAAATTTGTTTAAGTACCGTCGCGATCGCTAAATGTCCCGACCAGCGACGAAAGATTCAATGTGAGAGTCCTCATGCAATCGTGACAAGTTAAGAAAAAATAGTTTTAGTCAACTACTACATATAGTTGGTTGAATTTAAGCCAACTCTAAATATGGATTAGAGCCAGAAGTAGTAGTAGAAAAATCGCTCCAGAACTAAATGATATATTGTACATAATTCATGTACAGATTTTAACTGGCTGAATTGTTTTCTGATGATTTTTTTAGTCTAAACCACAGTTAAATTAATTTTGTCAAAAACTTAAAAAATGAATTCTTTTTTTAGGTCAAGAGCTATTGCAAGCTAGTAAAAATACTGAAAAAAATTCTCAAAAAAATAACAGAATATTTTTAAAAACCTTAAAAAAACATAGATAAAGTTTGAGAAAAACCGCAACCAAATTGATAAAATAGATAAATAATAAAAAAACGTATTAATATTTATTTAATTTTTCATGTACAACCCAGAGAGTAGTTATCAAAAGCAACGGGGGAAAGAGACAACGACCAAGTCTTTATTCAATCGTCCGAGATTGCTCGAACAAGTAGAAACAACATCAGAACCATTAGACAATCAGACTCTAGAACCCAAAATTAATCCTTCTCAAGAGCAGTTAGAATTATTGCATCAAGAATTGGCACGGGAAAAAGCGAAAAATCAGGAATTATCATCGGTTTTAAGGGTTATCCAAAAGGAATTACAAACTTTACAAACCAAATTTCCCCAAAATTTAGCCCCGACTTTAGATTCTCAGCACAGCGAACTATGGTCATCAACCAATAATCTAACTCAAAACAAAGCATACAGCCTGAGTTACGAAGAACTATTTAGTTCGGTATTGCGATATTTACATAGCAACATTTCCTGCGATCTCGCAGGCATATTACTTTTAGAAGCTCAAAGTTACGAATTATTTATTGATACGAGTCGCGATATTTCCCTAGCAGCGCGTTCTCAGATGCAGCAGATTTTATTAGATAAAATTGCGACAATTAGCGATCGCCAAAAGGTCAATTCAAGTAAGCTCGACCCAATAAAAACGGAACAGCTGCGACCAATTTGCTTACATCTACTAAATCCCATAATAGATCGATCTCAATTGTCAATCTCTCAAATAGGCTCATATCACCTAGTGCCAATTGTTCAAGAATCTGAGACAGAAGAAACGGTTTTAGGACTGATATATGTCGCCAAAGAAAGCACCGAAAAGTTTAGTGATGATTTAGTCAGAATTTTATCGGCGATCGCCAAAAGGACTTCGATCTACACTCAACAATTAAAATCGGTTTTAGAAGCAGAGCAAAACAAACTCGAAACTCAAAAGATTTTGCGGGCTTTAGATCGAGCCAAAGAACTGAATGAACTTAAAACCCGCATCATCCGTATTGTTTCTCATGAATATCGCACACCTCTGACTATTATTTCTTTAGCGACAGATTTGCTATATGGTCAAGATGGCAAACTCAGTAAAGTGCAAAAAGAAACTTGTTTTCGGAAAATTCGCGATGCGACACAACAAATGCTGCAATTACTAGAAGAAACAACTTTAGTAGATCGAGCAGAATCACAAGACATTACATTTAATCCGTTAAAAATCGAGATCAAAACTTTCTTTGAGCGATTGATTGCCGATTTCAACCAAATTGCTGCTAAAAAATATCATATTTGCTTTCATTGTCACCAGCAAATCGGTTCGGTTAACTTAGATGCCAAATTAGTGCAACAGATACTAGACAATTTATTATCTAACGCGATCAAATATTCTCCTACAGACAGTACCATCACCCTAGAATTAACCCAAGAACCCCAGTGGATTGTCTTTAAAGTTAGCGACCGAGGAATTGGCATTCCGACAGAAGACTACGAGTATATATTTGACTGTTTTCATCGCGCTAGTAATGTAGGAACTATATCTGGTACGGGATTAGGCTTGACAATAGTAAAAAAATGCGTTGAGCTTCATGGTGGCACAATCGATGTGCGATCGCAGTTGCACAGCGGAACAACTTTTACGGTCAAATTACCTTTAATCTAGTCGGCAATTAATCTAGTTAGTAGTTTAGTAAGAGTGCCACAACTAACTACTAACTATTAACAATTAATCCTTCTTCGCCATCAAACTCACAAACTTTTCAAAAAGATAATCCGCATCATGAGGACCAGGACTAGCCTCTGGATGATATTGCACCGAAAAGAAAGGTAAGGTTTTATGTTTGAGTCCTGCTACTGTTTGATCGTTAAGATTGAGATGCGTAATTTCGAATTCGGCAG
This sequence comes from Xenococcaceae cyanobacterium, assembly GCA_051155735.1. GTDB lineage: Bacteria > Cyanobacteriota > Cyanobacteriia > Cyanobacteriales > Xenococcaceae > JASJCP01. The sequence continues at coordinate 2,487 of DAXETX010000107.1, forward strand.
CTAAAGAATCTGGTGCGATCGCAAATCCATGATTTTGACTGGTAATCTCTACTTGTTTTTGTTGTAGCCCCGCAGGTTGATTTAGTCCCCGATGACCAAACTTGAGTTTAAAAGTTGCTGCACCCAAAGAAAGACCTAAAATTTGATGTCCCATACAGATGCCAAAAGTTGGTTTTTTTAACTTTAATAACTCTTTAGTTAGAGTGATGCCCTCCTCTACCGCAGCAGGATCTCCAGGTCCATTAGACAGAAAAATGCCATCAGGATTGTAAGACAAAATCTCTTCTAGAGAACTATTAGCAGGCACAACAATTACTTTGCAACCATAGCTAGCTAAACGGCGGAGAATATTTTTTTTCACCCCAAAATCAATCGCGACAACTGTATAAGTTTTAGGGTTATCAGTTTTGGTAAATTCCCAACTAGAATCAGTTGCTTCTGACCACTCATAGATTTTTTTGGTTGTTACCTCCTTAACCAAATTCAAGCCAGCCATCGAAGGCGCTTGTTGGATTTGGCGCAGTAATTGCTCAGAATCAAGAATTTCAGTGGAAATTCCGCCGTTTATTGCCCCCAAAGACCGAATTTTTCGAGTTAAGGCTCTAGTATCGATGCCATAGATTCCTGGAATCTGCCAGTGTTGCAAATAGTCGGGTAGAGATTGAGTAGAACGCCAGTTACTAGGACGGTAAGTAATATTACGGGCGATCGCGCCTCTAACTTGGGGTCTTTCTGACTCTTCATCTTCTAAATTTACCCCTGTATTACCTAATTCGGGATAAGTAAAAGTCACTATCTGACCCCGATAACTAGGATCGGTCAAGACTTCTTGATATCCTGTCATCCCAGTATTAAATACCACTTCTCCAACAACAGTTCCTTTTGCGCCAAAAGACCAACCGCGATAGACGCTACCATCAGCTAACACCAAAATCGCTGGCTGTTTATTGCTTTGTGTCATAGCTTGTCAATGATCAATATTCAGTTTTTTTCTTCATCACATAATCTATCAGCTAAATAGAGGGAAAAAAACTCTAAATTTGGTTTTGACCACAGACAGCAATTGGAACGGATTCGCATTAATTTATTTGAGTTGCAATAGCAGCCTAAAATACCATTTTTTTATTGGGAAATATTTGGAGAATAACTTCAAACTAACTGTTTACAGTTACTTTGCATCGTGTTAAAGACTTGATGAAGTCATGTAATTTCGCTTGTTACATACCTAGATTTGGGTAATACAAGTCAATCCCAGTTTATCTCTAAGGATTAAGCAGACTGGTTAAACGCCCGCTTTGGAGTGATGTTGCGGGTTTAGATTGAATCGGGATGACAGGATTTGAACCTGCGACATCCTGCTCCCAAAGCAGGCGCGCTACCAAGCTGCGCTACATCCCGTTTTGAACTTGATTAAACAAGCGCTGAACTAATATAACACAAATACTTGTGAATAGGTAATTTATATCTGGAGTTTAGACTAATTACCCTTTTTACAAAACTAAACTGTTTAGTATGATACTGTAGGGAAGAGGATTTTTTGAGTGAGGAAAACATAAACGGAAATTGGCAAAAGGACGAGATAATTAAGTATTTATACTCGATTATCCATAACCTTGACTCAATCTGTCCAAAAACTACAAGAGTTTAGAAGTAAAGCCACTCAACTGGTACTCCAGCCTATACGCCCAAACCTCACGGGAATTCCCCTGGTTGGGACACAGGTAAAAAAAGGAATAAAAAACCTCGTTATCCAGTAGTTAAAAAGACAGTAACTCGCAAGAAAAAAGCCAAAAAAGACAAAAAAGAAGTCGCTTAAAACAAATATTTCAACTATCACCATTGTTCTAAGCTTTTTTTGATAAGCTGAGTCAAATTATCATGCGCCCCAATATTTGAACTGTACCGTTTAGTCTGACTGCCAAGCTGGGAGTTAGTCTAAACTTCAGATTTAAGTTAAACTCTGAAAATAGCTAATTTTTAGTAATACTTAATATCGATCAAAATTATTTACTTTTTAATAAATGTTCATAATATATAATTTTACTTAATTAATTTAAAATATTGCTATTTAACGAATTAGGGGTTATCAATTCTTAAATTGATTAAAAAACGCAGAAAAGCTTTAATTTAAACATAATTTAACTATTGCTTAATTTTTTACTTACCTAAAAACTAAAAAAAAAAATTAACTTTTAAAATTTACCAAAATTTTTTTATTGCTTATTAATTATTTGATATTCATTTCTTAATCTATTAGTGAAATTCTAAATAAGGGTAAGCCAAGAAAATACTATTTGTTAGAAAAAATCAAAATCATCACAATATTTCTCACTCAGTAATCTTTCTTAGCTGAAACCACTGACTCTAAGTCTGATCTTGCTACAGACCAAACTTAATATATCAATACATAACTGTTAATAATCGATAATTCGAGCCAAAATAATGATGAATTCTGATTCTATTCAGACTACTTTAGTCGGTTTTGCTGCTTTACCCGCAGATACCTTTGCCGAAGGTCCGCAATCTGGTGCTGATAATGGCGAGGGAGAACCAATCTCTGCTAATGGTCGCACAGGTCCTTTTGATGGGCAACCAGTCCAAGGCTTTAGCGGTGTACAGTTTGCTCCTAGCGGTAATGGTGCATTCTGGTTTTTATCCGATAACGGTTTCGGTGCGCAGACTAATAGTGCTGATTATTTATTACGTCTTTACCAAGTCGATCCAAGTTTTGCTGGCATAGAAGCGGGTGATCGTAACGTTGACATTCAAGGTTTTGTTCAACTATCTGACCCAAGCAACTTGATTCCCTTTGACATTATTAACGAAGACACAGAAGAACGTCTATTAACTGGTGGCGATTTTGACATTGAATCTTTTGTCCTTGATCGCCATGGCGATATTTGGGTAGGGGATGAATTTGGTCCTTATTTACTACACTTCGACTCTAATGGTGAATTGCTAGAAGCTCCTATTGCCACACCGAACCTTACTAACCTGAATACACTTAACGGACAAGACCCTCTAGTTATTGCCCATCGTGGTGCTAGTGGCATTTTACCAGAGCATACCTTAGAAGCTTACGCTACGGCGATCGCTCAAGGCGCAGATTTTATTGAACCCGATCTAGTAATCACTAAAGATGGAGTTTTGATTGCGCGTCACGAACCTACTTTGGCACAGGTCGAACTTGATGAAGCGGGAAATATTGTCTTTGATGATAATGGTCAGCCAATTCTAACTACTGGTACTGCCAATACTACCAATGTCTCGGAGTTACCTGAATTTGGCGATCGCCTTACCGTTAAAAACCTAGATGGAACACTTGTCGGTGGTTGGTTTGCCGAAGACTTTACTTTAGCAGAAATCAAACAATTAAGAGCGGTTCAATCACGAGATTATCGTCCGCAAGACTTTAATGGTGCTTTTGAAATTCCCACGTTTCAAGAAGTAATTGAATTAGTGCAACAAACTGAAGCTCAAACTGGAGTTAAAGTTGGGATTTATCCTGAAACTAAGCATCCGACTTTTTTCGATCTGCAAGGTTTATCTCTAGAAGAGCCTTTAATTGAGACTCTACAAGCCACCGGCTTTACTGATCCTGACCGCATTTTTATTCAATCCTTTGAGTTCCAAAATCTCATCGAACTGCAAGAAATGCTAGACCCTAAAGGCTTAGGCGATCTGCCTTTAGTGCAGCTTTATGGGAATACTACCGAGAGTGCCAGTCCTGATGAAGGGTTTTCTGTTCCTTATGACATTCGCTATAACCTAGAACAAGGTAACGACCTAGCTGCAATTTACGGTCAAGAGTTTTTAGCTGCTGTAGAGAATGGTTTATCTGAGGATACTACCTATCGCGACTTAGATAGTGCAGAAATGCTGCAAGTCATTAGCGATCTCTACGCTGAGGGTGCTGGTCCTTGGAAAAACAATATTTTACTGAGAGATTCTCTGGACGAACCAGTAGATGGCGACGGTGATGGTGTTGCAGAAATTACCACTCAGTTGACAGGAGAAATTACTTCTTTTGTGGAAGATGCTCATGCTGCGGGTTTACAGGTTCACCCTTACACTCATCGCAACGAAGAACAGTTTTTAACCTTAGAAGCAGATGGAACACCTCAAACTCCAGAAGCAGAAATTGAGCAATATATTGAAGTTGGCTTTGATGGTTTCTTTACTGACTTTCCCGCTACTGGTGTAGCAGTGGTCGATTCGATAACAGGGGAGTTTGTCCAGTCACCGCAAAACCCTGATTTGGGAGACGCTTTACCAAATCTAGCTCAGTCTCGCGGTTTTGAAGGAATGGCATTTAGTCCAGATCGTTCTACTCTTTACCCTCTATTAGAAGGAGTAGTTGACGGCGACCCTGAAAACGCCCTGCGCATCTATGAATTTGATGTAGCCACTAGCTCTTATACAGGTTTAGTTGGCTACTATCCTACTACCGATGGTAATCCTATTGGCGATTTTACCCCGATCAACGATACCGAATTTCTGGTGATCGAAAGAGATGGCGAACAAGGGGAAGCAGCGGAATTCAAAAAAATCTTCAAAATCGATATTTCTGAAGTGGATGAAATGGGTTTTGTCGAAAAAACTGAAGTAGCTGACTTACTTCATATCGCCGACCCTAACGATTTGAACGGCGATGGTAGCACTACTTTTGATTTTCCCTTTGTAACTATCGAAGATGTAGTAGTGGTTGATGAAAACACTATTTTAGTTGCTAATGATAACAACTATCCTTTCTCCATGGGACGAGAAGGCGACATTGACAATAACGAAATCATTCTAATCAATTTAGAAACACCCCTAAATCTCGATCCTAATCTTGGAGGCACAGCGATGAGTCCTACTTTCTTAGAAAACAACGGTGACACCAATCAACCTGCACAAATGACAGGTTTAAATGGCTACACTGTTGACCCCGTCTTTACTATCGGCGAAAAATTCGGAGATTATGCACCTCCAGGAATTCTAGATGGTTTGGGTGCTTTTGCCTTAGATGATGACACGATCAGAGTTCTTGCTAACCATGAATTAACTGCTGAAGTTGGTTATACCTACACCCTAGCTAACGGTACTGAACTTACTGGGGCGCGAGTTAGTTACTTCGATATCAACCAAGAAACTCTAGAAGTAGAAGCTACTGGTTTAGCTTATGACACTATTATCAACCGTGAGGGAGAAGTAGTAGATGAAGTAACCGATCTCGAAAATGAAGGACTAGATCGCTTTTGTTCAGCACATTACATTGAAGCACAACAATTTGGGGAAGATCGCGGTTTAGAAGATAGTATCTTCTTCACTGGAGAAGAAAGCTTTGGGGGAACAGAATTTGCCCTAGACCCCGCTAGTAATACTCTCTATGCTGTACCTTGGATGGGTCGTGCTGCTTGGGAAAATGTCACTGAATTAGACACAGGTACTACCGATAAAGTCGCGATCTTAGTAGGTGATGACCGCGAAGCTGCACCGCTATTAATGTATGTCGGGGAAAAAGATTCTAGCGAAGGTGCTGATTTCTTAGCTCGCAATGGTCTAAGTAACGGCAAACTCTACACTTGGGTGCCTGACGATGACATCGCTGATACCCCAACTTTTATTGATGAAGCTGGTGAAGCAATCGATCCAGATGATGCTCCAGACCCCTTTGGCTTTAATGGTACTGGTAATAGTGAATCTGGTAGTTGGGTAGAACTAGATTACTATCGTCCCGACCTTGCTGATACCGCCGTAGATACCAATGATGATGGTGACATCCAAGATGAAATGGGTTACGACTCCATGGGATTTGCTACCCAAGCCCAACAAGACCAGTTGTTTATTGATGCAGGTGGTTTTCAATTCTCTCGTCCTGAAGATGTTGCGACTAATCCTGAAGATGGAACAGTAGCAGTCATGGCTTCTACAGGTCGTGATAATCGTTTCCCTGAAGACAGTTGGGGTACTACTTACGAAATTGCTACGGAATTTGACGAATCTGGCAATCCTCTGACTGCTCAACTAGACATTCTCTATGATGGAGATGATGCTGGGGCTGGTCAATTTGAGTCACCCGATTTTGGTCTCAGAAGTCCTGATAACCTCGACTGGGCTGATGATGGTCATATCTATATCAATGAAGACCGATCTATTGATGATTTTGGTTTAACCTCAGGAGAAGAAGCTTCTATTTGGCAACTTGACCCTGAAACAGGCGCATTAACTCGTGTAGCGCAAATGGATCGCTCTGCTGTTCCTGAAGGTCAAACTGATGCCGAACCCGAAGACATTGGTGCTTGGGAATCTTCAGGTATTTTAGATGTTTCTACTTTATTTGGTGATGAGCCTGGAACTCGCTTTATCTTTGATGTTCAGGCTCATAGTTTAGAAGATGGCATCATTGCCTCTGAAGGGTTAGTTGAAGGTGGTCAATTAGCTTTCTTAACTAAGGAAGAAATCACCTTTGAAGAAGTGTTTGGCACAGCAGAAGCAGATACGATTGAAGTAACTGGAACTAATCAAATAGTTTTTGCTGGAGATGGTAACGATCTAATCGACTTGAGTACTGGAGCAGGTGACAATCGTACTTACGCAGGTAGTGGTGCTGACATTGTGCTTTTAGGTAGTAATGACCGTGTCTTTGGCGATAGTGGAGATGACCGCTTCTTTGCCACTTCTGGTGGTGGTAACTCGATCAATGGGAATGCTGGTGCGGATCAGTTTTGGATTGCGACTGCTGCGATTCCTGAAACTGCTAATTTAATCAATGACTTTACTCCTGGTGAAGATGTCATCGGTATTGCTGGTTTAGGTATTAGCTTTGATGATTTAACCTTTACTGATACTGATTTGGGTGCAGTAGTTTCTCTCGAAGCTAATGATTTAGCTGTGTTTACTAACGCCAATGCTGATTTTATTAGTAACGAAGAATTCTTTGTCCTCGTCTAAGACACAAATTTAATCTGGTAGAGGCGAATCGTAAATAGTTTCGATCAACAACAATTGAGGATGGATTGTGCCATCCTTTTTTTTCGGCAATTTCTTAATAGAAAGATAACCATTCTCTTCATATTTTCTTAATCCTAGTTTGAAAACATTAAATAGGGAGTTTACACACCTAAAAAACTTATTAAGTGAACTCACGGCAGGAACTCGAATTTTTCGTAAGGCGATCGCAACTCTGCGACGTTCAAAAAACCCAATAAAGAGGAGTTATGGCAAGCAACAATAGCGTAATTTTCATTCACCCAGATGGTACGAGTCCTTCTCACTACGCAGCAGGACGCTTTGTTTCGGTCGGACCTGATGGCAGACTCAACTGGGACGAGATGACCAATGCAGGGGTCTATCTCGGACACATGGACAATCAAATTGTCGGAACTTCTAATGCTGGTGCAGTTACTCATGCTTATGGGGTTAAGGTACAGGCAGATTCTTTTGGTTTAGATGAAGCGGGCAACCCTGTAGTGTCTCTTTCTGGGATGGAAGGGATGTCCATCATGGATGAAGCGATCACTGAAGGTAAAGCCACTGCGGTAATCAACTCTGGTTTTATTGCTGAACCAGGTACTGGTGCTTTCTTAGCCAATGTCGAAAGCCGTAGCGATGTTACTGGGATCACAGCAGAAATTGTTGAATCTGGTGTCAATGTAATTATGGGTGGTGGTGAAATTCACTATCTACCTGTAGGAACAGTCGGACGCTTTGGTGAAGAGGGAATTCGCGAAGACGGACGTAATCTAATCGAGGAAGCGGAAGCAATGGGTTACACCGTTGTTTATACTCGCGAAGAACTAGCAAGTTTAGCTGCTGATACCGAGAAAGTATTGGGAATCTTTGCAGCAGAAGATACTTATAACGATGTTCCCGAAGGAGCTTTAATTGAAGAGGGCTTTGTCGATGAGGAAGGCAACTTAATTCCCTACGGTCAGCCAGGTAATGAAAATCCGCCTACTATTGCCGAGATGCTAGAAGCAACTCTAGGGCTTGAGACTTTTCAAGACCCTGAAAATGGGATGTTTGTGGTTTTAGAAGAAGAAGCCACTGACAACTTTGGCAATAATAATAATGCTGCGGGGACAATCGAAGCAGTACTAAGGGCTGATGCAGCCATTGGTGTCGCCCAAGACTACATCGATAATGTTAATCCCGATACTTTACTAATCACCGCTGCTGATAGTGATGGTGGTGGCTTAGAAGTTGATGATGTCGAAGGGGAAACTGTCGGTACTACAGAAGTACAGCCTCCTTTTGATCCCGAAATTCCTTACGATGGACAAACAGGTAGTAACACCGAACCTTTTACTAGCGCCCCCGATGAAAACGGCGATATTTTTGACTTTGGCGTCGGTTGGTCGGGTGTTCCTGATTTTGCAGGGAGTATTGTTTCTAAAACCTACGGTTTGAATGCAGAAGAACTCCCCTCAACTGTAGATAACACTGGCATTTATCGCTTGATGTATGAAACTCTCTTTGATGAAGAGTTAGCACCACCCGAAGGCATACCCGATAACATCACGCCAGCCCCCGAACCGACTCAAGATACTGGGAACGTAATCTTTATTCACCCAGATGGTACTAGTCCCTCTCACTATGGGGCTGCACGTTTTGCTTCTGTCGGACCTGATGGCAGACTTAACTGGGACGAGATGACCAATGCAGGGGTTTATCTCGGTCATATGGAAGATCAGATTGTGGGAACTTCTAATGGTGGTGCAGTAGTTCACGCCTACGGCATTAAACCTTTTGCTGGTAGCTATGGTTTGGATGAAGAGGGCAATCCCTATACTTCTCTATCTGGGATGGAAGGGATGACTATTATGGAAGAGGCGATCGCTGCTGGTAAACCCACAGCAGTAATTAACTCTGGGATCATCGCCGAGCCTGGTACTGGTGTTTTCTTGGCGGATGTGGAAAATCGCAGTGAAGTAGCCGAAATTACTGCCGAAATCGTCGAATCTGGCGTGGATGTAATTTTGGGCGGTGGAGAAATTCAATATCTACCTGTAGGTACAGTCGGACGCTTTGGTCAAGAAGGAATCCGTGAAGACGGACGCAATCTAATCGAAGAAGCGGAAGCAATGGGCTACACCGTTATCTATACTCGCGAAGAATTAGAGAGTCTTCCTGACGATACTGATAAAGTATTAGGGATTTTTGCAGCAGAGGATACTTATAACGATACCGATGAAGCAAGTTTAGTTGAATCAGGTTTTGTTGATGAAAATGGTGAGTTGATTCTTTACGGACAACCACCAGAAAACCCCAATCCTCCTACTGTTGCCGAAATGCTAGAAGAAACTTTGGCGTTAGATAAGTTTGTCAATGCTGAAGACGGCTTCATGGTGGTTTTAGAAGAAGAAGGTTCTGATAATTTCCCCAACAATAATAATTCAGCAGGAGCAATTGAAGCGACATTAAGAGCCGATGCTGCTATTGGCGTAGCCCAAGATTTTGTTAATAATGTCGATCCTAATACTCTAGTTCTAACTGCTGCTGATAGCGATGCCGGTGGTTTGGAAGTAATTGATGTCGATCCAGAAAGCGAAACTGTTGGTGAAGTTGGCGTACAACCATTATTAGCTGCTTTCGGCGACGATGCTGATGGGATTCCTGTTCCTCTGGATGGACAAACTGGCAACAATACTGAACCCTTTGTGACTGGTGCACCAGATGCTAATGGAGACATTTTTGAATTTGGCGTAGCTTATGTTAGCACTACTGATGTGGCAGGAAGCATCGTTTCCAAAGCCTACGGTTTGAATTCCGACCTCTTGTCTTCCACCGTCGATAACACCGATATGTACCGCATCATGTATCAAACTCTCTTTGGTGTTGCACCTGAAGAGGTAGCAAATCAAGAGCCTGATTTAGCACCCGTGTTTGGTACTACAGAAGCAGATGTCATTGAAGTCAGCGGTAGCGATCAGTTAGTTTTTGCTGGTGCAATGGACGACCTGATTGATGCTTTCAGTAGCGAAGGTAATAATCGCATCTATGCTGGTAGCGGTGATGATACACTGCTTTTAGGTACAGGCGATCGCCTTGTTGGGGCAGAAGGTGCAGACCGCTTTTTTTCTGGTAATGGTGGTGGTAATACTATTACTGGTGGTGCAGACTCCGACCAATTTTGGATTGCGACTGCGGAAATTCCTGAATCGGCTAATATCGTAACTGACTTTATGGGTGGTGAAGATGTGATTGGTATTGCTGGTCTTGGTATTGGTTTTGATGATTTAACCTTTACCGACAGTGACTTAGGCGCAGTAGTTTCTCTTGATGACAGTGAATTAGCTGTGTTTACCAACACCGATGCTGATTCTCTTAACAATGAAGCATTCTTTGCGATCATTTAACTCTTAATAACTTTAACTTAATCTTTGGGGTAAGCATTTGCTTACCCTAATTTATCTTCTCAAATCGCTCTGCAAACCATTGTATAGCTAAACTATTTACTGAACTTAAGTAGCTGGGTGTAATTAAATATAAAATGGAAAACTATTTGTCGGCTTTCAATACCCCACTACTCCACTACTCCACATCATCTTTAACTTAATTGTTCCTACCTAGTTATCTTAAAGGCTGTAAATCGGGTTTTACCCAACTCAGTCTTGCTGCTTTAGAGAATAATCTATCTCGGCTATAATAACAAAACAGTATCTTTTTATCTCCATAGCAATAGCATCTAATTAACTCATCCGCTAAAACATCAATTGGCTGTGAGCAATCGGTTTCTTGAATAAATCGCTCAATTAGCCAAACATAAAACTGAGTTATTGTTTCATGATATCCTTGCTCTTCTGTATTCTCAATTTCACAAGCAAGATTATATTTTTTGATACTCTGACGTAACTTTATCAGCGACTCTTCGGGTGAATAGTAAAGTAAATGCCATAATCCAACTTTCAAGTGAGCCTCATGAGTCCATTCTTCTCTAGGAAGCTTACATGATAAAAATGCTACAATCATTTGCTCTGTTAAAGATGGCATAAAGCTACATTGTAATTATGTTTATCTAAGCTTTCATTATTAAAGATGAAAATTAAATTAAAACTCCTAGATCGATATATTTTACAACAAGTGATTGGTTTGTTTATTGGGAGTGTTGGTTTATTAACTTCTTTAGGAGTAGCTTTAGGAACTATTTCTGACTTAACTTATAAAATTAGTGAATCTAACTTACCGTTAATAGTTGCTATTCAAATTTTTTGTTTAAGTATTCCTAAATATGCTGTTTATGCTTTACCGATGGCTTTATTATTAACAACTCTGTTAGTTTATGGACAGCTTAATAAAAATTTGGAGTTAATTGCCTTTTATAGTTCTGGAATTAGTATTCATTCTCTAGTTATTCCTGCTATTTTTTTTAGTTTATTGATTATTGTTACTACATTTTTATTTAATGAATTTGCTGTTCCTTATGCTAACTTTCAAATCATCCAGCTAGAAAGCCCCTTTATGCCAGAGGCAAAATTATCACTACCGAATCAAGATATTTTTTATCCTGAATACCAAGTCGATGCTTCTGATAATTCTCAACTTGTAAGATTGTATTATGCTCAGGAATTTGATAGCGAGTACTTTCAAAAAATAATAATTCTTAATTGGCAAAAATCTCAGTTACAAAATATCATTATTGCTCGACAAGCAACTTGGGAGCGAAACCAACAAGTATGGCTACTAATTGATGGTCGAATTGAATATTTTAATCCAGATAAAGTTGAAATTTTTACTCAAAAGATTTTATTTTTACCGCCGACATTTTTTAAGATTGCTAATCAAATAACTGACCCTCAAGAAATGAGTCTGAGTCAAGCCCAGAAATATTTAAAATTAATGATTAATAGTAATAATGAGCCAAAAATTCGCTTATTTCAAGTTCGCATTCAACAAAAATTGGCTTTTCCGTTTATTTGTCTAGTTTTTACCCTTATTGGCTCTGGTATCGGGATCAATTTTGATTGGCTCAATCGCGGTAAAGCTTTTAGTATCTGTGTCGGAATTGTCTTTAGTTATTACTTACTGGGGTTTCTTGTCGGGTCTTTAGGTATTGTGGGCTTAGTATCTCCTTTCATCGCTGGTTGGTTGCCAAATTTTTTGGGATGGGGTATTGGTAGCTGGTTATTATATTGTAATAATCGTTAAGGTAAGCTAGAAATAACAATCAACTTAACTCAGATGAGGCAAAAAAAAAATGTCAGGGGGAAATAGAACAGGAACATTTATTAGTGGTATAGCAATCGGTACTGCTTTGGGTACGATAGTCGGCATATTGATTGCACCTCGTACTGGTAAAGAAACGCGCCAAGTTCTGAAAAAGTCGGCTGATGCCTTACCAGAATTAGCAGAAGACTTATCTACTACAATTCAAATTCAAGCAAACCGTTTTTCCGATGAAGCCTTGCATAACTGGGAAGAAACCCTTAATAAACTTAAAGTTGCGATCGCAGCAGGGATTGAAGCCAGCCAGTTAGAACAAGTTAAAGCTCGTAATGCTTATATGCAGCCCATAGAATCCAATTCCGTCTTTGAAGAGCGCAATTAGTAATTTTTAGCCTTATGTTGACGATCGATCCTTTAGTTTGGTTAGGATTGTCTTTGTTATTAGTAGCCGTTAGTTTGACAGCGGTGTTGGTCGTAGTGATTCCTACTCTACAAGAAGTAGCTCGTGCTGCTCGCAGTGCCGAAAAACTCTTTGATACTCTCAATCGCGAATTTCCTCCTACCCTAGAAGCGATACGTCTGACAGGCATTGAAATTGGAGAACTAACTGAGGAGCTAGATCAAGGAGTTACCAGTGCGACAGGAATCGTTAAGCAAGTAGATCGGACTCTGACCACTACTAAGCAACAAATTCATCAAGCACAAGTTAGTACTCGTAGCGTATTTGTCGGGGTCAAAGCAGCTTGGCAAGCCTGGAAAAAGTCTTAAATCGATAATTAATCAATCAGGAACAGGTAAAATCAGAAGAGGCAATCATCAAAATTACCATGAAGAATACCAGCGATCTCCACGTCACAGAAACTAGACCTCTCCTCAGCCCCGCCTTTATCAAAAGTGAATTTCCCCTTACCGAACCTGCTGCTACTCTAGTTACCCAAACTCGCGATCGCATTCGTGAGATTCTTTCTGGTAAAGATCATAGATTATTAGTTATTGTTGGTCCTTGCTCGATTCATGATGTCGAAGCTGCCAAGGAGTATGGTGCGAGATTAGCTCGTTTACGACAAGAGTTACACCAAGAATTAGAAATAGTAATGCGAGTCTATTTTGAAAAGCCCCGTACTACAGTGGGCTGGAAAGGATTAATTAATGACCCTCACCTCAATAATAGTTACGATATCAATACAGGTTTGAGATTAGCCCGCCAGCTA
>DAXETX010000108.1:0-5696 GCA_051155735.1 Xenococcaceae cyanobacterium
TGGATATGCGCTCAATCTAAATTTATTAAAGATTTAATAACTATTTCGTCTTTGATATTATGTTTAAGGCTCTTCCAATTTCATCGTGCTAAAAAATTGCGATCGCTCTATATAGGGGAAGAAGGGCGATCGCTCTCAGGAAACTTTTGAACCAATTTGGCAAATTATTAAATGCTGGCATAGCTTTTGGTACGTTACGGATGCTTGGAAAGTTTATCCGATGTACATTGAACCTGAAGATCACCTTGTTTGTAAAACCTATATGACGCGAGTTGAAGGTGAGAATACTCGTCTAAGACATTATCTTGCTCGATTGCATCGCAAGACTTTATGCTATTCCAAATCAACTCTTCTTCTCAAATATTCTATTCGCCTATTATTGCATTATTTGAGATTTGATACTGTGCAATTTTCTATTTAGAGCATTATCCACTCACCAACGCCGAAAAAATTAGTTTTTTCCCTTAATCTCGGCTTTATTAAGCTTCTCTAAAATTATTTTGGTTAGACAATAGATTTCCCAGGGAGCGACAACAATGAGCCAGTTTACTGAAAAAGTATCGACTAAATCTATAGAAAAGATACTTAAGAGCAGTATTAAAAAGGAAATTACTGCTAAAGGCATTAATGTTACGAATCGTCGAGGAAATCGTGAATTAAAGTTTTTAATCAGCAAAATTGCTAATTATCCTTTCAAAAATCTCGAACAAGCTAATGTAGCTGGAGAAAAGTTAGGACAACATCTAGCTCAATTGTTTCAGCAAAAGAATCAACAAAATCTAGATGCAGACGTAATTCAACAAGTAAGTTATCAAAAAAATGTATGGTCTTTGGCTGGATTATCAATAGCAGAAATTCAATCTATAAAGGCTGTTTCTAAGGCAAACAATGTGAAACGAACCCTTGCTACTCAGATAATAGAACCCAAAAAGTCAGAGAAGGCTACTACCGAGGTAGTCACACCAACAACCAAAGAAAATAATATATCAGAGGCAGATAATAATCAGACAGTAATAGCTACACCAGAAGTAGTCGCACCATCAACTCAAGACGATAATATATCAGAGGCAGTTACTGACGAGAGTGCCATAGCTACACCAGAAGTAGTCACATCACCAACTCAAGACGATAATATATCAGAGGCAGTTACTGATGAGATTGCTATAGCTACACCAGAAGTAGTCACACCATCAACTCAAGACAATAATATATCAGAGGCAGTTACTGATGAGAGTGCCATAGCTACATCAGAAGTAGTCGCACCAGCAACTCAAGAGGATAATACATCTGAGGCAGATAATAATCAGACAGTAATAGCTACACCAGAAGTAGTCGCATCACCAACTCAAGACGATAATATATCAGAGGCAGATAATAATCAGACAGTAATAGCTACATCAGAAGTAGTCGCACCAACAACTCAAGACGATAATACCTCTCAAGAAGCTACTGACCAGACAATATCATCTACTACGGATGTTTCTGAAGAAGAATAAAAATAAATAAATACTCCGTCTTTTCATGACGGAGTATTAGACACTGAGTAAATACGTGACAGTTTACATTGAGCTTGTCTAAACAAAAACAAAATCATCTGCACTAAGATTATTAGAAGCAATATCCGCAAGAATTACTAGGTTTTGACTCCTAATTCCAATTAGAGCATTGTTACCATCTTGGGTAATGCTCAATTCATCAAAGTTAATACTCAACCCAGCGATTCCAATTACATCTTCACCCTTTATAAAGTCGGTAATGATGTTAGCAGATTCGGGAATTTCGGCAGTTGCAAGCCAAAATTGGTCTGTACCTGCACCGCCAGTAATAGTGTTATTACCTCCAGAAGTTATAAAAAAGCGATCGCTACCTGCTGCACCGAAAACACGATCGCCTGTATCTAAAACAAAGGTATCATCACCACTATCTCCATAGATGCGATTGTTACCCTTAGCTAAAGTTGCGTCAATTAAATCGTTATCAGCACCAGCAAAAACTAGATTGTTGCTACCAGTTAGTTCTAAAATATCAGCTTCAATAGTACCGAAAATTGGTTCTGATTTAGGTAGTAAATTAGCAAGGCGTTCTTCCACTTCGGTAATTCCTACTTCATCCGCCGTCCAATTACCATCTAAAGCGGTTACGGTAATAAATCCTGATAAGAACTGTCCTCCTTCTGATCGGGGAGAAATTTCTGTATCCTCATCCAATTCAAAAGGTGTAAAGCGCAATCCCGCCCCCTCACCAAACTGTTCGGGAAGTTCCCCAAAGTCAATGATAAAAGGCTCAATAGCATTGGGTTCAGTAAAAGCAACCCCCTGGATTTCCTCGACGCCTTTAGGGAAACGAACGGGAATGTTAATACTCAAACCTGTTGCTTCGGGTAAAATAGTCGGATTGTCTCCTTGAGTCCCTTGCAACTGAGCAATTAAATCGGTGACATAATCTGCTCCTATCTGATAAGCTTCGCTAGTAGCGGTACTTGTTTCATCTGTTAGATCGATACCTGCACTAACGGCGATCGCTGGTACATCTCTCAAAACAGCGGTAACTGCTGCACTAACTGTACCAGAAGAAACTGCACCACCAACACCAATATTTTCTCCTTCGTTAATACCTGAGATCACTAAATCGGGGGTTTCTTCTAAAATAAAATCCAACCCCGCCCAAGTAGTCGTCCTGACTCCAGCGTCCACATACCATTTATTCTCTTCAAAGTTAACCACTTCTGTCGGTTGCAGAATGCGATCTACATCTAACGCTGTCCCCGTTCCGCTTTGTTGATCTTGTGGGGCGACGAGGGTAACGTTATGTCCTGCTGCGGTTAAAGTGTTGTAGAGAACTTCGATTCCTTCGGCATCAAAACCATCATCGTTAGTTAGAAGGATATCAAGAGGTGTAACTTCAATAGGAGGAATTTCTGCTGTTGCGCGAGAGGCGATAATTTCTCGAATGCTAGCATCTGCAACCCAACCACCATCAATAGGCGTTACGGTAATGTTTCCCGCTAAAAAGTTTTCTCCTTCAGATGTTGCGTCGTCAATTTCATTGGGAGGAATGTTTTCATTGGGGCTAAATAGTACTCCCGCGCCTTCTCCAAAGCCTTCAGGAAGTTCGCCAAAACTTAGATTGATATTAGAAGTTTCATCTAACTCAGTTAAAGCCACTCCTTGAATACCTTCTACTCCCTCGGCAAAAGTTCCAGGAATATTCACGTTTAAACCCACACCTTCGGGTAATAGTTCTTCCCCTAACGGTTGAGTTTCTTGCAATTCGGCAATCAGATCGATCACAAATTCCGTACCCGCTTCATAAGCTGCATCTAACTCCGCTTCTGTGTCTCCTCCTGCACTAACAGCGATCGCTGGAATCCCGCTTCTCGTAGCGGTAGTGGCTGCGCTGACTGTTCCTGAAGAAATAACGATATTCTCTCCGACATTAGCCCCTTCGTTAATTCCCGAAATGACTAAATCTGGTTCTTCCCCATTGAGGATAAAGTCTAATCCAGCCAGAGTAGTAGTTACGGGACTACCATCTACATACCATTGGTTATCGGCAAATTTAACAACTTCTGTAGGTTGAAAAAGATTATCAACATTAATTAGCGTCCCGATTCCGCTTTGCTGTTCTTGAGGCGCGACTAAGGTAACATCATAACCTTCTGCAACTAAAGCCTCGTATAAAACATTAATTCCTTCGGCTGCAAATCCATCATCGTTAACCAGTAAAATTTTTAACTCTTCGGAAACAGGATAGCCAACGATCTCAGCAATTTGTTGATCGTAATCTGCTGCAATGACATCTCCCCCGTTAGCAAAAACGGTTTCAAACAATAATTCTCGTTGTTGGTCACTCAGTTCGTCAATCCCAGTACCATCAAAAATATCTTGTTCCCCAAACAATCCCTGAATCGCAACGATACCTTGTTGGTGTAAATCGGCATAAAACTCGGCTGGTTGTAATTGTGTACCTGTAAACGCACTAATTTTGTCTAAACCGAAAGGTGCTGCTGCGATATCTGCTAATACCGTCTCTTGGTTATCGGGAGTAATCAATAAACCGAGATGAATCTCTGGATTGAGATTATAGATTTCTGTCGCCTGTTCTACACTATCGGTAATAAACCTTACCTGATCTTCCGCCTCCAGTTCGCTAATAATTTCGACAACTTCAGCCGTATATTCATCGGATTTTAAATCTAGTTCTAAAATAGTCTTTCCTTCCGCCCACAGCAAAGCTTCTTCTAAAGTCGGAACTTGATAGGGTGTCAGATTACCCTGGTTATCTTCAAGCTGTAAAGCCTTAATTTCAGCTAAAGTAGTCTCTTCAACAATACCCGTCCCGTTAGTAGTACGACTCAACTCCTCATCATGCATTAAAATCCACTCACCATCTGCGGTACGTCGTACATCAACTTCCAGTAAAGCTGGTGCGGTGTTTAAAGTATTGGCAAAAGTGGCGATCGCATTTTCAGGAAAGCCTGTAGTAAAGCCACCGCGATGGGCTGAAACTAATTCTGGATAATCGGGATTCCATTGAAAAAACTCATCGATTTGCCCTTCGGGAACTTCAATAAAATAGCTACCATCTGCAAAACCAATAAACTTATTTAAAGAACCCGTCAGGCGATCTAAATCATTGGGTAAAGATGTTGTCATAACTAAAATGCTAGCTGTCATCAAGATTAATCTGGTCATGACAGCTAGATTAGTCGAGCTAAATTAAGTTAGAAGTATGATTGGGTAAAAAAACGGTTCTGTAATAAATCGCATCTGGCGATCGCCAACTTCTAGAGAGCGAATCATTAATAATCTTTCGACAACCCTTAAAAAATCAAGCCGATTCAGGATATCTAATCCAAGTTTCATCTGCCAAGTTGTTACTTAATGGAGATACGCGATGGGTGCGCAATTCTACCAATCTTAAATGCCCCCATTGATATACGGCTGAATGAACCATCTGTATGAGTGTATAATCCAGATGAGGCAACTAATTGCAACATTTAAAGATCGTTATCAAAATAGTCTAACTATAACTGCCGATCGCCTAGCAAAACTGTTATGACGACAACCCTATTCATCCAAACTGAAACACTTCCCTTAAAGATTTCTTTACCAGCGAACACTCCAATGAATCGCGAACAGTTTTATGCCTTTTGCCAAGCCAACCGTGACCTCCGTATCGAACAAACTGCGACAGGAGATGTCATAATTATGCCCCCTACCTTTTCAGATACGGGAAACCGAAACTTTAATCTAGCCGTACAGCTTGGTATCTGGGCAGAAAAGGACGGTACGGGACTTGGCTTTGACTCCAGTGCGGGATTTACCCTTCCTAATGGAGCAACTCGATCGCCTGATGCTGCTTGGATTAAAGCCCAGAGGTGGAACGCTCTCACTGAGGATGAAAAAGCATCTTTTGCACCCATTGCTCCCGATTTTATTATTGAGCTACGCTCTGCTAGTGACTCTCTCAATGAGCTAAAAGCCAAGATGCAGGAATATATAGATAATGGTGTATTGCTTGGTTGGTTAATTGATCGCCAAAATCTTGCTGTATATATTTATCGTCGAGATCAAGAGCCACAAATTCTTAAAAATCCAGATCGAGTCAACGCCGAGCCAGAATTACCAGGGTTCAGCTTAACAATGTCCAAAATTTGGTGATACATCATCGCTCAATATTTAACCGCAATTACC
>DAXETX010000109.1:0-5622 GCA_051155735.1 Xenococcaceae cyanobacterium
AAATTAAGACTATACCTTTACAATTGTTTTACTTAGTAATACTAAAATATGAAGTGTAAAATAATAATCACAGATAATTCTCATGAATCGGATTCTAATTGCTGAAGACGAGGGTCGTATTGTCTCGTTTTTAGAAAAAGGTTTAAAAGCTCATGGCTATACTACGACAATTGCTCTTGATGCAGAATCGGCAATTAATCTAGCCCTAAGCAATAATTTCGATCTGATGCTACTAGATTTGAGTTTACCTCAAAAAGATGGTTTAGAAGTGCTACAAGCACTCAGAGGTCAAGGAGTTAATATCCCGATTATTATTCTTACGGCACGAGATGATATCGAAGATAAAGTTAAAGGATTAGAAGGCGGTGCTGATGATTATGTTACCAAACCGTTTCGCTTTGAAGAATTGATTGCTCGGATTCGGGTACGACTGCGTTCCGATCGCTTAGACAATAATAACAGCGATTCTCGCTCTGAAACCCAAATCAAGGTCGGGAAAATTGTCCTCGATCTTCACACTCGTAAGGTAATTTTTAATAATCAGCAAATTGAACTCCCAGCTAAAGAATTTGTCTTGCTCGAAACTTTTATGCGTCATCCAGGACAAGTCATGACTAGAGAACAACTCTTAGACCGAGTTTGGGGTTATGATTATGACCCTGGTTCTAATATTGTCGATGTATATGTGGGTTATTTACGCAAAAAACTTGGTAGTTCGACAATTCAAACAGTAAGGGGAGTCGGTTACCGTTTTGACAGTGAGGAAGTTTAGCAGTTTAATCGTCTTATTTTGCCCAAACCATTGGTTGAATATCTTCAGCAGCAAAAGCTGATTTGAGCTTATAAGGATAGCCTGTAGCGATAGTATGGTGAATTGCTAAAACAATCTCATTGACGTGAAGAACATATCTAGAAGCGAGACGACAGGTCCGCTTTTCGGCGATCGCCTCTGCTAGTTCTGCCACGCCTCTAGCAAAATCCATAGTTTTATCACGGCGTAAATTAAAAATAGGCAGTTGTTTACGCACTAGAGGATATTTTTGTTTGAGCGGATTGATCATAGTTTTGCGACGGATAGTCAGTCGGCGTTTAATATATACAGGAGATTCATAGTTCCAACAGTCTTCGGTACACAATAACCCTTCATCTCCCACAATAGTTAAAGCGTGGTCGTGAGGTGCAATAATACTACAAGTCAGACGAGCGACAATTCCCGAAGCGAATTTAATACAAGCTACCGAAAAATCAGGCGTGTCTGGTGGTTCTAGAACCGTATCGGTTACTTTGCGATCAATTACACAGGAAGAAAAAGCAGTGACACTTTCTGCTGCACCAAAAAAAGCTGTTAACCAAGTCACATAGTAACCAGCATGTTCGAGAGTACACCCTACTTCAAACTCATCTTTGTAGGGCCAAGGTACACCGACATTATTAAACCATTTTCGGTATGCCATTTTGTGGATCATCCCATCATCCATTTCCGCATAAACGACTCTTACCTTGCCGATAACATTTTCCCGTAAAGCTTTCCAGATAGTTTGAGCCGTTTCACTCAAAACATTACAAGGAGCGCAGCTAATATATAATCCCTTTTGTTCGGCTAAATTTACCAAATCTGCTGCTTGTTCATATTCCATTGCTAAAGGCTTTTCCGAATAAACATGCTTACCTGCTTCTAAACAAGCTTTAGAGATTTCGTAGTGATTTCTCGGATTAGTTAGATTAACTACCAACTCCACCGTCGAGTCTTGAAGCAGTTCTGATAAAGACTGATAGATTTTTACTGAATAGTATTGAGCCAATTTAGTTGCTCTTTCTGAATCGCGATCCATCACTCCTACTAGTTTTAAGTTCGGATGATTGGCAAAAGTTTTTAGGTAATAGCCAGCAACGAAACCGCAGCCAACAACAGCAATTTTAGTAATCATTTCAAATTTAATAGAATTTAGGTGATCGGTAATATTTTCATCCCATAAATAACATAATTATGGTGATAGTCTTGCTTTTTTGGCTCTATTTTCTTGATACCATTTAGCTATATCGGGCATCCATTCCTCAAAGTGTTTATATAATAATTCACAAAGCTTTTGCGCTTCTAATTGGGCATCTTTTTTCCAGCGTAAATCTAATAAATGCATTAAAGAACGAGTATTACAACTCATCACAAAATGTTGTCTAGCATCAAAAGGAATTAAACTTCTGGCGTGTTCTTCTGCCAAGCCTTCACTAATTCTTTGTTGATAAAGTTGACAAGCTTCTCTACACCATTGTAAATCTTGTTGTCTTTGGGCTTTTGAATAAAAATAGTTCTTTCCTTGACGATTAGTATAGTTACCTACAGGACGTAAATAAAAGACATCTTCAATATCTCTTTTACCATCTACAACATCAATTATTCTAGAACCTGTGTAGCGAAAAGATTGCACATCAAAAGAAATTCCGACTCGATGAGTACGAATTTGTTGCATCATTGAATGAGGAAAATAGCCGACATTAAAAGTAATTTGAGGATGTTCTAAAGGACCATAATGTCCTCTATTTCCTGCTAAAAGATGTTTAATAATTAATTCTCCTGCTTTCGACTCTTCAGGAAACTGCTCCCGTTTGTGCCAAATAAATTCTTCACTATAATCTTGGTGCATTGCTGCCCAAACTAGCTGTTGAGGATTGGAAGTTGCAGCAATAGTTTCGACTCTAAGTTTATCCATATAATATTATACAAAATTTATTCAATAATCAAGAAAGAAATTACTCTTGTTTGAAATTAATTATTAAGTTAATTTACTGAGTAACAATTTTAAATTACCAAGAAAAAATTACTTTCACATAAAACTTTCTTACAACAGAATTAAAACTCTTATATTCAGTTAAAAATTTAATTACAGCATTTTATCTAACTAATAAGTACATCGCTAATTTATCTGGGTTCATCTGGATTTATCTGTGGACATTATATTATCTCAAATTGAAAAGACAATCTTACAACTAAACAATGTTACATTACCTTTAGATTCTTCAGAGTCATAAGTTAATTATTTTTGATTTAGAATCTATAGGAGCAAAAGTTTGATTAAAATAAGATTCTGATTGCTTAACTCATGGCGGGGTAATGGAGGAAAAATTAGACTGGATTAGATTGCAGAAAGCTCTAGCAGTAGAAGCTGAAAGAGGTTACGGTGATTTGGTCGGAAAACAATATCGTTTCAGTGAATTTCTGTGTTTGAGTTTAGGAAAACCGCCTAAAACCATCGCGCTTGGCGATCGCACTTACTGGCAAGAATTAGCTCAAAGTTATGCTGATTATTCGCAGTTAACTGTTAATCAAAGACACGCCCTAGTTACAGATACGCGCAATTTTTTGCAACAACAGCGCAACATTATCGCGAGTCAGCAAGAAACTCCCAAACCGAAGCAACCGCGCACTATTCCCCTCAAGCTAGATCCGCCTGCTAATAATTACTACTCCCGTCAGTCACTCACTCTTGATCGCTTACTCTATCAAGTAGGGGAAATTGGACGCAGCAGTAGCTATTTAGAGCGTTTAGGGGTTTATACAGTCAGAGATTTACTATTTTACTATCCTCGTGACCATTTAGATTATGCTCGTCAAGTCCAAATCTGCCATCTTGAACCAGGAGAAACCGTTACTGTGATCGGTACGGTAAAAAGTTGTAAATGTTTTAGTAGCCCCAAGAATAAAAAGCTGACTATTTTTCAGTTAGTGTTGCGAGACGGTACAGGTAAAATTACTCTAAGTAACTTTTTTAGTGGCACTCGTTACAGTCATCGCGGTTGGCAAGAAAGCTATAAACGCAAGTTTCCTATCGGCTCGATTGCAGCAGCATCAGGATTAGTTAAACAAAATAAATATGGTGTCACTCTCGAAAAGCCAGAAATCGAAATATTAGATAGTGTCGGAGCAAGTATTGAATCGGTTAAAATCGGACGAATTTTGCCAGTTTATCCTTTAACTGAAGGTGTACCAGCGGATACGGTAAGAAAGTCGGTAATTGCTGTTTTACCTGTAGCCAAAAGCCTGAAAGACCCTTTACCAGTACATATCTGTAAGCACTATGACTTGATAAAATTAGCAGATGCGATCGCCAATATCCATTATCCTCAAGATCAAGCTAACTTAGCCCACGCCCGACGGCGATTAGTTTTTGATGAATTTTTCTATCTTCAATTAGGATTTTTACAGCGTCGCCAACTGCTTAAAGAAAAGCAAATCAGTGCCAGTTTTTCCGCTCAAGGAGAACTAATTCGTCGCTTCGAGTCGATAATTCCTTTTAAGCTTACTCAGGCTCAAGAACGAGTGGTTAATGAAATTTGGCGTGACTTACAAGCTACCAAACCGATGAATCGTCTAGTACAGGGAGACGTGGGTGCGGGTAAAACTATTGTGGCAGTGTTTGCGATTTTAGCAGCAATCCAATCGGGCTATCAGGCTGCTTTAATGGCACCTACCGAAGTTTTAGCAGAACAGCATTATCGTAAATTAGTCGGTTGGTTCAACTTGCTACATCTTCCTGTAGAGTTGCTGACAGGTTCGACAAAAACCAGCAAACGTCGAGAAATTCACGCCCAACTCGCCACAGGAGAATTACCCTTATTGGTAGGAACTCATGCTTTAATTCAAGACCCAGTAAATTTTAGTCGCTTAGGTTTAGTAGTTATTGATGAACAACATCGTTTTGGCGTGCATCAGAGGGCAAAACTTCTGGCTAAAGGACAATCACCTCACGTTCTCAGCATGACTGCAACCCCAATACCCCGTACTCTCGCCCTCACACTTCACGGTGATTTGGATGTGAGTCAAATCGATGAATTACCCCCAGGAAGACAGCCAATTAAAACTTATGTCAAAACAGGACGCGATCGCAAACTAGTGTATGATTTAATGCGTCGGGAAATTGCCCAAGGCAGACAAGCTTATATTATCTTTCCTTTGGTTGAAGAATCAGAAAAGCTCGACCTGCGTGCAGCAGTAGAGGAACACCAGCGACTTTCAGAAACTATTTTTCCTGAATTTAACATTGGCTTGTTACACGGGCGGATGAGTTCGGCAGATAAGGATGCTGCCCTGACGGCATTTCGGGAGCAAAAAACCCAAATAATTGTTTCTACTACCGTGATTGAAGTCGGGGTTGATGTGCCTAATGCGACAGTGATGGTAATTGAGCATGGAGAGCGTTTTGGCTTATCCCAATTACACCAGCTAAGAGGTAGAGTTGGACGCGGACAACACAAGTCTTATTGTTTTTTAATGAGTGGCAGTAAAAGTCAAGATGCTAAACAGAGATTGAGTGTTTTAGAACAGTCTCAAGATGGCTTTTTTATTTCGGAAATGGATATGAGATTTCGTGGACCAGGAGAAGTTTTGGGTACTCGTCAATCAGGTTTACCAGATTTTGCTTTAGCGAGTTTAGTAGAAGATCAAGAGGTACTAAATCTAGCTAGAGAAGCAGCAGAAAATTTGATTTTGCAAGATCGAAGTTTAAGTAATTATCCTCAACTTAAACAAGAATTAACGATTCGATATCAGAAATTAATGGGAGGAAATATTTTAAATTAGATGCTTTTTTTAGTCATTTCACTGATTTTATTATTAGGAAATTGGAT
>DAXETX010000110.1:0-5557 GCA_051155735.1 Xenococcaceae cyanobacterium
CCTCAAATTAAGGCTCATTCTTTAAAAGAGACAACTCAATTAACTATTAATTCTAATTACGCTCAATTACCTGAGACAGCGGATGTTATCGCTTCGGGAAATTTCGTGACAGTAGAACAAGATCATCCTACTACAGGTCAAGCTACTATCATTGAAGAAAACGGACAAAGATATCTTGAATTTGATTCCGACTTTACTACAGCCCAAGGTCCAGCAGTTAAAGTTGTATTACACCGTAGCAATTCTGTGCCAGTAAATCTTCAAGAAGCAGATTATATTACTATTGCACCGCTACAAAGTTTTGATGGACAGCAAAGATATCCGCTTCCTGCCGATCTTAATCTAGATGAATATCAATCAGTAGCTATCTGGTGTGAACAGTTTAATGTAACTTTTGGCTACGCAGATTTATAATCTTGACCATGCAATAATGCAGAATCATTTTAATTCTGCATTTAAATACATCTAAGCAAGTCGCTGATTCCTTTTAATAAATGGTATTACTTGACCGCGGAAGGCGGTCAACGCAGGCACCGGCGTTTCACGGCGGTGTAACGTTGACTACCATTTTAAAAGAAGCTGGAGGAGCAAGAGTTAGACCCCGACGTACAGGAGTCATTGGATTTTTATTAATTAATGATAATTGAAAGCGTGACAAAACTGTAGCAGTAACTAATTTCATTTCTAGCAATGCTAAAGCTGACCCTAAACAGCGACGATTTCCGCCACCAAAGGGAATATATTCATAAGGAGAATAAGATTTTTGGAAAAATCTTTCTGGTTTAAACTGTTTGGAATTAGGATATAAATCTTCTCGGTGATGCAGTGAATAAATTGAAATCATTAACCAAGTATTTGGTTCAAAATCAAATCCCATAACTGACATGGGTTTAGTTAGAACCCGACCAAAAGTACCAGCAGCGATGGGATAAATACGTAGGGTTTCTGAAATTACGGCATCTAAATAAGATAGACTATTGATTTGCTTATAGTCAGGATTTTCTACCAAAGAAGCTAATTCTAAGCGTAATTTTTCTTGAACTTCAGGTAAATAATGAATCCAGTAAAACAGCCAAGCTAAAGCTGAAGCAGTAGTTTCGTGTCCAGCAAACAATAGAGTGATCAACTCATCGTGTAATTCTGCATCACTCATTCCTCTACCATGTTCGTCTTTTGCCAACAACAATAAGCTAAAGATGTCCCGAAGTTCTGATTTTCCGGAAGCTAATAAAGCGCGTCTTTCTTGAATTTCGGCGGAGATTAAAGTTCTAATTTCTTGTTGTAAGCGCAAAAAGCGACCCCAAGGGCTAAATTTTCCCCAATCTTGTTGTAAAAACGGAAAAAATATCAAACTCGAACTCAAAGGCGTATTAAATGTATCTAACAATGCGGTTAATAGTTCTCGTAAGCGATCGCATCTAGCTCCTGAATCAAGACCAAATACAACGTTCAAAATTACTCGTAAAGTAATTTCTTGCATTACAGGACGAACTTTAAAAGGTTGGTTACACTGCCAGCGATCGCTAACTTGTTGAGTGATCGCTACTATTTGATGAGTGCATTCTTGTAAAGCTTCACCATGAAACGATGGCATTAACAAGCGTCGGCGATTTTTGTGGGCTTTTCCGTCTAACAATAATAGAGAATTATCCCCTAATAAAAAACTCAAACCTTTATTGCCTCTACCTACTTCAAATCGATCACTAGAAGCCGTAAAAATAGTCTCGATTGCCTGGGGATTACTAGTTACAATCGTAGGCGGAGCTTTCTCAAAGGTAATCTGATAAAAATCGCCATATTTGCCGTTGCGTGCTTCCATAAAGTGAATCGGCCGCAAAATAGCATCGATTCGGCGGATTGTTCGCAGCCAGCCAGATGTACTTTTAACTGTTGGATCTGTTTCTGTTCCATTCTTTAGAGGCTTAACTGTATCAACTAAACTGATTGTAGCTAAGACTTAAATTAGCGAGCTAAATAACTCTAACTAATGCCGTATCTTTAATAGAGGTATTTTCGGGAACACCTCTATTTTTGGTAGTGTCTCATTCACTTACGAGGGTAGTACCAATATTAGCTTCTTGCCAGATTTGATAGAGAAAAGACTCAGTGCGATCGCTCAAAGTACAAACAAACACACCTTCTTCGCTATTTTCTTCGGCTGTTACCCAAGTACCTTGGAGAGATACTTCTAAAAAGTTATCTTCATTAGCAACTAATTCAATAATTTCTCCTTCACTATTGTGTAAGGTTTTGAGTTGTTCGAGATAAGGTGCATCTTCAGGTAACAAAAAAGAAGCGGTACTGGGTTCTGCATAGATACTGGTAGCAGCACGCAAGCAAAGTAAGACTCTTTTAGCGAGCCAGGTTTCTAAAGTTTCTGTTAAATGCTCTAAATAAAAACCGTTTTCAGTATAAGTAATTTTTAACATTAGTCGTAGTTATCTCCTTGATTAAATCAATTTTGTCAACACCGTGATTGAATCTGCTCTCGACCAGAGAGTCTCCCTCATGGTCATGTTGCTATTGATTGATATTTTGGTTTGGTTGTTGCCAAAACTGTTCGGCAAAAGCAACAGTAGGATAGATTGGAGTCATCCCTACTTCTTGCGGTGTTTTATTATCTTTACGACTGTTATAAGCAGTGCAAGCAATTACAACGTTATGCCAAAGATGTTTTCTCCCTCTCGAAAGAGTTACCACCTTCGGCGGTCGAAGCAGGCTTCTATAGTTAAATGTTTCTTATTTCCGCAGTATTGGCATTGACGAGCGTCACGTCGTAATAAATTTTTTCGGGATACAGGGGAAATTTTTCAGCCTCTTTCTGGAGAAATAGAAAGACGAATGTACTGAGGGAAACACTACTACTGAGTGATTTAAAGTTTTCATCAGATTTAGACATATGAGAAATCAAAATGATGGCAATAGCAAAAATAAAACCCTCGCTATTTAAAAGGAGCGAGGGCTTTAACTAGTTAGTTAAGTCAGTTGCTTAACTGGGTACATTCGGCTGAATTATGTACCCTTCCTCGCGATAAGTACTTAATATAGAGTTAATATTGTGTCGGCTTGCATTACAATTGGAGCTACATTCTATATTTTGATTTAGGTTCAAGGTACTCCGCCCTTTGAGGACGAAGCTGGCTTGAACTTGGTTAGGTTCAAATCTTGGTAAATCTGAAAAGTCATCGGTACTCTCTGCCATAAATAAATACCCACTCCAGGTTGGTTTTACCGAGTAGTTATCTTGGAGTTCCATAAAATTGGGGTGGCAAAGGTTTAGGAGTAACATGAAATTTTACGTAGTTCTCAAATCTCTTTTTTGATACTACACTTATATTACCAAGATGTCTAGTATTTAGAGGAAAAAAAATTATGCGCACTTTAACTCGCACATCCACCACAGAAATGGAAGTTACCAGCATTCGTCTTGAAAAAAGCCTCAAAGATAAGCTAAAAGAACTTTCTGGCAATCAAGGTTATCAAGCTTTAATTCGGGATATACTCTGGAATTACGTTCATCAAAAATCTGGTGATTATCGACCTCAATTTGCTCCGTCTGACATTCGTGCCACGATGGAAGCCACCGCTAGAAAAGATGAAAGTTGTGCTTTAACGGGTAAATTAATTCAAGAGGGAGAGCCAATGCTAGTAGCTTTTACTATTTATGGTGACTTAGTACCTTTGAGCCTGAATAGTCTTTTGGAAGAATAACAAAACGAATGGGGATGAAGGAGAGAGGTAAATTGCGAATTCGCCTTCGATCCTTTTCCCCTTACTGATGAGATTGGGACAAAATCCCTGATTATATGTAGCCGTTTTCTGCCAAAAAACCTAAGCTAATACTTTGTTGATGGTTATGGCTTTTAATTTGTTCCCCAAGTAACCGCGCTACATATTTACCTAAAATATCACTTTCTAGATTCACTAAAGCTCCTGGTTGCAAATAAGACAGGTTAGTGGCTTGATAGGTATGGGGAATTACCGCAGCTTTAAACCAACTGCCATCAACAGCAGATTCTGCCACCGTAAGACTGATGCCATTAACCGTAATACTACCTTTGGTGACTAGATAGGGTGCAATGTATTGCTGCCAAAGTTTTTCTTTTCCAGGGGGTTGACCAAAACACATTTCCCAGGAAGTAGCAGCAGCAGCTGATTCAAGAAGACAGCCGATCCCGTCTATGTGACCTGTGACAAAATGTCCGCCAATTTTACTGCCGACTCTTAAAGAAGTTTCTAAATTGACGTATTGAACAGTATTATCCCTTGTTGCGAGATTAGTTCGGTCTAAAGTTTCAGGAGAAACTGTAGCGATAAAGCCTCTGTCTAAAATGCTTTCTACTGTTAAACAAACTCCATCTACAGCAACACTGTCGCCAATGGCTAAATCGGCTAAACTGATCGAGCGATCGCTATTGACTAAATTAATTGCCAAACAGTTTTGTTGTTGCTCGGTAATTACACCGAGAGATTCTATCAGACCTGTGAACATGAGATTTTAACTTAGTGGGGTTAGGGGTACACCGCCAATCGAGGAATGAGGTAACTAAATTTCTCAATTGTTGACAAGAAAAACTGTAATTTTTTTCTAAATACTACAGGCAATAGTGAAAAATTAGGTCATACTGTGAGTAACCCTTATTACTTAATACCACCTCACTCTACGCAATTTTACTAACTGATGGGTGAGGGAATGTACTAAGCATATTTTACCTTGTGAGATAGAGACAAAGACTTTAGTATCTATTTCAGAAATTTTAAACTCTACTCAAGTTACTTAAGAGGCTAAACCAATGATAGAAATGAGAGTTGCTGGTATTGCTTTAGATGCTGTAACCCGTAGTCCTATTGTTTTACTCAAAGATAATTCAGAGCGTCGCGCTTTACCTATTTTTATCGGTCAAGATCAAGCGAGAAATATTATCAGTGTCTTAGAAAGACAACAATCTCCCCGTCCTTTGACTCATGATTTAATCACTAATATTTTCGATGTTTGGGAGATGGATTTAGAAAAAGTTATTATACACGCTTTACGAGATAATACTTTTTATGCCATTCTCTGTTTGAATCAGGGGGGAATTAAAAAAGAAGTTGATTGTCGTCCTAGTGATGCGATCGCCATTGCTCTAAGAACCGATAGTCCGATTTGGGTATTAGAAGAAGTAGTAGCGGATGCTTCGATTCCTGTAGATCGTGATGCTGATGAAGCTGAAAGACAAGCTTTTCGCGAATTTGTTTCTGATATTAGCCCCAGTAAATTAATTAAACGCAGTCGCTTTCGCGAAGTATGATGGATTATTTGATGCTTAATGGAATACAGAAGGTTTGGTAAAACTAATCTGGCTTTATCAGTGGTTTCTTTGGGGACTATGCGCTGTTTGGCATCTCCCCAACAAGCCCAAAAAACCATTAATAAGGCGATCGCTTTGGGAATCAATCATCTAGAAACTGCTAGAGGTTATGGTCAAAGTGAAACCTACTTGGGATTAACCCTCAAATCGAATTTAGCTTTACCCAGAGAGCAGCTTTATCTAACTACTAAATTGCCACCTTCTCC
>DAXETX010000111.1:0-13909 GCA_051155735.1 Xenococcaceae cyanobacterium
GCGAGAAAATCAACCGTCTAAATCCATTTGTACTGACTATACGATTCTTGACAAAGAAAAACTTTCACCAATGTATCGCCACTATGTTGAGGTGAAAGAGCAATATCCTCAAGCTTTATTACTTTATCGGGTTGGAGATTTTTTTGAATGCTTTTTTCAAGATGCGGTGACTATTTCCCGTGAGTTAGAACTCGTACAAACTAGTAAAGAAGCAGGAAAAGAAGTGGGTAGAGTTGCGATGACAGGAGTTCCCCACCATGCGCTAGAACGCTACAGTACGATGTTAGTCGAAAAAGGTTACGCTGTAGCAATTTGCGATCAAGTAGAAGATGCAGCTACAGCTATAGCCGAAAAAAGGAATCTGGTGCGTCGCGAAATTCAAAAGCTCTTAACTCCTGGTACTCTTACTGATGATGGGATGTTAACAGCAAGGCGGAACAATTTTCTAGCAGGGGTAGTAATTGCAGGAGAACATTGGGGTTTGGCTTATGCTGATATTTCTACAGGGGAGTTTTTGACGACTCAATCGCAAGATTTGGGCAGCTTAACTTTAGAATTGCTACGGTTGCAACCATCAGAGGTTTTAATCCCCACTAATGCCCCCGATATTAACGGGTTACTGCGCCCAGGAGAACAGTCAGAATATTTGGCTGACTGCTTACCTGATAATTTTTGTTACTGTTTGCGATCGCAAAAACCTTTTACTTTAGTTGAAGCTAGTCAAAGACTTAAGGATACTTTTAATGTAACCTCTCTAGAAGGAATGGGTTGCGCTAATTTACCTTTAGCAGTTCGGGCTGCTGGCGGATTGTTAGAATATGTCGCGGATACGCAAAAAGTCTATCAGGTGACGCTACAAAACCTTAAGACTTACAGTCTGGCAGATTATTTAATTTTAGATCATCAGAGTCGGCGCAATTTAGAAATTACGCAAACTGTCAGAGATTGTACGTTCTATGGTTCTTTATTGTGGGCGTTAGATCGTACTGCAACAGCGATGGGAGGTAGGGCGTTACGTCGTTGGTTATTGCAACCGCTACTAGATATTAAAGGGATTAATGCCCGCCAAGATACAATTGCTGAATTGATCGAAAACACCGCTTTAAGACAAGATTTGCGAGCGATGCTCAAGAAAATTTACGATCTTGAGCGATTATCGGGTAGGGTGGCTTCTGGAACTGCTAACGCTAGAGATTTACTAGGTTTAGGCGAATCTTTAGTGCGACTGACAGATTTAGCGACTATTGCTAGCTATGGCACATCACCTTATCTTAAAGCGATTCAAAAAGTTCCACCAGAATTAGCAGAACTAGGAGAATTTGTTTTAGTTAATTTGGTAGAATCCCCCCCCCAACATCTTAAAGAAGGAGGCTTAATTCGGGATGGGATCAACGCCAAACTGGATCAGATGCGTCAAAATCTAGAAGCTGACAAGCAATGGTTAGCTAATCTAGAAATAACTGAAAGAGAACGTACAGGAGTGAGTAATCTTAAAGTTGGTTATAACAAAACCTTTGGTTACTATATTAGTATGCCTCGCTCCAAAGCTAACCAAGCTCCTGATAATTATCAACGCAAACAAACTTTAACTAATGAAGAAAGATACATCACTTCTGAGTTAAAAGAAAGAGAAACTCGCATTTTAACCGCCAAAGACGATCTAAATAATTTAGAGTATGACATATTTACAGAACTGCGCACTAAAGTAGCAGTAGAAGCCAGAGAAATTAGAAGTATTGCTAAAGCAATTGCAGCCGTTGATGTCTTAGTCGGTTTAGCAGAAATTGCTGTCTATCAAAACTATTGTCGTCCCGAAATTATTGAAGGCAGAGAAATTTTAATTGTTGATGGCAGACATCCTGTAGTAGAGCAATCTTTAGGAGAAGGTTTTTTTGTACCAAACTCTACTAATATGGGGTTTAGTAATCGTAATAATTCCGAAAATAGCCCTGATTTAATTATTTTAACTGGACCTAATGCTAGTGGTAAAAGCTGTTATCTAAGGCAAGTAGGCTTAATTCAAATTATGGCTCAAATTGGCAGTTTTGTTCCCGCTACTGAAGCCAAACTTGCTATTAGCGATCGCATTTTTACCAGAGTCGGAGCAGTAGATGACTTGGCTACAGGGCAATCTACTTTTATGGTAGAAATGAATGAAACAGCTAATATTCTCAATCATGCTACTAATAAATCTTTAGTTTTATTAGATGAAATTGGTCGCGGTACTGCCACTTTTGATGGACTTTCTATTGCTTGGTCAGTAGCAGAATATCTGGCAACAGTGATTCAATCTCGTACTATTTTTGCGACTCACTATCATGAACTAAATGAATTGGCTTCTATTTTAACCAATGTAGCAAACTATCAGGTAATGGTTAAAGAATTAGCCGACAAAATAATTTTTCTACACCAAGTATTCCCTGGTGGTGCTAGTAAATCTTATGGCATAGAAGCAGGAAGACTTGCAGGATTACCACCTTCGGTAATTAAACGCGCCAAGCAAGTAATGAAACAAATTGAGAACCATAGTAAGATTGCTTTAGGTTTGAGAGAAAATATCAAACAAATGTCACCAGGAAATAATGGGCATAGCAATCCTGAACAACTCATCGAACAATTAGATATTTTTACTGATTGAAATTATTTTTTCAATAAATATATAGTTAGCGGTTGATTATTAATTGTTGACTGATAACTGTTACCTGTTCTCTGTTAACTGATGACTGGTTACTGATTACTGTTAACTATTACCTAATCTTGGGAACAATACTCATAAGTCCTCTACATCAATTTTTTGATGAGATAAAAAATATCAACCCTGGCTCGAACTGAATTATCTATGGAAAAATCGACTAACTATTTTGAACAAAATATCAATCTAGATAAACTGAGAAATCTCATTCCGTTTTTTCAGGGATTGCCAGGAGAAAGCTTACAAAAACTGACCAACCATTTTGTCACACTGGCTCATCCAGCTAGTCAAATTATCTTATTAGAAAACGATTGGGGTGGTTCAGTTTATTTTATCCTCGACGGTTGGGTTAAGATTCGTACTTATAATTTAGAAGGAAAAGAAGTAACCCTTAATATCATCGGTCAAGGGGAAATTTTTGGCGAGATGGCAGCATTAGATAAAAAACCTCGTTCTACTGACGCAATTACTCTCACTTCTACCACTATCGGTAGAATTCCAGCAGAAGATTTTGTTAATTTGCTTAATACAGAGCCAATGGCGGGAGTACATCTGGCACAACTAATGGCAAAAAGACTAAGGCAGATTAATCGCAGACTACAACTTCGGGATGCTGACAGTATGTCGAGAGTGGCAGATGCTATTCTATTTTTGGTAGAGGGACAAGGAACTGAAAAGGAAGGAGGAACTGAAATTCCTAATTTACCCCATCGCGAAATTAGTGGTTTGAGTGGATTAGCCAGAGAAACTGTTACTAGAGTATTGACTAGACTAGAACAAAGAGGATTAATTGAAAGAGATGCGAATTTATTACGCATTCCTGACCTCATGGCTTTAGAAAATGCCATCAGCTAGTGGATTTTAATGAGTTAAACGAGCGTTTTATGGCTACTGACAAGCACGAAAATCAATTTTTATCTGATTCGGAGTCATTTTTGGATCCAGATAATTGGATTGACGAAGAAAACTGGGAACAAGTTACGCCTACTGAATCCATAGCTAAAGTTAAAAACTCCCAAATGACTAGCAATACAGTCATCACTGTCGAAACAGCTTTTTTGGCTAGTACTGCGAGTTTAATTTGGTTAATTAATTACTATTTTCCTCTAGGTCCTTTTTTAAGAATCTTTTTTCCGATTCCTATTGCTTTGGTTTATCTGCGTCGTGGACGACGTGCTTCATGGATGACTGCTTTAGTTGCAGGACTTTTATTGTCGGTTTTGATGGGACCAACCCGCAGTATTATTTTCTTGATTCCCTATGGGTTAATGGGAGTACAATTAGGAGCTTGTTGGCTCAAAAAAATTGGTTGGTCAGTGTCAATTCCTTTGGGGGCTTTAATTGGTAGTTTCGGTTTACTATTCCGTCTGTGGCTATTTTCAATTCTTTTAGGGGAAGACCTTTGGGTTTATATCATTACTCAAATGACCGAAATCGCGGATTGGATTTTCTTGAAACTAGGAATTTTGGCTCAACCCAGTTTTTTCTTGATTCAGCTACTCACTATCGTCATCATTTTTGTGAATAATTTAATTTATCTGTTTGCCGTACATCTAATTGCTTTGACCCTATTAGACCGTCTCGGTAATCCTATTTCGCGTCCGCCTCAATGGGTACAAGTGCTTTTAGATTATTAATCTGGGCTGGAGATAGAGTTTGATTTATCTTTACAGTCAATGGAATCAGGGACAACGTTGGCTAAGACGTTACTGTGGTAAAAATTCGACATTAGCGGTGATTTTTGGGTTTACTGCGACAGGGTTGATTCCTAGAATTTCTGCTGCTGGTGCTACCCCTCAAGAACGGGAATATACAGCGATCGCCGATGCGGAGTTTTTAGCTACTGGGGGGCGAGTCCCACCGCAACATCCGTTACCGAATCTAATGGCGGGAATTTCTCCTGTGGTGCTGACTCGTGCAGTGGTCGAAAGCTTAAAGTTACCTACTTATTTGTTTAATGCGGGATTATTACATCCTCCTACGGTTAAAACTATCGATCTCGGAGGAGTTGCAGCCAACTGTGTTACTTCTGGTTGTGCAATGAGTTTAGACACTGTCAAGCAACTTTTCCAACAAGGGTTGCAATGGGGGGAAAAGCTAGCTAAAACCACTGATTATTTAATTATTGGTGAATGTGTGGTTGGCGGTACTACTACCGCCCTAAGTTTATTAACTGGGTTAGGAATCGAAGCTAGAGGGATGGTTAACAGTAGCCATCCTTGTTGTAATCACCAACAAAAATGGTCGATAGTAGAGCAAGGATTAAAGCAAGCAGGGTTGTGGCAATACTTGGGCAAAGTCGCCCCTCTAGACTTAGTAGCTGCGGTTGGCGATCCGATGCAGATTGTAGCTGCGGGAATGGCGATCGCAGCAAGTCGCCATGGCGGGGTTCTCTTAGCTGGTGGCACTCAAATGTTAGCTGTTTATGCTCTAGTCAAGGTTTTAAGCCAACAGTTAAGGCTGGCAGCTAACATTGAAGAAATTGTCGTCGGGACAACTCGCTGGGTGGCAGAAGACCCAACTGGCAACACGGTACAATTAGCCAGAACTATCAGCGGAGTAACTCTTTTAGCCACAGGATTAAACTTTACCGCCTCAAAATATTCTGGCTTCCGCACTTACGAACAGGGATATGTCAAAGAGGGAGTAGGTGCTGGGGGATGTGCGATCGCAGCCTATCTCAAGCAAGGTATTACTTCCATCGAATTATTGACAGTTATTGAAGCGCTTTGGCGGAATTATCAACTAATTGGTCAATCTAGCCCTAATGTTTAAAATTAGAACTCAGGAGACAAGCGATCATAAACTCAGTGAGCCAGCTGAGAGAGAAAAGCCCCAAAGTGTATCAAACTCATCTCTCAAATTACTCTTGTCTCAGTCTTACTAAAAATGAATTCTCGATGATAATAACTGCTCTTCTAAAGCTGCGATCCGATTATAAGCAGCTGTTAACTGGGCTGTAAGACGACGAATTTGAATTTCTGGCGACAATTCTTGTTCGCTACTCGAAAGCGAGCTAGTGCTGTTACTATTATCATCTACTAGAATGTCTTTATGACTCATCGAGTATAGACTATCGGTTCTAGGAGAATTACTGTGATATGGCGAGTTACTACTAGCAGTCGCAGAATAATCTTCTGTCACTGACTTAGATTCTGTAGTTAAAGTATTAAGTTGCGAGCCAATGCGTTCTACTAATTGATGAAGCCGATCTACCTTTTCTTGAAGTTCTTTAATTTGTGTTCGTATTATATCCATAAGTAATGACAAGTTATCTTAATATTAATTCCCTTTCATGCTAAGAGCATTATGCAAAAAAGCTATACTATTCCTGATTCATTTAATAATTGCCCATAAGGCATTTTATCAGCATGCTAAAAACTAAGTAATTTAATGTTATTTTGCTAATTTCAGTGTTAACCCTCGGTTATTAAGCCATGATTGGTCGTCGTTCTTTTTTAGTTAGTACCGCAACTTTAACCCTAGCCCAATTACTATCAAGCTGTAGTAATATGGCACTAGACTTTAAAATTAGTTTATTGCAAGGTTCAATTCCGCCACAGTTGATTAGTGATTTTCAAAAAACCCTCAACAAACAACAGCAGGTAGATTTTAAACCCCAAGCTCAGTTATCAGAACTCTTCCAACTTTTAAGTAATTCGGTCGCTCCCGATTCAACTACCGATTTTTTGAGAAATTTATTAGGGCGAAACTCCCAAAATTCGGCGAAAAAACCCGATTTATTAACTTTAGGAGATTATTGGTTAGAATTTGCGATTCAGCAAAAACTAGTGCAACCTTTAGAGCCACATAAACTTAATAACTGGAATAATTTATCGCCCCTGTGGCATCAATTAGTCAAGCGAAACTCCCAAGGA
Source organism: Xenococcaceae cyanobacterium (assembly GCA_051155735.1). Lineage (GTDB taxonomy): Bacteria > Cyanobacteriota > Cyanobacteriia > Cyanobacteriales > Xenococcaceae > JASJCP01. The sequence continues at coordinate 6,571 of DAXETX010000111.1, forward strand.
AAACTAGCAGATAACGGAACTGTTTATGGTGCGCCTTATCGTTGGGGAAATACTATTATGGTTTATCGTCGCGATCAGTTGCAAAATTTAGATTGGACACCCCAAGACTGGAATGATTTATGGCGAGAGGAATTACGCGATCGCATTTCGATATTAGATAATTATCGAGAGGTTATTGGTTTAACTTTAAAAAGTTTAGGATATTCTTTCAATACCGAAAATCTTGCTGCCGTAGACAACTTGGAAACTAAACTTCAAGCCTTAAATCAGCAGATTAAATTTTACAGTTCTGATCAATATTTACAGCCCCTAATTATCGGAGATGTTTGGTTAGCAGTAGGTTGGTCTTCAGATATTTTACCTTTATTAAAACGCTACTCGAATCTGGCGATAGTTATCCCCCAATCTGGTACTTCCTTATGGGCTGATATTTGGGTTAAACCGACACCTCTGGCTCAAACTAACATGAGTAACAATTTAGATCTAGCAGCAGCCTGGATTGATTGGTGTTGGCAACCCAAAGCAGCACAGCAAATTGCTTTGTTTACTTCAGCTATTTCACCACTTTGGACTTTAGAAAAACAGATCGATCTAGCTAAAAATTTTCAAAATCAAGATTTTATCAACGCTACTTTAGCCACTTTAGCTCAAAGTGAATTTCTTTTACCTTTAAGTGTTGAAACCACTAAACAGTATTTATCATTGTGGGAAAAAATCCGTCAAAAGGAGACAAAAGACCAGTAATCACCTCATCAGTAAACAGTCATCACCTCATCACCTCATCGTCTCATCACCTCATCAACCCCTAACTACTGAGATTGATAACCTAGCATTAACTTCTACTTTAATCGTAAACTTAAGTTTGCAATAGAAAGTAGAAATGAGAAATAATCAAGCTGTGAGAAAGATAGTAATTGCTGGTAACTGGAAAATGCACAAAAATCAAGCAGAGTCTTTAGAATTTGTGCAACAATTTAAATCCGAGACTGAAAATACTGATGAAGCTAGAGAAATTGTCCTCTGTACCCCTTTTACCTCTCTTACTGTAATGTCCAAAAATCTTCATGGTAGTAGAATCCAATTAGGAGCGCAAAATATTCACTGGGAAGATCAAGGAGCTTATACAGGAGAAATTTCGGGAGAAATGCTGACAGAGATTGGCGTTAGTTATGTTATTGTTGGTCATAGCGAACGTCGGCAATATTTTGGGGAAAGTGACCATACCGTAAACCTACGCCTTAAAGCTGCTCAAAGCTATAAAATTAGACCAATTCTCTGTGTAGGAGAAACTAAAGCGCAACGTGATAGCCAAGCGACAGAAGAGATTATTATTAATCAACTCAAAGCTGGTTTAGTCGGTATTGACCAAAATAATTTGGTGATTGCTTATGAGCCAATTTGGGCAATTGGCACGGGGGATACTTGTGAAGCAGCAGAAGCCAATCGCGTTATTAGGATTATTCGTCAGCAACTAGATAACAAAGATCTCTCAATTCAATATGGTGGTTCAGTCAAGCCGAATAATATTGATGAGATTATGGCACAATCAGAAATAGATGGCGTATTAGTAGGGGGAGCAAGCTTAGAACCTGCTAGTTTTGCTCGCATCGTCAATTATCAATAATTAATTAGCAATAATCGAGAAACTAATTTTAGATTTTGGGGTGAATCAATTACACCCCTTTTTTTATATAACTTCTATTTATCGCAAAGTCGTTTAACTCAACTTGACTTTAAAGTCGAGTATATTCTTTAAGATTGTAGTATTTGTATCTTCAAATGATTCAATATAACGGTGTATATGTAGTACTTACTCTAGAAGTATTGCAAGTTTCTGAAATGAAATCGGGAATAATAGCTACAAACCGTTGAGCGCTCACTCCCACGAATCAACAATTCTGTCAACACTATATTTTTGCCATGACAAGACCAAAAAAAGGTCAGCCCCAAACTACTAATTCTCCTTTTAAAAAGTTAAGGTTGACTGCTCAATTATCACAAGAACAACTAGCCAGAGATATTGGAGTTGCTGTCTCGACGATTCGTCGTTGGGAAAAAGGACAAGCAGAACCAACTATGACGGTCGCACAAATGAAGGCATTTTGTCGTTCGGTTCAGATCACCCTAGATGAATTACCCGATTCTTTGCTTCCCCATACTAGTGCTTAAGGGAACTTTACTCTGCCTTGCTAAGGTATAGTCTGCATTCAACCGCATTCTGCGGTTGAATCTCTCAAGGCGACGCTGGGAGCGAGTTTAGCTGCTCTTTGAGCAGAAATTACCCTAAAGCTAAGTCTCATTTACAGGAATTGGCGATCGCACTAATCCTAGTTAAGAGTTTAACCTCCGCTGGTAAAGGAGTGGTTAATGTAATCAACATAATTTCTCCTGCTCCAATTCCTGTGTTAATGACTCTTTTTTAAGATCGATCATAAGATAGTTGCCAGCAAAAACTCCATTAAAATATCATTCATTAGCAGCAGCCCTAACTGCTTTAAGCAAAACAATTTCGGTGATATGAGCCTTAACTGATATCACCTTAACATTCATCATCTCAATACAGCCAACTAGTAGAGCAACTTCAGCGATCGCCACTAAAGCAGTGGTTAAACCCCAGGAGACTAAATTTGAGTAGTAGTAAAGTAAAATATGCAGATAGTAAAATGTTGAACTATGTGGGAAACCATAGCAAAAGCAATAAGTCAAGCAACAGGCAAAGAACTGGCAATTCAGAACACGCGTTCTGTTGGTGGTGGCTGTATTAACCAGGGCTATAAAATGCAGAGTCGCGATCAGCAATATTTTGTCAAACTCAATCAAGCATCTCGATTAGATATGTTTATTGCCGAAGCTTCGGGTCTGAAAGAGATGCACCAAACTCATACCATAACTGTTCCCGATCCTGTTTGTTGGGGTACTGTTGGCAATTCTTGCTACCTAGTACTAGAGTGGTTGGACTTGGGTGGACGCAGTAATACTGAAGCTTGGCACAAAATGGGTCGGCAACTAGCACAAATGCATCAACAGGGAACGAGCGGTCTTGCCAAAGGCGAGGCACTGGGTGGTCGCTTTGGTTGGAAAATGAATAATACGATTGGTTCAACGCCCCAGATTAATGATTGGCTAGATAACTGGGCGGATTTTTTTGCCGAACAACGTATTGGTTATCAACTAAAACTAGCTAACAGACAAGGCGGAAACTTTGCAGATACCAATCAAGTAATCGCAGCAGTAAAAGAACAACTTGCGGACAGAAACCCTGTAGCTTCGATTGTTCACGGCGATCTTTGGTCGGGCAATGCCAGTGTAACAGCAGCAGGAAAGCCAGTGATTTTCGATCCTGCTACTTACTACGGCGATCGCGAAACGGATATTGCGATGACAGAATTATTTGGTAGGTTTGACCCTGCTTTTTATCAAGGCTATAACCAACAATGGCAATTAGACCCTGGTTATCAGCAAAGGAAGCGGATTTACAATCTCTATCACATTCTCAATCACTTTAATTTATTTGGCGGTGGTTACGGCTCTCAAGCTAAGAGTACGATCCGACAAATTCTAAATCAATAAAAGTGGTTAAGTAGCTGGGTGTAATTAAATATAAAATGGAAAACTATTTGCAGGCTTTCAGTCCCCCACTACCCCACTACTCCACATCATCTTTAACTTAATTGTTCCTACCTACTTAATGGTTGATAACTGATAACTGATGACTGATAACTGATGACTGATAACTGATTTTAAGAGTCAGGAGTAGTGATCACAGGAGTTCGTTCCTCAACCGTACCTTGTTCGGCGATTAATTTCTGTTTGGTACGTTGACAATTAATTATGCCAAAAACCAACCAAAAAGCTAGTAAACCTGTAGTTAAAAGTAAAATCGATACAGAGCCAAATTGAGCGATTAAAGCAGGAGCAGCAGCCGTAAATAAACCACCACCAACAATCGGTTCAAAGAAAAGTTGTTTGTAGGCAAAACTTTCAAAAGCTCCTGTGCTATTATCTGCATCTACCATGCGAATTAAGAGAATACCAGTAGCAGTGACCCCCATCGACTGTCCCATATCACCAATACCACGCTCAAACCAGTAAACGGGAAGCATCCGAGGCGCTAAATAGATAAAAGCTAGGATATTCCAAATAATACCGACGATTGCCAGGCTGAGAAAGACACCAAGGTTAGCACCAATAACCGTCAGGTTAATCGAAGCTAGAGCGGTAACTACCACAATATCTAGAGCAACTCCTGCAATCCTCTCTTGTAATCGGCGAATGATTAGGCAATCTAGATCGAACTGCTTCATCACTAGTTGCACAATAATTCCGCCAATTAATGCCATCGGAAACAAAGGAACAGCAGCAACTAACTCTAAGCCACCTCTTCCCCAAGTTAAGGATTCAATTACTGTTAGTATTTGTAAAATTAACCATCCTAAAACTACAGCTAATCCTGTAAAACCGAGATTTAAAGATAAAGGATCGATCAACAAATTATTCATCAAATGTCGTCTTCTCTCTAAGACTTGATGGCTTTCTGTCGGTGCAGTTTCTTGAAATTGAGCATCACCGCTATCAACAGGAGCTACTTTAGTTTCGATATAACCTTTAGTTCTACCCCAATGGGCTAAAGCTGTACCAAAAATAATGCCTGAAACAATCCCTACTGTGGCTAAACCAATAGCTAAATCTCCACCTTCAGGAAAATCAAGCTGGGCTAGAGTTTCAGACATCCCCGCAGCCGTACCATGACCTCCTTCAAAAGCAATCTCAATTAAAGCTCCAGCAATCGGATTAACGCCAAATACAGGAGTGAGAACCAAGATTACTAGTAAAATACCCAGCGTATATTGTCCCCAAGCAAGTGTTTGCCCAAAAGCTACTTGCGGTGCAGTCTTACGCCAGATATCTTTAGGGTTGGGGATATATTCTCCGAGGAATAAAGCAGCAAAAACAATATTAATAAATACCCCAGGAGATTGTGACCAGACAGTGCGCATTGTCTCAGGAAAAATCCCACCAGCCCAATAAGCTTCAGGACTGACTCCTAAAGCAACAGCGATCGCTCCTAAGACTCCAGGACCTAGCAATAAGGCGATTGTGCCAGCAATAATTGACTCTGGTAAATAAAGGGTTTGAAATAACTTTACTTTTTGTTTAACCAATCTGCCTAATAACAGCAAAATGGCAAACATGACAAAAGCAAAAAAGACATTGAGTAAATTAAACATTTTGTCAAAATTAAGAGGGAAAATAGTGATCTTCGTTGTATCTGATTAAAAACATTATCTCCGTAGCTAAAATTACTAACTTCATCAAACGCCAAAAAATATCTAGCTAAAGCTAGATATTTTTTAAGAATTTTAATTAAGTTATATAAATTGGAATTACAGCGGATTGCAGATCGATCTGAGAAGATGAATGTCCACAGATGAACGCCGATGAACACAGATAAGTTAATTGTTTGTGCTAAAGGTTCAATTGACGAGGTATTTGATAGTGATGCAAAGTGCTGTATTTAGCTAAAAAGGATAAATCCAAGGGGTAATTATTACAGTTACAATTCCGATCACAATATTGAGCGGAATCCCAATTCTCATAAAGTCAGTAAATTTATAGCCTCCAGGTCCGTAAACCATCAGATTAGTTTGATAACCAATGGGAGTGGCAAAACTGGCTGAAGCTGCAATCATAATCGCAATGACAAAAGGCAGATAGCTTACAGCCAAACTCTGAGAAACGGCGATCGCAATAGGAAATAAGAGGGCTGCTGCTGCATTATTGGTAATTACTTCCGTCAAAACAGTCGTGATGCCGTAAACCATAATTAAAGCGAGCCAAGGATTATCGCCTCCATAGTTAATTAAAGTAGTGGCGATCGCCTGGGCTGCTCCTGTCGATTCTAAGGCTTGACCCACAGCTAAAGCTGCTGCAATGGTTAACAATACTGACCATTCAATACTGGCGATCGCTTTTGTCGGAGAACAACATTGCAATGCGATCATCACAATAGCTGCTAACACCGCTGCTTTGAACATACTCATCACGCCGAAGCCAGCCAAAGCTACCATCAGAATTACTGTAATTAAGGCGATCGGTGCTTTGTCATGGCGCAAGGGTTCAGAATCAGGAATTTGATTGATTAAATATAGTTCTTTAGCTACTCTCGGCTGAGAGTAAAAATTTGGATGGGCTTCTAGCAATAAAGTATCACCTGCTCTTAAGGCAATATTCCCAATTTTGCCCTGTAAGCGTTGATTATTACGAGCCACGGCTAAAACTACCGCGTTATAACGGGAGCGAAATTGTCCTTCTCGAATCGATTGACCCACTAAAGGGCAAGCTTCAGCTACGATTACCTCTAAAAGACACCTCTCCTCACGAGGGCTATCTAATTTAAAAACTTCGTCCGTCGCAGGTTGTAAGCCCCGAATTTTTTGCAAATCTACCAGCGAATCTACGACTCCCGCAAATATTAACTGGTCATTTCCTCTTAATATTTCTTGAGGATGGGGCGCAGGAATCACAAAATTGGCTCTAGCAATTTCGACGAGAAATAGTCCTGGTAGATGACGTAATCCTGCTTGTTCAATAGTTTTTCCCACTAAAGAACCTTTAGCAGTAACCTTCATTTCTACCGTGTATTGCCGTAAATCCTCATCGGTTAAATCAATTACAGGTTTACGGTTAGGTAATAACCAACGATGGGTGAGCAATAAAAACAGTGTTCCCACTACAGCACAAGCTAAGCCGATAATCGTAATATCAAATAGCTTCAATCCCTCACTATCAGTCTGAGCAATCAATAAACCATTAACCACTAAATTAGTACTAGTACCAATTAAGGTGCAGATTCCGCCAAAAATTGCAGCATAGCTCAAAGGAATCATCAACTTAGAAGGACTAATCCCCAACTTTCGTGACCAATCATTAACCACAGGAATAAACATTGCCACGACTGGCGTATTATTCAAAAAAGCACTTAACCCGATTACAGGCATCATCAATCTTAGTAAAGTGGAATTTTCTCCTTTGGGGAGTCCTAAGACTTTTTGCGAAATCCAGCTTAATCCTCCAGTCTGAGTTAACCCTGTAACTACGATATAAAGCACTGCTACAGTGGTCATTCCAGGATTACTAAACCCAGCTAAAACCGTACTTTCATCGATTACACCACTGATAAATAAGACTCCTGCACCTCCTAAAAAGACAATTTCTGCAGAAAGTGAAGTCGCAGCATTTAACAACAATAGTCCAATTGTTACCCCAATGGTTAACCATCCTTGCCAATTTAATGCGGATAAAGGCGAAGCTGTGAGGAATTTGGCAATTATCGGGGAGG
>DAXETX010000112.1:0-5996 GCA_051155735.1 Xenococcaceae cyanobacterium
GTTCTCCTGTAGCATCTTTGACGGTAACTTGATGGGCAAATTTATATTCATCGGCAAATGGACCTGAAACGACTTCTTTTCTGAGAATTTCTCTTCCCCCAGAGAAACAGACGATAATCCCAAGCGGTTTTTCTAGTTTTAATTGTCTAGCTGTTGCTGGTTGAATTCCAGCATGGAAACAAGAGACTAAAAAAATTATGAGACACAATAAAACATTAATCATCTGGTTTACCTTAAAAAACTCACAGTAATGTATAAAGCTGCAATAACAAGCTGTACCAACATTACAGGAATACCGTATTGTAAAAATCGACTAAAAGAAATCCGACTACCGTGGAGTTCGGCAACTCCTGCTGCCACAATATTAGATGATGCTCCCATCAAAGTTCCATTTCCCCCTAGGGTCGCACCAAACATCATGGCATAAAACAAGGGTAAAACTTCTGGGGGTAATTGTCCTTCAAAGCCAGGGGTTAACACTTCTGCGCCGACTAAGCCAACATTAACTAGATACTGCTTTAGTAAAGGAATCATTGCTACTACTAAAGGAATATTCGGAATAATACTTGAGAGCAAACCAACGATAACTAATAACCCTAAAGAACCCAAAGCAATATTTTGTCCTAAAACAAGGGCTAATAATGCCGAAAGATGATCTAATACTCCTGTCTTTTCGAGTCCACCGATTAAGACAAAAGTGGACATAAAAAATAGTAGAGTACTCCAATCCACATCTTGCAAAATATTATTGACCGTATCAATTTTGCTTTGATGGGCTAATAGTAAGGCGATCGCTGCTCCCAGTAAAGCTACCGCAGCAGGAGGAATCGGCGTTGGTAAAGAGTCACCAATGACAAAAAACAGTAGCACTACCGCCATGAGTAATCCGCCTAATAGCAAGACTTGAGGATGATTGATTTTGGGATGAGGTAGAGTATTCATGTCTGTCAGCTTCTTATTCCAGATGCTACGGAACAAAAAGGGAGCTAAAATTAAAACTGAAACAATTGCGATCGCACCTCCTAAACTCAACTTCATCAAATAATCATTAAAGCTTAAGTTAATTGCATCTCCGACTAAAAAAGTAGCTGGATCGCCAACTAAAGTTAACAACCCCGCACTATTAGCGACAAAAACCATTAAAATTAGCAAAGGCACAAAATCTACGCCAATTTCTTGAGCAATAGGCGGAATAAGTGGAGCGAGCAACATTACTGTAGTAGCATTGGGCAACACCGCACAGATGGGAGTAGTAATGGCAATAATGCCTAAGATTAGCCGTTTACCTTCTCCTTTGGCTAATAGCACCATCTGCGTGCCTAAATAAGCAAAAATATTAGTCGGCTCAAAAGCTCTGACCAACACCATAACGCCGAAAAACAAAGCTAAAGTGGCATAACTTTGACTAATATAGCCAATGGCTTCATTTAAGGTCATTACGTGCGCGAAAACTAAGACTAACGCTCCTAAAAATGCTGCAACAGTTAGGTGCAATCGTTCGGTAAGGATTGAGAAAATTACTGTAGTAAATGTTAGAGCAGCGACAATAGCGGGTAGATTAGCCAATGTTGTTCCCATGTTTTTAAATTAAATAGGTATTAGTTAAATAAAGAGATATCAAGATTACTAAATTAATGATTGCTTTTTAATTAGTCTTTGAATTAAAGTTAAAACTAAATTTTGATTAGAGATTTTAGAGCAGTTTTCAAATGAATTGATCTCATTAGAAGGGATAGTGATATCACCAAAAATATCTAAACATTTTCAGAAATTCAGTTAGTAAAAGATTACTATTATTTTTTTCCAATAAGTAAGATTCTGTAATTCAATACCTTACTAAATTGAAATTTAATCTATTTAGATAATGCTAAAAAATGCAATAGATAATAAGCATAATTTGAGTCTCCTTTGTAATTAGTGACACTGCTGCGGTAGCTATTAGAAACTCCGATGAGTCTTTTTAGCGATTCCGACAACTGACGATGTAGAGAGCAGTTAATACAGAAGGATACTGATGAGAGCAATTATACTTTAAATGCTATCTCTTCAATCTCCTCTCAATGCCTACGAGGTTAGCTGACGGGCTAGAACTGAGAGATGTTCTTCTCAATAATCACTATTGAAATAAGCCCCAAAAGTTGGTTCCCCCGCTCCTTAAATCCAGTTACCTTTGTGGTATCTAGTTTTTGAGATTAGGCTGACTGACTCTATTGATTTTCACAAATGTTAGCACACTTTTTAGTTAGGAAACAATTATTTTAAAGTTTTATTTTGTAGCTAAGATTAAATGCCTAAATAATCGGCTAAAATTATCAAATCGAAAGGATTTCAAAGTAGCTTTTCGGGAAACACTTGATGTTTAATCGCGTTTTTGCCACTCTGTTTAACTTGATACATTAAACTATCTGCTTGTTCGAGCATTTGCTCGATTGAATCGGGTAAACTTAAAAAGGTGACTGCTCCGATACTGAGACTTACGGTAGAAGGATATGCTTTCATTGCCTCGCTCAAAGTTTGCTGAAGACGTAATAAGAGAATAGAGCTATCTTGATAGTTAGTTTCTGGTAAAAGTAAAACAAATTCATCTCCACCTAAACGAGCGATGGTATCAGTTTCACGGATTTGATTTTGAATTGTTTGAGCAATCAATTTTAATAATTTATCTCCTGCTTTATGCCCAAAACGGTCATTAATTATTTTAAAGTTATCTAAATCAAAATAAGCTAGAGTTAGACAATGACCATAACGAATAGAACGTTTAGATTCTAACCGTAATAATTCCCAAAAGAACCGTCGATTAACTATTTCTGTAAGTCCATCAGTTCGTGCCAAGTTTTTTTCTTTTTCATAAGCTATTTTGAGCGTAGATAAAAGATAAGCTATCGTCAAAAAAACAATTAACCTAACGATTGTATTCCATAAAAGTAGCAATAAATGTAAATCAGTTTTGGCGGTAAACTCAGCAATAAACCAACCAGCAGTACTAATGACGACTAGAAATAAAGAAAACCATCTTTTTCCATGCCAAGTTGTTAAAGCAATAGGTAATAGGTAAAGAATCGATAAAGAAATATCAATGACGATTAAATAGTCAATAAAACTAATAATCAAAACTGCAATCAGTCCGATTAATTTAAGATAGTACTTTGACATTATTTCTCGATGTTCCCGAACAAGTAATGATAGAAATAATTAAACAGGATATTTTGAAAGTTAACATAGTGATGCGGTAAAAAGGCGATAAGAAGAATTTTTTAGATTCAGGATAGATAATTTCTATTCTGAAGATTTAGTATGATATGGTAAAGCAGAGACGCTGTATTTTTAGTAGTTATCTAAACTTAAAATAAAATATAAGCCATTCGCTCTAAAGCGATCGCCTTTTCGAGCTACATTTAGGGTGAAACTTTATTGCATCCTGTCAATAGTTCGATACTGAATTGCCTCTGCCACATGAGAACTTTTAAGCTTCTCATCGCCAGCCAAGTCGGCGATAGTGCGAGATACTTTTAAAATTCGATCCATCCCTCTAGCAGACAAGCCCAACTTACGGATTGCTGCTTCTAACAAGTTGCTACTACTCGTATCTAACTGACAAAATTCTCTTAAATGATGCGATCGCATTTCCGCATTACAACTCACTTGCTGCTGATTGTGAAACCGCTTTCTAGCGCGATCGCGGGCGACGATAACGCGATCGCGAATCCGTAGGGAAGCTTCTCCTGTAGTTTGTCCTGTCATTTCTTCAGGTTTGAGGCGGTTAACTACCACTTGTAAATCAATGCGATCCATTAAAGGACCTGAGAGTTTCGCCCAATACTGTTCTCGTTGACGGGGGGAACAAGTACAAGGTTGAATCGGATCGCCAAAATAACCACAGGGGCAAGGATTAGTACTAGCAACCAAAGTAAACTGGGCAGGAAAAACCACTGACTGACGAGTTCGAGAAATCGTAACGCAACCATCTTCTAAAGGTTGGCGCAAATATTCTAAAACATTCCGTTTAAACTCTGTTAGTTCATCGAGAAACAAGACACCCTTGTGTGCTAAGGATATTTCACCTGGTCGCGGAAAGCTACCGCCACCTACTAAGGAAGGACCTGACGCAGAATGATGCGGACTGCGAAACGGTCTAGTAGTAATTAAAGAACCGCGATTTTTGAGTAATCCTGCTACTGAATGAATCTGAGATACTTCTAAAGCTTCATTAAAATCGAGATCGGGTAAGATTCCTGATAATCTTTTCGCCAGCATGGTTTTACCACTTCCAGGAGGACCAACAAAGATTAAATTATGCCCTCCTGCTGCTGCTATTTCGAGGGCGCGTCTTCCTTGTACCTGTCCTTTAACATCTTTGAGATCGAGATAACTAGATGGTGAGTTTTCTAATTTTGTCTTACTGTCTATGGCTACAGGTTGATATTTTTCAGGACAGTCTAAAAATTTTGCTACTTCAGCCAAATCGTGCAAGCCATAAACCGAGATAGCTTCTACTACTGCTGCTTCTTGGGCATTATCTGCTGGTACGACTAAACCTGCAATCCCTAATTGTGAGGCTGCTGCTGCGATCGGTAACACTCCTGCTACAGGTCGCAAACTGCCATCTAACGATAACTCCCCTAAAAATAAATAGTCACCTAACAACTGAGGATTAACTTGCTCGGATGCTGCTAAAATTCCTACTGCAATAGGAAGATCGAAACTCGGTCCTTCTTTGCGTAAATCCGCAGGAGTCAGATTAACCACAATTTTCCTAACGGGGACAGCAAAACCCGCATTTTTTAAAGCTGCTTTGACTCTTTCGCGACTCTCCTGGATCGCTGTATCAGGTAATCCGACGATCACAGTTTTAGGAAGTCCTCCCGCTACATCTACTTCTACTCCTACTTTAATCCCATTAATCCCTGCGATCGCAGCACTCCAGACCCTAGCCAGCATTTATTTTTTAGTCCATTCAATGCCTGCTAGTATATTCTTTTAATTTCAAGATAGATAACCGCAAATGTACTGTGATCTTAATTTTATCTTGATTCGTCATCTGTGAGTGTGTCATCGAATCATCCCACATCCTGTTGTCATACTCTACTTATATCTAAAGGTTTAAAAAACTCTCCGCGTCAGTTTCAAAAGTGAGTTTTGAGAATCGGACTTTGTTCCATTTGGCGATCGCACTTTAGTTGACGATGTTGTGAGTTTCTTGAGACAGTAAATCGCAAACTTGCCGATCGCTTACTTGAGTAAAATCTTCATACCAGAAACCTACCGCACTAAAGTACTCAGGTGTAATCAAGCAAATAATAGCGTCTGTCTGAGTTTTTAATTGTTCTATTGCCGATGTCGAGGCTACAGGAATAGCAAGAATAATTTTTTCTGGCTGCTGCTTACGTACTGCTGTCACAGCAGCGTGCATTGTCAACCCTGTCGCCATACCATCATCAACTAAGATGACAATGCGATCGCGAATTTCTAGCATCGGACGAAAATGGCGATAACAGCGATCGCGCCATCTTAATTCCGCTTGTTCTTTAGCTGCGATTGCTTCAATTTGTGCTGGCTCAACCCCATGCATTTGCGCCGTATTTTGATCGATGATCGTAATATTTCCGTTGTAATCAGGTAATAAAGCTGCTTCGGCGATCGCTCCTACTGCAACTTCTGGATTACTAGGTAAGCCTAGCTTTCTGACCAAACAGACATCTAGAGGTAGATTTAACTGGTTGGCAATTTCATAGGCTACTGGTACACCACCACGGGGTAATCCTAAGACTATAGCTTGGGGATGATTGCTATAATCTATTAGTTCTGCTGCTAATCTGCGACCTGCTTCTTTTCTATTAGGCAAGATTCTGTGCATCATATTTATCTTTACGAAGTCAAAGCAGACTCCGTCTTTTCAAGACAGAGTACCTTCGACCTGCCTCAACCTATTCAACTGTGACTATAGCTTGCAAGTTTGAAGAAGTTGTGAAAGTTTTTTTTACAGTAAGCAGTTATCA
>DAXETX010000113.1:0-7645 GCA_051155735.1 Xenococcaceae cyanobacterium
TAATTCTATCGATATCTTCGTTGGTTAGAGGATAGTCTAAATTTGCTTGGGTTGGTTGAGATTCGAGCGACTCTATAAATTGACGAACTGAGTCTAATTGTTCAGGAGATAAGCTATTTAGTTTGCGGTCTAATTCTTCTCTAATGCTAGTCATGAATCTAAATTTTGCCAATTCTCTATCTCGATCTTAATGGGGTTACTGTATTTTGGGGAATAGGAGTAAACTGAACTTGATTAGGATTTCTCGAATTAGTTAAATCGGGAAACAAAGAAAAATTAAAGTTGTTCCCATTTAAATTATCTGTTCCGACAGTAAAATTTCTTTCAGGAAGCGGTTGCGGGGTTGGCGTAATTTTGGGTTCAGAATTTTGATTTAATAAGGCATTTAAAGCTGTACCAGCAAGCAAACCTAATTCTAAAATTTGGGCAGTAGCAGGTTGAATCATTACTGTAGTAGTGATATTAGTAACTATGGCGATCGCGCTTGCTGTGATGAGCCTTTTCATCTTTTTCTCAACTCTATGAACCAATTATTATTACTTAAGTTAATAGGTCGATCGCCAGAGTTTTATGCTAGTTGAGCAATTACATAGCAATTCTATTGGAAATAGCAAGCTGTTAATCATTTAAACTTCATATTATTTAATTAGGGTAAAAAACGATTAATTCCTCTCCCCATCTCCCTTTCTCCCAGTCTCCCATCTCAGCCACAACAAGCAAATTAAATGCGTGACAGCTTACTCCCAGTTAAACATTGTAAAATGATGTTTTTCACCTCAGTAGCAGCTAGTGATTTTTGTCCCTCTAAGTTTTTTGAGTTGGTAATTAAAACAGGACTTTCGGCAACAGAAGTAGGAAGACAACCGTGAGAACCTCTGACTAATTCAGCATCTAGGGGAATGACATTCATCAGGTAGCGAAAACCCAATTGTTTCTTAAGGAGAGTCAAACCGACTTTGACTTTAGGGAATTTTAGTTGCGGATCGATAAATAGTTCTACAGGATCGTAGCCAGGTTTGCGATGAATATCGACGGTTGTGGCAAAATCAGGGGCGTGAGAGTCGTCCAGCCAGTAATAATAGGTAAACCAAGCTTGGGGTTGGGCGATCGCAATTAACTCTCCAGAACGCGGATGATCTAATTGGTAGTCTTTTTTGGTCGATTCATCCAAGATTTGAGCAATTCCTGGAGTTGCTTCTAAGATAGAACGAACTTCATCTAAGTAGTCAAGATCATTGACATAGATGTGAGCAATTTGGTGATCGGCAACTGCAAAAGCAATACTAGCACCAGGATTGAGTATTTCTGTGCCTAGTTCTTCTCGTACCGTAATTAAGCCATTTTGCCGTAAAATTCGGTTGAGATGTATTGGTTGATTGACAGAAGTGATGCCATATTCAGAAAGAACTATAACTTCGGTATCATGAGCCTCATAAAAGTTGATTAAATCGGCACAAACCCCGTCGATTTGCTGCAAATCCGTTTGAATTTTGTCGAGATCGAAGCCAAATTTTTGCAGACAGTAATCGAGATGGGGTAAATAGATCAAAGTCAAAGTAGGACTACACTGAGGTTCGATCCACTTAGCAGCTTCAGCAATCCATTGACTCGAACTAATTGAAGTGTTAGGACCCCAAAAATTAAATAAGGGAAATTGACCGAGATGGGATTGAATCTGCGATCGCATTTCTGCTGGTTGAGTATAGATATCAGGAATTTTGCGACCATCAGCAGGGTACATCGGTCGTGGCGTAATCGCACAATCGACCGTAGCATACATATTGTACCACCAGAAAAGATTGGCGCAAGTAAAGTTAGAGTCTAAAGAACGAGCCGTTTCCCAAATTTTAGGTGCTTGAACTAATTTGTTAGACTGTCGCCAAAATTTGATTTCGCATTCGTCTCGAAAATACCAACCATTCCCGACAATTCCATGTTCCGAAGGCATTTTTCCAGTCAAATAACTGGCTTGAACCGAACAAGTAACCGCAGGTAAAACTGGTTTGATTGGTACGACTTGTTTTCGATTTGCCCAACTTGTTAAAAAAGGTGTATGTTTTCCTAATAAACTAGGCGTTAATCCAACTACGTTAAGAACTACTGTTTTCTGCATTACTATATATTTAGCTTAGAATTTTGGGAAATTAATCAGCAATAAACAGTTACAGGGGTTGGACATTTCAATCTGAGACAATCAATAAATATCCCCAGATAAACACAGATAAACGCAGATGAGTTCATTATTTGTGACAAAGGTTAAATCGATCGGTGTATCTGATAGTTATGCAAGGTGCTGTAACTGCAAAGTTTACTTATTGGTTAACGACTCGTGACTGATAACTGGTTACTGCTTACTGATAACTGATTTAATATCCATTCGTATTCCTGTTGAATGGAGGTTAATAAATCGGTTTTCATCTCAGAGGGTAATACTTCCCAGGTATAGGTTTCAATTTCTAAATGCTGACAAAACTGGTTCTGAGATAATAAGTTGAGAACAGTTATTATATCGTCTTGGGAAGAGCGTAATAAATCATAATCATCGATAAAAATCGGCACATGAAAATGAGTTCGCCACTCTGTAGCAGCAGTTTGGGCGAGATAGGGTAATGCTGTACTTAGATCGGAGTAATGGCGCAAACTACCATCTTCGTAGCGTTCGATGACTTGATGGAGATAGGTAGATTCAGCAAAAGAGCTAAGTTTTGCCGATATTTTGGCTCTTAGGTTGCTATTTGAAGGTAATGCAACTTTCATTGCTGCACTAAGTTGAATTTTCCCAATTTTGATTTTTGCTGCTGATAAACTCTCCAAAACTGTGGCAGGTTGTTCATAGGCTACCGCAAAATGACAAGTATCGTAGCAAAGGCGGATGTGTTCTCGCAGCTGCGATTCGGCTAATTGAGGTGATATACCCAAATTTCCCGCTAAATAAGTACCACCATAAGGTATTAGCCAATGCTGAAAAAAATCAATCACTTCGGTAGTGTTTTCGATTAAGCCATCTGGTTCTGGCTCAATGTCTAGATGTAATAGCTTACCTGTGGTGGCTCGGATCTCAATTAGTTTTGCTACAACTACAGCTAAATTGGTACTGCTTTTGATTAAGACAGTTTTTTGAGCTAGGGGATCTTTTTGCCACCAAGGTTTATAAGATAAAGGCAGTGTCGAAATTCCTCCCTCAATCCCAGGGGGTAAGAGAAAGGCTAAAATTTCGACTAAGCGTAATGTGTAGTTTAACCGTTCGACTTTAGTCCAATCAGGGGCATAAACTTGGTCTTTAACAATTTGATGGTGAAATCTACCAAAAGGAAAGCCATTGAGGGTAAATACATAAAGATTGGCTTGTTCTAACCACAGTTTAAATTGCCAGAGGTTATCTGATTCTAATAGTTCCCGTGTGGCAATATCGGCTAAACGTAACCCGATCCCAAAAGGTGCTTGAGAAGCTAAGCGTGTTTTTAAAGCAGGAACATAGTTTTGGAGATTGGTCAAAACTTGTTGCCAACTTTCTCCTGGATGGATGTTACTACAGTAGGTAAGATGAAGATTATCGTGGGTTGTCAGTTTCATAAATCTAGTCCTAGTGAGCAGTTAGCTAGCGATCGCCAAATCAGCTTGACTATTAACAAATTCTTGAAGTCTAATTATGGCTTGTTGATAGACAGCAAGATCGACCTGATGCACTTCAATTCCCTGTCCAATTTGTTGTAATAGCATTAAAGTTAGTTCCCCTCCTAAATGTTCGCGAAATTCCTCGATGCCTTGAAATAAACTATAAGGTGCTTCCTGCCAGGATAATTCTGGTACGTATAAACTAAATCCGAGAGCGATCAGCGTCGTTAAAATTTGTTGCCATTGGCTGTAAGGTAAGAGTTGTTGCAAACAAGCATAAGTACAATCAAGAGCAATGCCAATAGCGACGGCTTCGCCGTGACGCAAGCGATAATGGGTAAGATGTTCTAAGCGATGGGCTGCCCAATGTCCAAAATCGAGAGGGCGAGAAGAACCAGTTTCAAAAGGATCGCCACTAGTAGCAATATGTTGTAGGTGCAATTGGGCGCAACGATAAACTACCTGAGACATAGTCTCTAGATTACGCTTGTTAAGCTGCTTAACTTCAGCAGTAATGGTAGTAAAGAAATCAGCATCTTTAATCAAAGCGACTTTGATCGCTTCAGCGATTCCTGAACGCCAATCGCGATCGCTTAAAGTAGTTAAAAACTCGACATCATTAATTACGGCGTAGGGTGGGGCAAAAGTACCGAGAAAGTTCTTTTGCTTGTAGGCATTAATCCCGTTTTTCACCCCGACTCCCGAATCATTTTGTGCCAATACAGTAGTCGGAATCCGAATCAGACGAATGCCTCGATGTGCGGTAGCAGCAGCATAACCTACCATGTCTAATACGGCGCCACCACCAAATGCCAAGATGTAAGAATGACGACAAATACTAGCTTGTTGAATTGTGGTATGAATTTGCGCAATTAGTTGCGGATCGTTTTTGGCAGCTTCTCCTGCTAAAACTACTATTGGCTCGACTACCAAACGCCATAAATTTGACCATTTACAGGCGTAGTTTTCGATTTGATTGAGTAATTGAGGATAATGAGTGAGTAATCCTGAATCAACAACAGCGATCGCTTTTTTCGGGGCTTGTGTTGCTGCTGCTGCCATCACCTGGGCTAATAATGGATTATCTAATGCTAGTAGTTTTCTCGTAAAGTGAACTTGATATTGAAAGTTAACCGCGAATTTTTGACTAATTGCTGGCAAACTAAAATTTAGTTCCGAATTATCCGATATTGCCGTCAAATTAGTTTCATAATCTCTCACTTTTGCGGTATTAAAACTCAAAGATTGAAAATTTCTTTGCCACCAGGGTTGAGTTCCCAACCACGCTGACCATTTAGTCAAGCGCAGCATCCAGGTTTTTAAACTAGGAAATTGGTCTAAAGATATCCCAATACAGGGTAATAAAGGAATTGCCGTACCAGCTACTACGTCAGCCAGAGTAATTTGATAGCCCCCAAAGTATTCATGATGCTGCAAAACGCTTTCTAAGAAGCTCAACACAGAGAGTATTTTCTCGTTGTCATATTGGGGCAATGAGCGATCGCTTGTTAAATCATTTAATTCCGAAAATTGTAACGCGATTTCACTAAGAGGAGAACTCTGGGCGATCGCAGGGAATAAACGATTCAGGCACAGGGTTTCGACCATTCTCACGATCGCTAAAGTTTTAGCTTCTTTCGGCAATAAAGCAGGAGTCGGATATTTAGCTTCTAAATAGTCGAGAATTGCGAAAGTATCTTTTATTTCCAAGCCTTCATCGATAATAGTCGGCACATAATCAAACGGGTTTGTCGCTGCTGTCGCTGGTTGGGAAATTAACTCTACAGCAATTTTTTTGGCTTGAATTACAATCCAAACACAACGAGAGTCGGGAGATAAACAATTATGGTAAAACTTCAGCATCGATATCGATAATTATTTAAGAGGATAAGTAAAAAGGCTTCCCCCGAATTCCCCCCTCTACGTGGAGCGTTTTCAGAGGCTTGTGCCGTCTGTTACCAAGAATAGATATCTAAAAAAAAGTCAGGTTTTGCGGTTTCAGCTACTAGTTTTTGCCATTAGCACAATACTTTTCTTGCTGGCGATCGCTTTTTGCTAAAGAAGTATATGACAATGACTCCAATAAATCTTGATTAGCTACAAAAGCCCCGATCAAAGCCTCGCGGTCTTTTTGGGCGACTAAGTCAGCTAAATATTGATAGATTTCGGCTAATCGAGCAATCGTTTGACGACTAGTTTCAGTAGCCAACATAATGTCTATATACATCGTGGGATTTTGTCCGAAAAATCGTTGCACCGCCTCATACTCCAAACGATAGTTAGGGCTTGCCATCGCTAAACTGCGTTCTAAATCTACAGGTTCGCTATTCAGAAAAACGCCAAAACCTAATTGAGAAAAGTGCCGAACTGCTTGAATAATTGCCATCAGGCGATCGTGTTCTGGTGGCGAACAATAAATTAAGTCTCCTCCTTGACTTGCCATAAAATCTAAAAACCATTTAAATGAAGCGTCATGACGACCAGAACAAACTACTATTTTTTGGGCAGCAAATGAGTTCTGGTTAGGACCAAACATCGGATGTAATCCCATCACTGCTCCCTGGTGACAAGCCAGCATCTTTGCTACTGGTTCGGTTTTGATGCTAGTAATATCAGCAATAGCAGCATCAGGAGCAAGATATTTAGCGGTGCGTTCGATGATTGTGAGTGTTTGTTCAATTGGAACTGAAATTAAGACTAATTCCGCTGTAGCGATCAGTTCTGGGGCTTTTTCCCAGTCTTTTCTGCCAATAGTTTCGACACAGTGACCTGCCAAAGCTAATTGTTGGGCAAAAAACTGCCCCATTCTCCCTTTTCCACCCACAATCGTAATCCGACGCGATTTTTCGGGAGTTTTTACCCTAGCTGGTGGATGTTTGATGGAACAATTAGTTACTAATTGTTCTCCAATCTCTTGGGGTACATTAAATAGGGTAAGTAAAGGAGCTAAATTGGCTATTTGCGCTGCGACTGAAGGAGGATTTGAGGCATTAGCCAGCAGCGAAATTCTTTGACCTAGTAGTTCGACTATCTGGCGGTCTATTTGTTTAAGCTTGGCATCAATCATAAAAATTAGTAAATGTGACAAGTTAAGGGCTTGTGTTGTTTGTCAACTAGCTTTTAGCTTTTGGTTTTTAGCTTTTAGCTTTTAGTTCTTATAGCAATAAGGGGTTAGGTTAGGACATTTATTACCTATTACCCATTGGTGACAAGTTAAGAAAAAATAGTTTTAGTCAACTACTACGGATAGTGTTTTATCTCTCAGACAACACTAAAAATGGATTAGAGTTGATTGGTACGGCGATCGCCATTTTTCAAGTTACAGTTGATGAAAATACCTCAAAAGCTAATGGCTAATAGCTACGGAGCTTCGTAGCTATAAACCAATTGACAAACAACACACACCCTTAACTTGTCACCAATGTACCTATTACCTATCAATAACAAGGCTTATCGGTTAAGATTTTGCTTTCTAAGTTACCGCCATTTTTTTGGCTAATATTTGGGAAAGAGGTAATAAGCTCAAAACTAGCAAGCCATAAAGCCAACTGGCAAAACCAGCTACTAAAGTTGCATTTAAGACAATTAGTGACAAAACTCCTGCTTTGACGGCAGACTGAATTATTTCTGGTTGCGGATTTTGAGTGGCTACGATAAATGGTGGGATGACTCTGATCCCTAAAAATATCAGGAAGGGTAATGCAACCACAAGTTGATAACTAGTAACTAATCCTAGAGCGATCGCGCTACCAAAAACAGCTGCGAGACAACATAATGCCACTATTCCCGTTTCTCGTTTTCCACCTCGTACTTCCCCTTGACTAATGGCAGTAATTGCAGCAATATAAACAATCGGTAACAGAGCTAACCACCACCTTTGGCTTAATCCAGCAGGAATGGAACTCATGCCTAAAAGTAAGTTGCCACCTCGACAACAGCCCATATTTAAAGGTCCAATCAAAACCTGATGTTTGCTCACAGCATCGTAGAGTAAAGCAGCCAAAGCAATTATAATAGCGATCGCCATACT
>DAXETX010000114.1:0-4728 GCA_051155735.1 Xenococcaceae cyanobacterium
CCTACCAAAATCGAGCAACCTTATCGCATCGATACCGTTCGAGTACCGACAAAAGCTTTAGACAAATTAGTTACTCAGGTAGGAGAGCTAATTGTTAGTAAAACTCGCATGGCTTATGCAGTAGCAGAGATCGAACAAATCTCTAGCTTATGGAAAGAATTAAAAACTACTAAGTTAAAGAAACTAGACTTAAAGGAATCGGTTTTAGCAACAGAAACTGTCGCAGCACGTCTAGAGCGAAAAATAGAACAGCTAAGAACTCTAGCGCAAGAAAACAACACCAAATTAGAATTTGTCGCAGGAGAATTAGAAGATAAAATTGCCAATCTGCGCCAGTTACCTTTATCTCAAGTATTTCAGCATTTTCCTCGATTAGTTAGAGATTTAGCCAAAGAACAAGCTAAACAAGTACAGTTAGTGATTCAGGGCGCAGATACTCAAGCAGATAAAAAAATCCTCGAAGAAATTAAAGACCCCCTAATGCATCTGATTCGTAATGCGGTGGATCATGGAATCGAAACACCGACAGAACGCATTCAAGCAGGAAAACCAGTGCAAGCCACTATCAGTTTAAAAGGTTATCAGGCTGGCAATAAAATTGTCATCGAAATTCAGGACGATGGTAGAGGCTTAGACATCGAAAAAATTAAAAAGACAGCGATTAAACGGGGTTTATTCTATCCAGAAGAATTAGAGAGCATGAGTGTTAGTCAAATTCAGTCTCTAATTTTCCATCCAGGTTTTTCGACTCGGAACTTTATTACCGAAGTTTCTGGACGGGGAGTCGGCATGGATGTAGTAAGAAACAACATCGAAAAACTCAAAGGAATTATTGAAATTGATTCTACCCCGAATCGAGGATGTACTTTTTATCTTCGATTACCGACGACCCTAGCTAAGTCTCATGTCATGTTAATCGATATTCATGGTATTGCTCATGCCATACCGATTGATTTTGTCGAAGCTAGCTTACAGATCGATCCGCAACAAATTTTTCCTTTAGAAGGCAAAGATACCATCGCAATCAACGGTAAAGCAATTTCAGTAGCTAATTTGGCTGATTTGCTCAAAATTACCAACTCGCCAGCTTATGCCCTAGCAGCTAAAACCGAAAATCTGACTAGCAACAAAAAACCTTGTATTTTAATGAAAGTAGGACCAGAAAAATTTGGGTTAATTGTAGATCGTCTATTGGATGTGGTTGATGTCGCTTTTAAACCTCAAAGTAATATTTTGCGTCGGGTGCGTAATGTTGCGGGTGCAACTATCTTAGGAACAGGGGAAGTCTGCATGATTCTCTCTCCTACGGATTTACTCCAGTCCTTAAAGCAAAGCAATGCTTCTGTGTTAGCAGGTGCTAATTCTCACGCCAAAATGCTGCCCCAGTCAAAACCCAGGGGAACAGCCACTGCGACTAATGTACTTAAGGGAGCAGAATCTAAAATTTTGGTAGTTGAAGACTCAATGTTGGTTCGTACCCAAGAAAAACGCTTATTAGAAGCAGTAGGTTATGAAGTAGTCACAGCAGTAGATGGTTTAGATGGCTATAGCAAACTGCAAAATGACTATTTTGATGCTGTAATCTCCGATGTAGAAATGCCTAACCTAGACGGTTTTGCTTTAACCGAACGCATCAGACAGCATGATGAATATAGCGAACTCCCAATTATTTTAGTAACATCTCTAGCTACAGATGAAGATAAACGCAAAGGCGCAGAAGCAGGAGCAAATGCTTATATTGTGAAAGGTCAGTTCAACCAAGATCTTTTATTAGATACGCTTACTCGATTAATTTAAAATTAATAGCCCATTAATATTGTTCTACCCTCATGCCCATTCGCGTTTTAATCGTTGAAGACTCTGCCATTTTTCAAACTGTACTGAAAAACATTTTTCAGACATCACCAGATATAGAAGTAGTTGGAACAGCTAGCAATGGGGTAGAAGGATTAGCCCTGATTCCGCAACTCAATCCTGATGTGATCTGCACTGATTTCCATATGCCCAAAATGGATGGTTTGGAATTTACCAAACAAGTAATGGCAACAGATCCTCGACCAATTTTAGTGATTAGTGTTTCAGTACAAACAGAACAGCGTCACCGTATTTTTGAATTGTTAGAAGCTGGTGCTGTAGATATTTTTCCTAAACCACGTTCTGGAGAAAGCCCAGCATCTCAAATTGATCGCTTAAAGTTAGTTAATAAAATTAAAGTTCTAGCAGGAGTTAGAGTCTTCAAAAAGCGCGCTTCTCTATCAGATTTCTCGTCCCAACCACTATCAAAGACTCCCCAGCAAGCTGCTGTTAATTTTGCTGCAATATCCCAGCCAAGATCAAAATCTCCCCAACAAGCTGCTGCTACTTCCGCTTCTGGCATCAAAATAGTGGCAATTGGTACTTCTACAGGAGGTCCTCAAGCTTTACAGGCGATTTTTGAGGGAATACCCGCTAATTTTCCTGTACCAATTGTATGTGTTCAACATATTAGTCATGGCTTTCTCGATGGTTTAATTCAGTGGCTCGCTCTTAGCTGTCCTCTACCAATTCAAATAGCTAGCTCTGGGATGATTCCCCAGTCAGGAACTATTTATTTTCCTCCAGAAAAAAAACATTTAGAGTTAGATAGTCAAGGACGATTTATTTGCTCTGACTCTTCTCCCGTTGGCGGACACCTTCCTGCGGTAGATGTTACTTTTAAATCCATAGCAAAAGTTTATGGTAGTCAGGCGATCGCAATTCTCTTGACTGGTATGGGTAAAGATGGCGCAGCAGGAATGCGGCTGATTCAACAAGCAGGAGGCTTGACGATTGCGCAAAATCAAGAAACTTCAGTAATTTTTGGGATGCCAAAAGAAGCGATTGAATTAGGTGCAGTCAAACATATTTTATCTCTGCCAGAAATTACGCCATTTTTACTGGGGAAAGTAATGGGGGTTTGATTAGCTAGATGTCTTTTGTCCTTTATTATCGCAGTAGGTTAATCGGTTAGGACAAGATTAGTTAATTGTTCGTAAGTAATAAGTAATGAGTAATGAGTAATAAGTAACTCGTCATTGAGTCTCCTAACATAAATGCGTACGCCTTCCGCGGTTAAAACTTGCACAATCAATTACGTTTTATATGTTCAATCCCAACTAACAAAGCATCTAGCACTATTTTAAAACTATCATCTGTGGAGCGAGGTAAGGTTAATATCCTGACTGTTCTAAAGCGATAAAGCCGACAATGGTTGCATTTGCTAGGCGCATGATATCTATCAATTTAGATTCGCTTATATTGTCAGAGTCTAAAAGAACTTGCAAAAAACTTTGGGATTCTCTAATTACAGAAGCTGATTCGGGATCGTCAGGTTGCAGTTGAAATTGCATCATCACTCGATAAAGTTCAGGATGCGATCGCGCAAATTCCCGACTGGCAAAGCCTCCAGCCCGCAAAAAAGCACGAGGCTCTTTAAGATCAGCAGTTTTCTGCTTAAATTCGGCGAAAAAACGGCGATGGATAGCTAGAGCTACTGCTTTTTTTAATTCAGCATTACCTTTGAGATGTTTGTAAATTGCTGGCGGTTTAATCCCCAATTCTCTGGCTACGCTATTAACCCCAAGGGAGTCTGCTCCTTTTCTTTCAATTAGAGCGATTAACTAAAAATGAATATAATTAACTTAATTGAATATATCGTATTAGGTTGTGGTTGATGAATATTGTGTATGCTACAGCAACTCAACTGGCGCAGATGATACGGGATAAGGAAGTTTCGGCAGTAGCAGTTTTGGATGCATATTTAAAACAGATAGATAAACATAACGCTAAAATAAACGCCATTATTACTTTAGACGCAGCAAAAGCCAGAACTAGAGCCAAACAAGCGGATGAAGCTTTAGCGAGAGGCGAAAACTGGGGAGCGTTACACGGCGTACCGATTACTATTAAGGACACGATAGAAACAGCTGGGTTACTAACAACTGCTGGTTATCCACCTTTAAAAGACTATATTCCCTCTGAAGATGCTACTACAGTAGCGAGACTGAAAGCAGCAGGAGCAATTATTTTCGCTAAAACCAATCCTGCCAAACTAGCAGGAGATTACCAAAGCAAAAATCCCCTCTTTGGACAAACTAATAATCCGTGGGATTTAGAACGTACAGTAGGAGGAAGTAGTGGTGGTTCGGCAAGTGCTGTTGCTGCTGGTTTTTCCCCTTTAGATATTGGTAGTGATGTTGCAGGTTCGATACGTGTTCCAGCCCATTACTGCGGTGTTTATGGGTTTATGCCTACAGATCGTCGAGTTCCCACTACAGGACATATTCCCCCATTACCAGGAAAACCAAATTATATTCGCCATATGTTGAGAATTGGTCCTTTGGCCCGTTCTGTAGAGGATTTGCAACTATGTTTTTCTTTAATTGCTGGTGCAGATATCAGACAGCCTGAGATACCACCCGTACCGTTAGATAAACCAACAGACAAAAAATTATCCGATCTGCGCATTGCTTGGACTTATGGGGTGGATTTTTTACCAATAAGTCAAGATACGCGCTCTTGTATTCAAACTGCAATTAATTGTTTGTCTGATGCGGGCTGTTATTTAGAACAATGTAACCCTACCGATCTTGATTGGGAAGAAGCTTTAGCTATTTATAGTGCTTTCGCTAGCTATGAGTTGTTTACTTCTGCTTCTAAACTCGGTATTTTGCCTGGAATCTGGATGGGAATCGTTACTGAATTTTATGC
>DAXETX010000115.1:0-3558 GCA_051155735.1 Xenococcaceae cyanobacterium
ATCAAGTAAATAAGTAGAAAATCCTGCTGCTAAAGCCCATTTTAAGAAATCTCGTCTTTTAGTTTTATGATAATTATTCATGATTTTTAGGATCGGAGCGAATTATTTGGATGTAGCAAAATAGCTAGTCATTAAATTACGATAATTGGGAATATATTTAGCAAGCAATGTTCCCAAGCCTTCAATATCATTACGCCAGTCGCGATGCAGTTCGCACGCCACACTAAACCAGTTCATCATTTGTACTCCAGCACACTGCATTCGCCTTAAAGCGGCATCTCGTACATCTTTGTTGAAAGTACCAGAAGCATCCGCGACGACGAACACCTCAAATCCTGCTTCTAAAGCACTTAAAGCAGGAAAAGCCACGCAGACATCAGTAACAACTCCTGCCATAATTAACTGTTTGCGACCAGTATCTTTAACCGCTTTAACAAAATCTTGATTATCCCAGGCATTGATTTGACCGGGACGGGGGATATAGGGAGCATTAGGGTGTAATTCTTTAATTTCGGGAACTAGCGGTCCATTTGGTCCTTTTTCAAAACTGGTGGTCAGAATTGTCGGCAGATTAAAAAATTTTGCTGATTCTGCCAGAGCCAAAACGTTATTTTTAAATTCATTAGGGGCATAATCCTGAACTAGCGAGATTAAACCAGCCTGATGATCGATCAGTAAAACAACGGCATCATCTTTAGAAAGACGCTTATATTGGTATGAAGCAGTCATGTTTATGTTGCTAAATACTATCACAGGGAATTGGAAACAGGGATGTAACTCTCTCTAAAACAAAGTATAGAGTTGGTCTGATTGGAAAACATATGATTTAAATCAGGTTTCGGGGAGTTACTAACTCAATTTGTCTTCCCTGGCGAGTAATGATTTGTTCTCGTTCTAACTCAGCTAGGGTGCGATACAAAGTTTCGGGACTTAAACCTAATTCAGTGGCAATATCCTTGTAGGAGCGATCAAAAACGATTGTAGTTTCTTCTGGGGAAACGGAGAATAAGAGGTATTGCAGTAAGCGATCGCGTGCCGAGCGAATACTCCGTAACTCTAATAGTTGCTTTAAAGATTGGCTTTTGCGGTCGAATCTTCGTAAAAGAGTCAAAGCCAGATCGGGATTATTTGGTAAAACTTCCGCAACAACAGTTTTAGGATAAGCAATCACACGGGAGGGGACTTCAGCGATCGCATTGCAGTAGTAAAGGTTGGTGAATAGTGCTGACTCCGCAAAGCTTTCTGTTGCCCTAACTATCTGGAAAACGACGAGATTTCCTTCGCAAGTATAACGCACTAATCGGATCCGTCCGACTTCTAGAACAAAAATATATTCCGCGGGATCTCGATAATGAAATAGTACCTGTGCTGCAACAAGATTTTGATAATTAGCAGCATCCCGTAATTGAGGAGGAAGACTATCGGATACTGATAAATTCATAATTTGTCATTTCATGAAGACAGAAAACAGAAGGTTCGATTTGATAGTCAGCTAAAAAACTAGAATTTTTAAGGAAAATGCATCGGAGATTGAACCTTCTGTTAACACTAGTTGATGTATTCTTATTGGGCTAAATCGAACAACAGGATTTCGGTGTGATCATTAGTAGCTGCAAACTCCAAATTTGCTTCTTGAGTAATAGCAGCGCCATCACCAGCAGCAATTAATTGACCGTTAACTTCTATTGCCCCTCTAGCTATTTGCAACCATAAAGCTCTATTGTTCTTAGTGGGATAATTTAGGCGATCGCCATTATGGAACACACCCACATAAAGATTAGCATCCTGATGAATTGTTACAGAATTGTCTCTACCGTCACCAGAAGCCACTAATCTCAATTTTCCTTGTCTTTCCGCCAAAGCAAAATGTTTCTGTTCATAGCTGGGCTTAATTCCTGCTTTTTCTGGCAAAATCCAAATTTGTAAAAAGTGAACTGGATCGGTAGCAGAAGCGTTAAATTCACTATGGGCAATACCAGTACCCGCAGACATCCTTTGTACATCTCCAGGACGAATTACCGAACCGTTACCAATACTGTCTTTATGGGCTAATTCTCCTGCTAAAACATAGGAGATAATTTCCATGTCTCGATGACTGTGAGTACCAAAGCCTTTACCTGGCTGCACTTTATCTTCATTAATCACCCGCAGACTACTAAAACCCATGTGTTTGGGATCGTAATAGCTACCAAAAGAAAAAGTATGTTTGCTATCGAGCCAACCAAAGTTAGCATTACCTCTAGCTTCTGCTGGACGAACCGTAATCATCGTTTTTACCTCCTTTTTTTAGAAGCTATTTTGTGTTTAGTTATATTGTAAATTGCTTCTAAAAAAAAGACAATAGGCTATTTGAATAACAAACTGTATCCAAAAAAAAGACAATAAGGCTGCATTTGCCAAATTCAACTTGTCATTAGCGAAAAAATGTCAACTAAAATCTGTTTAAAACATCTAACTTAATCATGAAAAAGATCAAGGCAACAATTTCAGGTAGAGTCCAAGGTGTCGGATTTAGAATATCTACCCTTCATCAAGCCCAAAAATTAAAGATCAAAGGCTATGTGCAAAATTTAAGCAATGGAGATGTCGAAATTGTCGCAGTGGGAGAAGCAACACAAATAGATACACTACTGGAATGGGCAAAGTCAGGACCTGAATCTGCGGTGGTAAATAATATTGAGATAGAAGTTTTGCCGAATAAGGTGGCAGAATTTGAAGATTTTACGATCCACAAGTCAAGGTAGCTTCAGCAGTAATTTTAATAATATTAATTTTTGTTATGTATTGTTTTTTCTCATAACGATTCTGAACCAAACTTAAAGATAAATATCGCAAATTGTTAAAACCACTACAGAGTTTTCTTGACGGTCGGATTTTGTGGCAAGATAGAAAACTGCTGAGATTACACTTTTAAGGAATTTTATCATGGCAACCCTCAGATTAGGCGATACCGTGCCTGACTTTACTCAAGCTTCTAACATGGGCGAAATTTCTTTCTATGACTGGGCTGGAGATAGCTGGGTAGTTCTGTTTTCTCATCCAGCAGATTATACTCCAGTTTGTACTACCGAGTTGGGAGAAGTTTCTAAACTAAGAGCGGAATTTGAAAAACGTAACGTTAAAACTATTGCTCTAAGTGTAGATGGCGTAGAATCTCACAAGGGCTGGATTGGAGATATTAACGAAACTCAAAAGACTACCGTTGACTATCCAATTTTGGCAGATGAAGACCGCAAAGTCTCCGATCTTTATGATATGGTTCATCCTAATGCTGATGCGAAGGTAACAGTAAGAACTGTATTTGTCATAGACCCAAATAAAAAACTGCGTTTGACTCTTACTTATCCTCCTAGTACGGGACGGAATTTTGCGGAAATCTTAAGAGTAATTGATTCTTTGCAATTGACCGATAAATATTCGGTAGCTACTCCTGTAAACTGGCAAGAAGGAGAAGATGTCGTAGTTGCGCCTTCGATTCCGACAGAAGAAGCAAAACAAAAATTCCCTAAAGGAGTTACTGAAATCAAATCATATCTGCGGATGACTCCCCAACCTGAT
>DAXETX010000116.1:0-8396 GCA_051155735.1 Xenococcaceae cyanobacterium
ATCCCTGAAAGTATTGTAATTGTTATTACGGGCGTAACAGGAATCGAACCTGTAACCTACGGTTTAGAAGACCGTTGCTCTATCCGATTGAGCTATACGCCCTTAATCTTATCTTGTCCACGGCTTCTTATTTTATCAAATTAATTTTAAATTGGGAGATTTTTTTAGTTCAAGCTATTCTCATCAATCATCCCTAAATGAACGATACCATCTCCTTGATTTACTAAGGGATTCAAACTGTAACCGATCGCGATACCATTGAGATTAGAGCGGACTATAACTTTGTTTTCGCCAAAAGCATCGGTAATAAAGCCTAATTCTTGTTTTTTAGCGATTATTTGCCCCAAACTAATACTTAAATGTAAAATTCCCCCACAAGAAGCCCGAATCCATTTACTTTGGCGAACTTGTCTCGATTCTGAGTTTAGTGGTTTGAGGGGAAATTCATACATATTAAGATATTCCATAACTCTTAAGATTCCGCGAACGCCAAAATCAATAGCAGTGCGATCAAAGCGTAGTGCTTCTCCAGATTCATAGAGTAAAACAGGAATGTCTTTTTTGATTGCTGCTTGACGCAGAGAGCCATCTCTGGTGTTGGAATGAAGCATAACTGGTGCATTAAAAGCTTTAGCGCAGTTATAAGTTGCTTCATCTTCTAAGTTGGCACGAATTTGCGGTAAATTGGTGCGATGAATTGCAGCAGTGTGTAAGTCTATGCCATGAGTACTTTGATTCACAATTTCGCGGATAAACAAGCTAGCAAGGCGCGAAGCTAAAGAACCTGTCTCTGAGCCAGGAAAGCTGCGATTTAAGTCTCTCCGGTCTGGTAGATAGCGCGACTGTTCGATAAACCCAAACACATTGACTATCGGAACAGCAATTAGAGTCCCACGGAGTTTTTCTAGCTCGATTGTTGCTAACACTTGACGGATAATCTCTACCCCGTTAAGTTCATCACCGTGGATTGCTGCACTCAGCCAGAGTTTAGCTCCTGGTTCGACTCCATTTAAAACTTTTACTGGTAAAGAGAGTAGGGTTTGAGTCGGAAGACGACTTACAGGAATATCAATCCGTTTAGAACGCCCTGGAGGGATGATTTCTTTGGCAATTTCGATAGTATTACCTGTCAAGATTTTTTCCGCTGTTGTTACTAAAACTAATATTTAATGCGATCGCTATTTTTACCTAATACCGCATTTTTATCTAAATAGTCAATTATTTTACCTGCGACATCTACCCCTGTGGCTTTTTCAATTCCTTCTAAACCAGGAGAAGAGTTAACTTCCATAATGACAGGACCATGATTAGAGCGTAATAAATCAACTCCTGCAACTCGTAACCCCATCGCTTTAGCAGCACGAATCGCGGTGCTTCTTTCTTCAGGAGTGAGCTTAATTGTTTCCGCTTGACCACCTCGATGTAAGTTAGAGCGAAATTCTCCTGGTGCGCCTTGACGTTTCATCGCTGCAATCACTTTTCCGCCTAAGACAAAACAGCGGAGATCTGCGCCTTTAGCTTCTTTGATATATTCTTGGACTAAAATGTTGGCATCTAAACCGCGAAATGCCTCGATTACGGATTTAGCTGCTTGATAAGTTTCTGCTAATACGACACCAATACCTTGAGTTCCTTCGAGTAATTTAATTACTAAGGGTGCGCCACCGACGGTTTCAATCAAACCATCAATATCTTGTGTCGCGTGAGCAAAGCCTGTAACAGGTAAACCAATACCATCCTTTGCCAGAATTTGCAGACACCGTAGTTTATCCCGTGAGCGAGAAATAGCTTGGGATTCATTGGTGCTAAATACTCCCATTACTTCAAACTGGCGTACTACTGCCGTACCATAAAAAGTCTTCGATGCGCCGATGCGAGGAATTACCGCATCAAAATCTTCTAAGGGTTTGCCATTATAGACAATACTGGGTCGATGGGAAGTAATATTCATATAGCAACGCAAATAATTGATCACTCGCATTTCGTGACCGCGTTCTTCTCCTGCTTCCCTCAGTCTTCTTGTCGAGTAAAGGGAATTATCTTGGGATAAAATAGCAATTTTCATAATATATAATCTTGCCTGCGATTGCTGTTCCTATTTTTGTCGATTTTTGCTGCTTTGTAAAAAAGATTTTCCTGGATTAACCAGAAAGCGATCGCGTAGTGCTTGTCTTCCGAGTAACATCCGAAAACCCATAACATCTCGATTGGTCAACGTCAATTCGATTTGCCACTGCTGCTGTTCTAGTTGTACGGTGGTTAAGATTACGGGTCTGATTTGAGCGTGTCCTCCAGAACTGGTGACTCGGCGATATTCGAGCAATTCCGCTTCTGCTGTAACTATGTACTTATTATCTCGTTGCTGAGGATGAATTTGAAACCGAATCATTAATTTATTATTCAACTCAAATTCTTCAATTTTGAAAGCATGAAGTGCCGAAGATCTCGCACCAGTATCAATTTTGGCTTTGATTTGTTTGACGTTTAGTTGTGGTAGTGCTACTATTTCGCGCCAACCAATAATCCCTAATGGCAAAGCAGCTTTGGGGGAAACAGAATGGTTAAGAGAAGGTGAACTCACAAGGTTAATTTTTGAGAATGCCATGCCAATTATAGATACATTTGCTGAATTGAGTTGAGTCAATTTACTGAAGCAATCTGATTTCAATTCTTTTATCTTTGTAAATAAAGAAAGAGGCATTAGCTGAATTAGCCAACACCTCTAAGTCCCACGAACTGTGTCCCTGAATGATAACAGATCATTCAAGGACTACTATGAATCTACCATTTTTATTAATCAAATATTAGGTAAATATTACGATAGTAGGAAATTTGATGACAAAAAAGTAGTTCCTACTGTCTTTTTGTGTTTAAATTCATTAGACTATATAAAGTTTTTGTTCCTAGCCAAATTTATCCCTCAGCATAACTGTGGTATTTTGACGAAGTCAGAGGAAGCCCCGTCGTTTCAAGACGGTGTAACGCTGACTGGCGTTGTCGGCACTCTCCTGCAACTTCGTCTGGATAAACGATAAAAGTTAGAACATTACTGCACGACCACTATAATTTAGATACATATTGTGACATCTTCTAGCTCGAACTATTCTCCTCAAACTCAAGATACAGTTTTCAATTTACCTTTATTAGCAAATCCTGAAAGACGAGCCTGGTGGGTATTTGGTGCAGCTTCTTTTTTGGTTTCTGTCCCAGTATTTTTGCAAGCCCCTATGGTGCGATTATTTCCCTGGATTAGTTTGGCTTTAACTTTATTTTGGGTAGTTTGGGGTTGGTGGTTGTATCAAAGACCTCAAACTCGTTGGTGGGGCGATATTATTCTGGGTTTTAGTTGGAGTTGGTTAGCAGGGTCGATTTATTGGGGTTGGTTGCGTTGGGAACCTTTGGTGCATATTCCTGTCGAAGCGATTGGTGTTCCTTTCGCTGTGTGGTGTCTCTGGCGTGGTTGGGGCAAAATCGGCAATTATTTTTATTTGGGTTCTTTACTGGGGACAGCAATTACTGACTTGTACTTTTACCTAACTAGCTTAATTCCCTACTGGCGTAAATTAATGGAAATCGATCCAGCTTTAGCTTCGCCAATTTTAAAATCAGCTTTAGCACAGATGCAAACTCTTTGGGGTATTAGTTGGGCGATTGTGTTAGTCAACTTGTTATTAGGTGTAAGTTTGTGGTCGCTACAAAAGAAGCAATTGCATTGGTGGGCTTTTGGCGGTGCTGTTTTGAGTACTCTGGTAGTAGATAGTTTATTCTGGATTGCAGCTTATTTTGCTTAAGCAGATTTTGGCTTGTTGAGGCTGATAATTAAGCAATTCTGTGAAGTTGTTGACAAGATAAACTTGATTCAATAAGAGATAATGTTGAGCGATAGATTACGTCCGTCAATTTTCCTGTGAGTGTTAATTCTAATTATCAATCGCTTCAGCTAGAAGATGTAATTGAAGCTAATCCGCCAACTGTTGATTCGCAAGTGGTCGTTCTAGAAGCGATCGCCCAAATGAATCAACAAAATAATCAGGCTTCCCGTTCCTACAGCTATGTTTTGATTGTCGAAGATGCTAAGTTGGTCGGAATTTTAACCGAACCAGATATCGTTAGATTAACTGCCACAGGGATTAATTTAGCAACAACCAAGATTGAAACAGTGATGACTACTAAGCTCATCACCTTCAAAAAGTCTGATTTTTTAAATATTCAAACGATTTTGACAATTTTACGGCAAAATTACATCAGACATCTGCCAATTGTTGATGATTATGGACATTTAGAAGGCATAGTTAGTGTTTATACGATTTGTCAAGCTTTACATCCCTCGAATTTGCTAAAATTTCGCCGTGTCGAGGAAGCGATGACAACAGAAGTGCTGCAAGCACCAATGACAACCTCGGTTTTAAGTTTGTCACAGATGATGGCAGTCCAAAAAAGTAGCTGCATTGTAATTGTTGACTATCGACAGTCACAAAGTACTGCTAACTTAATCTCGATTCCTGTAGGAATCGTAACAGAGCGAGATATCGTTCGGTTTCAAATACTAGGGCTAGATTTAGTCAAGACAACGGCTCAAAGTGTGATGAGTACACCTTTAGTGTGCCTAAAAGATTCCGACTCTCTGATGCAAGTCCGCCAACAAATGGAACGATTGCAGGTGCGAAGGCTAGTCATTACAGGAGCGCAAGGAGAACTACGAGGTATTGTTACACAGTTTAATATGTTAAAGATTCTCGACCCCGCAGAACTATTTAGCGTCATTGAAACTTTACAATCGGAGTTAGAAACCAGAACCAGTCAATTAAAACAAACGAATCAAAAGCTCCAACAAGAAGTAATTCAGCGTCAGCAAACCGAGCGGGAATTGCGAGCTAATGGAGAACTGCTAAAATTATTCGTGCGGTTTACGCCAGCAGCGATCGCCATGTTTGATAATCAACTACGTTACCTAGCTGTTAGCGATCGCTGGATTAAAGATTATAAACTTGATCGAATTCCGCTGATTGGTCGCTGTCATTACGATGTCTTTCCCCGAATTCCCGACCGTTGGCGTCAAGCCCATCAGGATTGTTTAGCAGGAGCAGTAGTAAAATCGGAAGAAGATAGTTTTGTGCATGAAGATGGCAGTATCGATTGGCTGCGCTGGGAACTTCATCCTTGGTTCAACCAGGCGGAAGAAATTGGCGGTTTAATCATGTTCACCGAAGTAATTACCGAACGCAAACAGCTAGAACAGACTATTTTGCAAGAAAAGGAACTAGCCCTAGTGACGCTGCAATCGATCGGCGATGCTGTAATTACTACCGATGCAGGGGGCAAAATCGTTAAATTTAATCCCATGGCGGAACGATTAACAGGTTGGAAAGCGGATGAAGCCCAAGGAAAGCCTCTATCCGATATCTTTCGTCTTGTTGACGAATACACGCGAGAACCAATAACTAATCAGGAAACACTTGGGTTAGCTAATCAACCCATCTTAATCGCTCGCGACGGCACTGAATATGCGATTAAAAATTCGGTTGCACCGATTTGCGATCGCCAAGAACAAATAATTGGGGCGGTAATTGTCTTTCACGACATAACTGAATCGCGTTATCTAACTCAGCAACTCTCTTGGCAAGCGACCCATGATATGCTCACTGGATTGTATAATCGGCGTGAATTTGAAAAAAGATTAGTAGAGGCGATCGCTTCTGCCGAAACCGAAGGACACCAGCACGCGCTTTGCTATTTAGATTTAGACCGCTTCAAAGTAGTCAATGATACTTGTGGTCATATTGCTGGGGATGAATTATTACGACAAATAACGCAACTATTCATGCAAAAGATTCGCGCCTCTGATGTTTTGGCTCGCTTAGGCGGTGATGAATTTGGCTTTCTGCTCAATCAGTGTCCTTTAGAAGTTGCGCTTCAGATTGCCAATAATCTCAGACAATGGGTTGAGCAATTTCGCTTCACCTGGCAAGACCGCACCTTTACTATCGGAGTTAGTATCGGTTTAGTTGCGATCAACTCAGACACTAAAAGTTTAAATGATTTATTGAGTGCTGCGGATGCAGCTTGTTATGTGGCGAAAGCTAATGGTCGCAACTGGGTTCATGTTTATCAAGAAAATGATCCCGAACTCTCGCAAAATCTTGGGGAAAGGCAATGGATCGTTAAGTTAAATCAAGCTTTAACAGAAAATCGCTTTTGTCTGTATGCGCAAAAAATTATTTCTCTTAAAGACCCAGAAAAACCCGCTTACTATGAAATTTTACTACGCTACATAAATCAACAAGAACAACTTTTTTCACCTACTGCTTTTATTCCCGCAGCGGAGCGTTACAATTTGATGCCTGCTATAGACCGTTGGGTAATTAACCACTTCTTTGCTAATTATGAGCGTTACTATCAGCAAAATCAAAATATGGCTCTGCCCAATAGTATGTATGCAATCAATCTTTCGGGAGCAAGCATTAGCAGCAAAGAATTTCGTCTGTTTCTTAAAGAACAGTTAACCCGTTTGGCAATTTCTCCTGGGACAGTTTGCTTTGAAATTACTGAAACAGCAGCTATTGCTAATCTTGCTACCGCAGCTAAGTTGATTCAAGAACTAAAACAATTAGGCTGTTCTATTGCTTTAGATGATTTTGGGAGTGGCATCAGTTCTTTAAATTATCTAAAAAATTTGTCTGTAGATTATCTCAAAATCGACGGTAGCTTTGTCAAAAATATTATTCAAGATAAAGTAGATCGAGCAACAGTCAAATATTTTCATCGTATTGCTCAAGTCATGAAGATCGAGACTGTGGCTGAGTTTGTCGAAAATGAAGCGATCTTGCAACAATTACAAGAAATAGGGATCGATTATGCTCAAGGATACGGTATAGCTCGACCGATGCCTTGGGTTTTTGATTGAATAAGTGACAGGAGATCGACCGAATTCTCTGATGATAACTAGTATTATCTCTATCTTTTGTAAGTCGCAATGATCAAGATTTTTGCCTAATTTTAAATTATTGGCGATACTTTCAGCATTGAATCTCGATGGTTAGTAATTTTGTTCAACCCGAAACTGTTAGCTCCAAAACTCCTCTGTGGCTACCAAAGCAAGTTTTAGTAACTCCTGCTGCTTTTGCTGAAGACTGGGGACAGCAAATTATCGCACGGCTTAAAGCTTGGGATATTCCAATTAAAAAACTCTCCCAAAATAGAATCACTGGGTTGCGGGGTAAAAACGAACGAGAAACTTATGCGATCGCCAAAAATACTTTAGCCATAGTTAATGCCCCTCCTAGCAGCTTTAAACTTAGCCCAATTCCTCCTTCTGCGGATTGGCAATTTCATTTAGCCCAAGGTTGTCCTGCACACTGTCAATATTGTTATTTAGCAGGAAGTTTATCAGGTGCGCCTGTAGTTAAAGTTTATGCCAATTTACCGCAAATTTTGGCTAATCTGAGCAACTATGAACAAGAATCCCAAAACACTACCTATGAAGTTAGTTGTTACACCGATCCTTTAGGCATCGAACATTTAACTGGTAGTTTAGCTGAATGTATCCGCTATTTTGGCACGAGAGAGCGAGCTTATCTGCGCTGGGTGACTAAGTTCGCCAATGTCAAATCACTATTAAATTTACCCCATAACGGTCATACTCGCTGTCGCATTAGTGTTAATGCCAATCCTGTCAGTCAGTTTATGGAAGGTGGTACGGCAAAAGTCGCACAGCGGTTACAAGCAATACGTCAATTAGCTTTACAAGGTTATCCCATCGGAATCGTAATTGCGCCAATTATGGCGATCGCTGATTGGCAACAGTATTATCTTAAACTTTTAGAAAACATCGCTCAAGCCTTAGATTTTGATTGCGATCTGACTTTTGAATTAATTACCCATCGCTTCACTCCTAAATCCAAATCAACACTGCAAACATGGTATCCCAACAGTAAGTTAGACTTAGGCGAAACTAATCGCAGTCAAAAACGCAATAAGTTTGGTGGTGTCAAATATGTTTATGACCGCGATACAATGAGCGAACTCCAAGAATTTATCCAGACACAAATTACGACTAATTTTCCGCAAGCTCAAATTTTATACTGGACTTGAACCAGAAAGCTGTGATCCAAAATTCGTAGTGAAGCAGGAGATACTGAATAGTGAGTGAATTAAGCATAGGTTGATAAACGGCTTCGCCGTAGTTAATAGCTATTAGCTATTAGCTATTAGCTTAATTAAATAGAGTCTTGAACTCAGTAACGCTAAAAGCCAGTTAAATCAAGGCTAAAAGCTAAAAGCGTGCATGCTAAAAGCTTTTTGATAACAAAAAAGTAAGCTCAAGTCTAGAAATAGATGAGAGTCTAGGGTTGCCTTGACAGTGCCAGGTTGTCTCTAGGGATAGAGAGGAAAGTAGT
>DAXETX010000117.1:0-26454 GCA_051155735.1 Xenococcaceae cyanobacterium
GCTAATTCTTCAGGAGTAACTTCGGAATTATTATTTTCGGTCATATCTGTGGCTTCCTAAACATTATTCTTAAAATATTTTCAGATACTAGCATCAGTAGCAAACCTGATGTTAACAACACTTTAGGTTTTCTCGATAGGTGCATGGTAGCCGATAAACTGATAACTATTAACAATAATTTTTCAATAAATAAATATGGATCGCAGATTTGCCAAGATGTTTAATTTGACCGAGGATCAGGCGATCGCGCTGTTAAAAAAACCCCTCGATCAATTACAAGAAAAATCAGAGCGTTATGTGGCAGCTTCCCATCTGATTAACTTTCCGACGCAACGCAGTATTCAAGCTCTAATTGAAACTGTTGAAGATGACAATCTCGATCTATATCATCGCATTGCGCGACGTAAAGCGATCGAAAGTTTAGGAAAACTCAAAGTTAAACAAGCTATTGCTGTAATTCAACCTTGCTTGAGCGATCCTGACCCTTATACAGTAGAAAATGCTGTTTGGGCAATTGGCGAAATTGGCACAGATGATCTGGCGATTTTAGAAGCGATCGCCTGTTTATTAGAGAAACCGCAACAGAGTTATCGTTTAATTAGCCAAGTTCTCGCAAAATTTGACTATAAACCAGCTTTAGCACGGATTCAACCTTTGATCGAATCTGACGATGAGACTATTGCTAGTGCTGCGATCGCTGCTGTGGCGCGTCTAACTCAAGATTACAGCCAGATGAGTCGGGTTGTGGCTTTTTTACAACACACTAGCGTTAATGCTCGCCGACTCTGCATTCAAGATTTGATTGACACCAAATACTATGCTGCGATTCCGCAGATTGCCCAATCTCCCATCTCTTTAGTGTTTCGCTTAAGAGGAATTAGACAGCTAGCAGCGACAGGTATCCCTTCAGGAAAAATAACTTTTGCCGACATCGAACCCTATTTAGATCGCATAATTACCGATCGCCCTACTGATTTAGAGATGGTACACGAATACGATCAAAAACCCTCCCTAGAATTTTTAATCAGAGAACTGTATCAAACCGATTTTGGACGCTGCTATCTTGCAAGCCAAACTTTACTAGAACTCTATCCCGACCAAGCACCAGAAGCCTTGATGACAACATACGCAACAGAAGCCAGCAGCGATTATGGCGCGCACTATCATGTAATTAAACTCTTCGGTTGGTTACAATATCAACCAGGAAAACCAATAATTCTACAAGCTCTGAATAATAAACAACCTCAGTTTCAAAAATCCCGTGGGGCTGCTGCGATCGCTTTAGCTAATTTAGGCGCGACCGAGGCAATTCCACTGTTACAAGAAACCCTTAAAAGCCCGATCTTTGATTTAAAATACGCTTCTCTACTAGCTTTAGAAAAATTAGGAGCTAGAGATAGCTGGTCTGTTTTAGCTGAAGATGCAGACTTACTAATCAGACATAAAGCTACGAAAATCAGTAAGCAGTAATCAACAATTAACCACTAACCAGTCATCACCTCATCAACAACTAACAACTAACAACTGATCGATGTCAATCAGTTATCTTAAAGGAAAAATCATTCAAGTCAGCAAAAATCTTAGTAATCGCATTATTACTGTAATCGAAGTTAATAATATTGGTTACGAAGTCCAAATTACATCCCGTTTTTCTCACCAATTAAATACTACCACCGAACCAGAAATACAGATTTTTACCCATCTGCAAATCCAAGAAGATCGGCAAGTATTATATGGCTTTGCTTCTGCTGTAGAAAGAGACTTATTTCGGCAATTAGTTAGTGTCAGTGGCATTGGTATGCAGTTGGCGATCGCCTTGATCGATACTCTAAGTATTGCGGATTTAGTAGGAGCAATTATTACTAGTAATATTTCTGTGTTGACCAAGACTCCTGGTGTGGGCAAAAAAACAGCAGAAAGGATTGCTTTAGAACTTAAAACAAAACTCTCTCAATGGCAAGAAATCGCTAATATTAATGTCGATGTTCCCGATACTAAAACTAGTATTGCTAGCTCCGAACTTTTACAAGAGTTGGAAATGACTTTACTCGCGATCGGCTATACCAAAGCAGAAATTGACGAGGCGATTATTGCTATTAGTCGCGATCAACAAGTAGCTAAAAATCCCAATGTCGAAGAATGGATTAGAAGCGCAATTTCATGGTTAAGTGGCGAATAATTAAACTTAGTTCCATGAATAAAATAACTGTTAACTGATAAACCCCTCTTCCTTCTTCCTTCCGCCGAAGGCGATAAATATCGATATTCAAAAATATCTTAATCCTTTCGTAAACTTTAAAATCAGATATGTGATCTTATGGTATTTTTTTATCTGATTGCCATATTATATTCAAAAAATTTTTTATGACTTTCAATAATTCATTAGATGCAACCAATAAAGTTTTGTTGAGAAAACGTAATAATTGGATTGCTGTACTTTCTAATCAGATCCAAATTCTAGAGCTTTCAAAATCAGAAAAAATAATACTTTTAAAACCGATTAATCCAGATGGAGGTTTAGGCTCTATCGAACATTATTATCACTTTATTTTTGACTTATTACTTCCTATTTATTACCTATTACAAAAAACTTTTCCTAGTAATCTATTTTTGCTTGAAGACTTTGGCATATTTACCAATCAACTTGTACGAATTTTTCCAGAATCTATTCAAATTATAGATAAAATTAGCCTACAACAAAATAGATGTAGTAGGGTTCAATTAATTGGGATGAATCCCAAAGTTGTTTTTTTTAAGAATAAAATACTTGAAGATTTTAAACAAAACATATCTTTTAGGCTTAAAGTTAATTTAAGAGGAGAAGCTAATAAAATATTATTAATTGAACGTCTTCCTCCAGATAAATATTTTTTATTAGATGCTCAATCAAAAGGAGGTGGAGCTTTACGAAGATCCATTATCAATCATGCAAAGTTAGCTTCTACGCTTGCATCTATGGTTAAAAATCCATTTGAATTTTATAATATTCAACTAGAAACAATTTCACTTGAAGCCCAGATTGATTATTTTGATAAAGCTGCTGTTGTTATTGCTCAACACGGTGCCGGGCTAGCAAATTGTGTTTGGATGAGACGGAAAAAAGCTGTAATTGAGTTAAATCATAATGAGCTAAAACTTAATCATTTTCGTATTATTAGTAAGTTAAAACAACTAGACTATTTTCTTTACAAAACCGAATCTACACATATAAAAATTGACCTAAAAAAATTTACCAGTTGGCTTTTAAAACAATCCATAATGAAACAATATTTTCAACCTCTATAAATTAAATTGACAACGAGACAACATTATTACTGTAACTTACTCTCATGAAATTTATTGGTGTTGATTTGGGTTGGGTGTCTGGTGCAAGCGGTTTGTGTTGTTTAGAATGGCAAGATAATCAACTACAAATTTTAGATATTACTACTAAGTTAGAAGTAGCAACTATTATTGCTTGGATAGATAAATGGACACTTAATAATGAACCAGCCTTAATTGCTGTTGATGCACCAACTATTATTCCCAATCAAACAGGAATGAGATTACCAGATAAACTCACTCATCAATATTTTGGTCGTTATCATGCTGGTTGTTATCCTGCTAATCTAAGTCGTCCTTTTGCGCAACGTACTATTAATTTTGGTCATGTTTTAGCTAGTAAAGGATTTAACCATGCGCCTATTATTACACCGCAAAAATTAGGCAGATATCAAATAGAAGTATTTCCCCATCCTGCAATAGTTAATCTCTTTAGTTTAGAAAAAATTCTTAAATATAAAAAAGGTAAACTTGCTGAAAAAACAGCCAGGCTAAAAAAATTATCTGAATATATTACTAAGGTTTTATCTCAACACGAACCAAAGCTAAATTTAAACTCTGCTGTTACTTTACCTCGGTTTCCTCCTAAACTAACAGGTAAAGAATTAAAAGCCCTTGAAGATCGCTTAGATAGTTTAATTTGTGCTTATGTTGCTGCTTACTGGTGGTACTGGGGAGAAGCTAAAAATTTAGCATTAGGAGATACCACAACTGGTTATATTATTGTTCCAAAACGGAACAATTGTGATCTTTAATCCAACTATTTTTAGATTTGATACTTAGGAGTTTGCTGATGCAACAAGAATCATTAAAATCAGAATTTAAAATATTATCTTTCGACTGGTTACTAATGTGCGTAAAAGAATTTGTGATTACTCCCGACTCTCCACTCAACTAAACTAGAGTTTTCAAAAACTCTACTAAAAATAAAATTTTGTCAAGGGAGTAATAATACTTAGTCAATAAGCTAATTACTTCTAATATTGATTTAAGTAAAGTGAGAAAAGTAAAATTAGGCTGTAAGACTTACTAATACTAAATTAGAAAAATATTAATAAATGTAAATATTTAAAAGTAATACTAAAAATCCAGGTTACAGAATAAGATATCATAAAATGTGTGATCTGGATCACATGAGTCTAGAAGCACGCAAACACATCCAAAAAATTAGCTTATTCTCAATAATATTTGAATTTTTTCTTTAGATTTAATAATTTTAAAAAATAGTCTCCCTAAATTCAGGTCTTAGTTGTTGCAACCAGGATTAATCTTTGATTTACCCCAAGAGGGCGAAACATGGCACAATGAGAGACGTTTCTCAAAAAATTTTTAATTGCATAATTGCAGACTGACGAAGTCAGAGGAAGATCCGTCTTTTCAAGGGGCGGTCTCTCTGACCATCTGTCACGGTTAATATTAAAGTTAAATAGTTAAAAATCAAGATGACAGCAACACTCCAAGCACCGCCGAAAACTAGACGGCTCGTATTTCCTTTTACGGCTATTGTCGGACAGGAAGAAATGAAACTAGCTTTAATTCTCAATGTAATCGATCCCAAAATTGGTGGCGTGATGATCATGGGCGATCGCGGAACGGGAAAATCCACGACGATTCGGGCTTTAGCTGACTTACTACCTGAAATAGAAGTAGTAGCGGGCGATCCTTTTAACAGTGACCCAAATGACCCTGACTTGATGAGTGATGAGGTTAAAGCCAAGCTACAACAGCAAATTCCTCTAGAAATTGTCAAACAGAAAGTGCAGATGGTGGACTTACCACTAGGGGCAACAGAAGATCGAGTTTGTGGCACAATCGACATTGAAAAAGCTCTAGCCGAAGGAATTAAAGCCTTTGAGCCAGGGTTACTCGCCAAAGCCAATCGCGGTATTCTCTATGTAGATGAGGTCAACTTACTTGATGACCACTTAGTAGATGTCCTTTTAGATTCTGCTGCTGGCGGGTGGAACACCGTAGAACGAGAAGGGATTTCGATTCGTCA
The DNA here is from genome assembly GCA_051155735.1 of Xenococcaceae cyanobacterium. Lineage (GTDB taxonomy): Bacteria > Cyanobacteriota > Cyanobacteriia > Cyanobacteriales > Xenococcaceae > JASJCP01. The sequence continues at coordinate 5,321 of DAXETX010000117.1, forward strand.
TCCAGCCCAATTTGTGATGGTTGGCTCAGGCAACCCCGAAGAAGGGGAGTTACGTCCCCAACTTCTAGACCGTTTTGGGATGCATGCTGAAATTCATACGGTAAAAGAACCGAATTTGCGAGTCGAAATTGTGGAGCAAAGAGCCGAATTTGACGCTAATCCTGCCGCATTTTCCGAAAAATATGATCCTCAACAAGTAGAACTTCAAGAAAAAATTGTTCAAGCACAACAATTATTGCCTCAAGTAACCCTTGATTACGACCTAAGAATTAAAATATCCGAAATTTGTTCTGAATTAGACGTAGATGGATTACGGGGTGATATTGTTACTAATCGTGCAGCTAAAGCACTAGCAGCTTTTGAAGGACGCACTGAGGTGACAATGGATGATATTCGCCGCGTAATTGTCTTGTGTCTGCGTCACCGTTTACGGAAAGATCCTCTAGAATCGATTGATTCAGGATATAAAGTTGAAAAATCTGTAGCTCGGATCTTTGGTTTGGAGCTAGAAGCAGAGTAACCCCTAGATCCTAAATAGTTGTTGGAGCTTGAGATTGCGAGGTTCTCTCGCAATTGCAACTCTTAAATAATTAAGAAGATCGATCGACAATAATGTTGAAAAGTAGAGGCAAAATTAATTAAACCCTAACTACTAATATCTGCTAAATGCCAAATGAGCGATGATAACAAAAAAGAACCTTTGATTGAACTTATCGGAGTGTCCAAAGCTTTTGGGAATAATGTCATCTTAGATAATATCGATTTGACAATCCATCAAGGAGATGCCCTAGTAATTATTGGTCCTTCAGGTACAGGAAAATCAACTATCTTACGGATTATTGCCGGATTATTACCACCAGATCGGGGCAGAATTTATATCAGAGGCAAAAAACGTACTGGTTTGATCGAAGATGGCTCAGATCCGATCGCCATTAGTATGGTCTTTCAACAAGCAGCCCTGTTTGATTCTCTCACTGTGGCAGAAAATGTCGGCTTTTCTCTCTATCAACATTCTACTTTAGCACCAGCAGAAATCCGAGACATCGTAACAGCCAAACTAGACATGGTAGGATTAAAGAATACTGGCGATCGCTATCCAGCCGAATTATCAGGAGGAATGCGCAAACGAGTCAGTTTTGCGCGTGCGGTCATCTCTAACCCCAAAGATCTCAAGAGTAAACCAGAAGTAATTCTTTATGATGAGCCAACAGCAGGTTTAGACCCGATTGCTTCGACGATTATCGAAGATTTGGTCAGACAACTACAATGTACGAGTGAGGGTTGTGGCACATATGTCATGGTATCGCACCAAGAAAGTACAATTCGGCGTACTGCCGATCGGGTGATTTTTCTTTATGACGGAAATATTCAGTGGTCAGGAAGTATTGCGGAAATTGATACTACCGATAACCCTCTAGTCAGACAGTTTTTTAGCGCTAGCATCGAAGGACCAATTCGAGTTATCGATCCCATATAAAGAGCAGGAGAACAATTAATGCGATCGCGTACTATTAGAGAAGGATCAGTTGGACTATTAATTCTGGCAGGAATAGCCTTATTCGGGGGACTCGCTCTCTGGCTTAGAGGCGTGAGATTTGGCGAAACAACCTATGAAATTATTGCCGAATTTTCCGATGTTAATGGGATTCAAGTAGGAGACTCGGTCAGATATCGCGGACTCAAAGTTGGCAGAATTAGCGAAATTCAACCAGGAACTAACGGCGTTGATGTGATTATGGAGATTGACTCTAGTGAACTGCTAATTCCCAAAGAAGCTACGATTAAAGCTAGTAGTTCTGGCTTGATTGGCGAAACTTTTATTGATATTCAACCTCCTACTGTCGCTTTCAATGCTGATGTCCCAGAGATGACACCGTTAGGTCAAGGCTGCGATCCCCAAGATATTTTTTGTGATGGCGATCGCGTTGAAGGAGTTTCAGGCGTAACCATCGATGATTTGTTTCCCGTGATGTACCAGTTGAGTCTGCGTCTATCAGAAAATCCCGAACTTTTTGACAATGTTAGTGCAGCAGCCAAGAATGCTTCTATTGCTGCTTTAGAAGTTGCGGAATTGACCAGCGATCTCTCTTTACTAGTAGGTAGTGTCGAACAAGAATTAGATAGCTTTACTAATGCTGCTCTAGCCGTAACCGAAGTAGCCGATAATGCTACCGCACAAATTGAGACAACAGCCCAAAAATATCAAAATACCGCCGAACAATTAACCCAATTAGCCACTAATGCCAACGAATTAATTACCGAAAACAAAACCAGTATCGTTAAAACTCTGGACCAAATCGGTAATACTAGTGAAGGTCTTCAAGTTTTAATCGCTAGGCTTGATGACACTTTAGCAACTACAGATACGCAGAAACTCGTCACAAATTTAGAGACTCTGACTGATAATGCTGCTATTGCTGCTGCTAATTTAAAAGATATTTCGGAAGCTTTTAATAATGACGCTAGTTTGATTAGTTTACAACAAACTTTGGATTCTGCTAGAGTTACTTTTGCTAATGCTCAAAAAATCACAGCCGATCTTGAAGAAATTACAGGCGATCCTAATTTTAGAAATAATTTCCGAGATTTAGTTAATGGGCTTAGTAACTTAGTTTCTTCTACCGAAAAACTCGAACAAGAAATGCGTTCTAATGTTAGTTTAAAATCTCAAGAAAATAAGTTGGAATAACCCTAGATTTGGTTATTTATCTTTGATATACAGAGTCGCGCCAGACATCTTTTTTAGGGTATTTTTTTTGATGTAGCTTGATTAAAATTGGTTTAACAGTTCTGACTAAATTATTCCAAGAAATTTCATTATTAGGTAAAAACTCACCTAATTCTTGTAAGGCGGTTTCTGCTTCTTGCAGTTCTTGGCTGATTTGGTCTAATTCTATGGTCAAAGGGGATGAATCTCTTAGTAAATCTTGTTGTACTATAGCAATACCCTCTCGAACTACCCGACTAATTTTGAGATTAAATTCGGATTTTCCTTTAAATTTTTGTTGGTTTAAACCTTTATGAGATGAAGCGTAAAGGGGTGGTAAACGATTGAGAGCATAAGTTGCTACTTCTACAGGATTAATTAGTTTAACAGTACTTTTGGGATAGCGTTTGAGTTGTCTTTCGATTTCTTCTGCTACTAAATCCTCCATAATATTTTTAGTAATATGTTTACCTTGAGAGTTTTCCATGATTTTCTGAGGACTAAAACTATTTTGCTATGTAAATAAAACTAGAAAATTGATTTGACTTATATTCTATATATACCCAAATTCTGGGTTAATGACTACAATTTAGGAGGCAAAAAAGCAATAATTAATCAAAAATTTAATTAAGAGTATTCAATAAATATCAAAACTTCATTTAATTCTTAAAATAGCTCTTCAACTAAAAGTTTTTACTTAGTTAGTGATTCGTCAAGGATGGTAATCAATAACTGACGAAGTCAGAGTCAGCCCCGCCTTAAAAAGGCGGGGTCTCTCTGACCATCGATAATTAAGAAACGGTATATTTACTACTTGTATTGTTAGAGGAAAAAAAAATGCGATTATCTCAAATGCTTTTGGTAACTCTGCGAGAAGACCCAGCAGAAGCAGAAATTCCCAGTCACAAACTCTTAGTTCGTGCTGGCTACATTAGAAGAATTGGTAGTGGTATTTATGCTTATTTGCCCTTGATGTGGCGCGTTTTGCAAAAAGTTTCGCAAATTGTCCGAGGGGAAATGGATGCTACTGGCGCACAAGAATGCTTACTTCCCCAATTGCAACCTTCAGAATTGTGGCAAGAATCTGGTCGCTGGGATACTTATACTAAAGCGGAAGGAATTATGTTTTCCCTAGTAGATCGCCAAGAACGTCAACTAGGTTTAGGACCAACTCACGAAGAAGTCATAACAGCGATCGCCAGAGAAATGATTCGTTCTTATCGTCAGCTACCGTTAAATCTTTATCAAATTCAAACTAAATTTCGGGATGAAATTCGCCCCCGTTTTGGCTTAATGCGAGGACGAGAATTTATTATGAAAGATGCTTACTCTTTCCACACTGATGAAGCCAGTCTCAAACAAACCTATCAGGATATGGATGTAGCTTATCGCAATATTTTAACCCGCTGTGGCTTAGAATTTCGCGCTGTAGAAGCGGATTCTGGCGCAATTGGTGGTTCTGGATCGCAAGAATTTATGATCCTCGCAGCAGCAGGAGAAGATGAAATTCTCTATACCGAAGACGGTAAATATGCAGCTAACAGCGAAAAAGCCGTGTCGCTTCCCGCAGCACAAGTCGCTTCTCCCTTTAGTAGCTATGAGAAAGTAGCAACACCGAATACAGCTACTATTGCTACATTGTGTGCTTCCCTCAACTGTTCTCCTACCGCTGTCGTCAAAAATGTGCTTTATGAAACTATCTACGACAACGGAATGACAGTTTTAGTTTTAGTCAGTATTCGAGGCGATGCAGACATTAATGAAGTCAAATTACAAAATGAATTAGTCAAACTTGCAGCCAACTACAATGCGAGGGCGATTATTTCTTTGAGCGTACCAGATGCTAATGTCCAACAAAAATGGTTAGCGAAACCTTTACCCCTAGGTTATATCGCTCCCGATCTCGAAGCTACTTACATTAATAAAAATAAAAATGTCGCCCCGCAATTTCTAAGGCTGGTAGATCGAACCGCTACCGAATTAACCAACTTTGTCACTGGCGCTAACGAAACTGATTATCATGTAGTAGGTGCTAACTGGAACGAGCATTTTGCCTTACCCAAGCTAGTAGTAGATGTCAGACTCGCCCAAAAAGGCGATCGCGCTGTCCACGATCCGACTCAAATCCTCCACTCAGCAAGAGGTATCGAAGCAGGACATATTTTTCAGTTAGGGACAAAATATTCTCAAGCGATGAATGCAACCTTTACCAATGAACAAGGAAAAAACGAGCCAATCTGGATGGGTTGTTATGGGATTGGTGTCTCTCGTTTGGCACAAGCAGCAGTAGAACAATCCTCTGATGAGGATGGGATCATCTGGCCTGTAGCGATCGCTCCTTATCATGCCATTGTGATTATTCCCAACATCAACGACACCGAAAAAGCCCAGGTTGCGGAAAAACTCTATGAAGAATTAAATGCTGTCGGAGTCGAAACTTTATTAGATGATCGCAAAGAAAGAGCAGGAGTTAAATTTAAAGACAGCGATTTGCTTGGGATTCCCTATCGGATTACCGTCGGGCGATCGCTGGTTCAAGGTAAAGTCGAAGTTGTCACCAGAAAAACTCAAGCGTCGCAAGATATTTCTCTAGAAGCAGTGGTTGCTACTCTTAAAAATTGGGTTGATGAAGCTATAAATAATTAATCAAGATGATTAAAAGGGTAGGCGAATACCTACCCATCTTGGCTTTAGTTAACAACCGATAATTTATTACTAAATTAAATATTCAAACCTCCTAACAAAAAATAGTATTCAAATCTACAAAAGCAATTGAATATATTATCTTCTTGAATTTTTCTAGCTTTGTTGTTGCGATGAATTAAGTTATTATTTTTTTCTCTTTAAAAATTCCCATAACCAAAGCATAATCAAACTATTGTTTACTATTTTTTACAAAATTTATTTACAAAACTTTAGAGGAAATAAGTAATTTATCAGCTTAGTTTGTGGAGCAAAAGCGATCGCGAAGCTGTCCGCGCCAAAAACTAAAAACTAAAAGCTAAAAACTAAAAGCTAAAAGCTAAAAGCTAGTTGACAAACAACACAAGCCCTTAACTTGTCACGATTGGATTACAACCAATTACCTACCAAAACGAAAGGCGCCCAATAATAAGGATGAGAATACTGAGAATCAGTTGCTTGCAGTAAGGTAATTTGGGCATCTTTTAAAGCTTGAGCTTTACTGACTTGGTTCTCAGATGCCAGGTTTTGATAAAAATAACCCATTAATTCTGCTGTCGCAGCATCATTTGCACCCCATAAAGTTGCAAGTGTACTACGCGCTCCTGCTCTTACAGCTACTCCAGCTAAACCTAAGATAGCTTGGCTATCACCTTGGGCAGTATCACAAGCACTGAGTACTAGTAGTTCTATGGGTTGAGCAGAACCCAATTGTCTAACTCGTAAAAGATTATCTAATTGATTAACATTAATTAAGCGATCGCTTTCTGCGGTATCACCACTGAGAATAAAAGTCCGATCGGAAGTAGAACTAAATTGTCCGTGGGTAGCCAGATGAATTACCGGATAGTCGGTTTCTGCGAGTTTGCGTCTGAGGTTTTCGGCAGTAAATTTCTCGTTGAGTAAAACTTCAGAATCAGCAAAAATCGCTTTAATTTTGTTTAATTCGGCTTCTACTTGGGGAATCGGCGGAAAATTGTATTCGGGGAAAGCTTGGGTGACTCCTGCTGCTAAAACTCTAATCGGCTGTCTAATTAGGGGTTGGGGTGCGGTTAGCTGTAAACCAGAAGATAAGGCAATATTGTAATCTTTTTCAATTAGGTACTGTTCTCCATCGTGAAGTAACGCCATGGGAATGTTGCGCAAAGCCCCATCTAAGACAAAGACTAAAGTCTTTACTTGCTCAGGGTTTAGTGCTGGTTCAGCAGGACGAATCAACCAATCGTAAATTTCTTGCGCTAAGGGTAAGATATCTTGGGCGATAGATTGTTGGAGTGATTCTTGAATGGTTCTTTGAGCTTCTAGATCGCCTCTAGCACCTCGTATTGCTTCGGCAAAGCCAGGATTGGTGAGAGACTGACGCCGTAGTTGCTCAATTTTGTTCGCAACTTCTGAAGCGGTAATTGAGGTGGTGTAACGTTGTAGGGGTTGTCCTGGTACAGTTAGAATTACTTCTAGGCGATCGCTTAAAACAATGGGATAAATTACTGCTGCTTGGGGATCGACTTTATCAATAATCACGGTTTCTTCAGCAACTTCCGAGCAAGGATCGCGGAAAAAGTTATCGAGTTCGGCAATTTGCAGCGATTCTAATACCTCTCTAGCTTGATTGAGTTGGGCTGGGGTGGGTTCGGCTTGTAGCAGCAGACTAATATATTGACGGAAAATTGGTTCTACAGGAGTGTTAGTAGTGGCTAAGTCACTACGGAGGGCTTTGATCGTGTTGAAAGCAGCTTCATAAGCACTAAGAGCTTTGGCTCTTTCTTGTTGTTGAGTCAGAGAGACCCCACCCCCACCGTGAAACGACTCCGCTGACTCTGACTTCGTGAGAATTCTGCCTAACTGAGCTTGCCAACGGTAGGCAATTTCAGGGTATTGTGCTGTAGGAGCTAATTCTAGAGCGGTTTCGGTCAGTCGGCGGGCTTCAGAATATTGTTTTTGTTGTTCATAAAGATAGCCCAGATAGCCGATCGCTTCTGCTTCTGCTACAGGGTTATTTAGTTGGCGCGCTTGTTGAATTGCCGTAGCTAAGATTTCCGCTGTTTCTTGATTAGTTAGTCCTTGACGAATCAGGCTTTGAGCAAAGTTGATCCTTCCATAGATTTGGGAACGACTAGGAGATGGCTGGTCTAATTGGCTTCTAATCCCTTGGGTTAGTGCCATAATTTGCGGTTGTAACTCTTGGGCGATGGTAAAATTAAGACTGCTCCCACCTTCGCGGATGGTGCTAAGAAAGTTTTGATCGCTAATTCCTAGCTCGTTAAGATCGTTACTGAGTTCGGTGGTAGCTTGTTGCCAAAACTCCCAACTATCTAATAAAAAACTGAGATGATTGAGTTGCGCTTTGAGACTATTAACTGAATTAGGTGTTGCTTCAGCAGCTTGTTGATAGTATTGGATTGCTGGTTGGTAAGGCTCTAGGGCTGCATCAGCAGAACTGCTACGATTGGCAATAATATTTAGGGCGACAGTTTTGGGCGGAAAGCGGTTTTGTTGCTCTAATGCTATAGCTCTAGCGGTATTGCCTAAACTGATTAAGACCGCCGTTTCTTGATCTAAGTCATTGAGTTGTTGGGAGGTGGCTTGGCTCGCTTCCAGTACCGTAGTGGCTACTTTTAAATGAGCTTTTTCCCGCAAGAAATCGCCGAGACGCAGTAGAGCGATCGCTTTGTTAGCAGCTACTGGTTGTTGGAGGATAGGAGCGATCGCCTGATTAATTTCCGCTTGAAACTCGGTTGTAGTGATTGAGTTACTTTGTAATTGCGATTCCCAAGTTTGAGATTGGGCGAGTAAGTCCAAACAGTCGGGATTTTCGAGGCTATAAGCTTGAAAAATAGTCTCACATGATTGAGTGTATAAACCTAATCCCTGTTGTGCTGTAGCAGTATTGAGTAAACTGGCGATCTTACCCTCACTGTTGCCTTGAGTTGCGTAAGCATTAGCTGCATCTTGCCAAACTTCTATGGCTCGGTCGAGCTTACCCGCTTCATATAAAGTCTGACCTTCTTGAGCCAAATTTTGTGGTGGCGTTTGAGCGGATAAAGCAGGAATGCCCAAAGCCCAGATTAAACCGAAACCAGTTAAGAGCAAAAGCTTAAAACTGCGCCACGGTATCAAAGTAGCGATGACTGATGAATAATATTTTTTAAACATAGTGACTTTCAAGTAAGACATTTAGCTTCTAATAACTTGGTTCAAGTTCAAAAGGGTAAATACTCTAGCGAAAAATAGACCCCGTTTTCTTGTAAAGTATTGTCTCGATCTGCAACTTCAATCAAAGGTATGCCCCAGTCGAGACGGGCGCGTAGGCGATCGCTTACTATTAATTGCAAGCCCAAACCTAAAGCAACCAAAGTAGCTTCTTCTTGGTCAGTTACTTCAGGATCGCTCCAGACTGTACCGACATCAGCAAAAGGAATTACTGAAAGATTACTTTGTCCTTCACTCCAGTCAACTACAGGAATTCTGACTTCTGCTGAAAACAACAAGCCACTATCTCCGAGTAAAGCATCTTGGCGATAACCCCTAACACTTTGGATTCCACCTAAACTAAACTGCTCTAGGGCTACAAGATCGTTAGCCGAAAGTTGAATATCAGAACGCAGTAGTAAATTAATCTTAGAATCCGCATCGAGTTGTCTGAGCCATTGGGCTTGACCTCGCCAAGCGAAAAAATTACCATCAGGAGCATTTTGGTTGATGGTAGCATCAAAAGCATCTAACCCGACACTAAACTGTGATCGCAAAGCTAAAACCTCTTGACGACTGCGTCTTGTCCAGTCTTGAAAGAAACGCAGGGCGTAGATTTTGGTTTCACCATCAAGTTCAGAACCTGCTGATAATTGCAAAGGTCGATCTTCAACAGTAGTGGTATTTGCCTGACGGGAGAATTCAACTCCTAAAGCTAGTTCTTGAGTCGAATTAGCCGTAGCACGAACAATAATTGGTTGGCGAAAGTTAATCTGATATTCATCAGTTTCCGACTCAATATCAAGCTCATCAAAAGGCGACTCGACAATATCACTGTCAATATAGCGATAACCCAAGCCCAAAGTCCCATTAAGGGCATTTAAAGGCACAGTATAGTTAAAATCAAAATCATTACTGCCATCAGTATTTTTATAAATAAAGCTAGCGCGATCGCCAACTCCTGTAAAGTTATTATGATTGAGTTCAATACCCCGTTGAAAACTGCCGACACTGGGAGTACGACTATTATTAGCAAAAATTACAGGACGAAAAGCCTGCGCTTGATCTACATCGACAGTTAATCTCCAGCGATCGCGATTAGTCCCCACTGATAATTCGGCATTAATATTTTCAATTAAAGGATCAAGTTGGAGTAACTGCAAAGCTTCTTGCAACTCGTTAACGTTTAAAGGTGCTTTCGTGCCTCTTTTGAGACGAGCTAAAATATAATCTTTGCTAAGTCTGCCATCAACGGTAATTTGAATATCTTGGTCTTCAATTCTGCCTTCAATTACCTGTACTGTAACGATTCCATCATTAATATCCTGGGCTGGAACGACTGCTCCTGAATTGATATAACCATTATCGGTATAAAGTTCGGTGATAATTGTTTCTACCTGTAAAAGATCGGCAAAGCTGAGAGTTTGATTTGTGAAATCAGCAAGTAAAGCCTGAATTTCCGCATCGTCAAAGACAGTATTGCCTTCTATTTGAAATTGTTTAACTTCGATAACTGCTGGCTCTACTTCGGGTGGCGCAGCACCAGGAGGAGTTTCAGGCGACTCTAATAAATCATCTATCGGCGGTAAAGGCTCAGTTGGTGAAGGTTCTGGGGTAGGAAAATCTCTTAAAGGTGGTACTGGTGCATCATCTAACTGAATGTCTGGAGGATTAACATCGTCAGGAGCAGGAGTTTGAGCCAAATAAATTGGCTGAGGATTTTCTGCTGTGGCTGTATGATGATGAGAACCAATAACTAGAAAAAGTGATAAAACTACTAAAAATTTTTTACGTAGCAATGAATCATCAAAATGCTTCATCTGAGTTCGGAGAAAGGATACTTGATCATTTTGATATTAATTAGTACTAAAGTTTTAAATAATTTTTCCGTAAAAGTATCTAAATAATACTTACAGTAGAATACTATGCTTCAGGTTATTAGAGAAAGTTTTTATAACATTCTAATATTTGCCTACTTTGGCGAAAAATCTTAGTTTGAGTGACTGATACTCCGCATTTTACAGTAAAAAACTTAGCTGACTAGTTTTTTAATTAGTTAAAAATATTCAACTGACCAAAGACTTAAATAAATTTCTCCTGAGATTCTCAAAGCTGGTCGATATACTTCTTTGATTAGAAGATTATTTTGAGATTTAATACTTTGTAATAATGCTTGATTAGGATTAAAAATAAATATATCTTGTTGAGAAAAATCAGATAAATACTGAGGAGATATTTCATCATTAGCCGTAAATAATTTGATTGCAACTTGCGGTTTAAGATTATGACTCAAAGATAATAAATCCATAATTTGTTGCGAATCTGAAATGATTAAAGGATTAGCAGTTTGGTTGATAATATTTTCAATAGCGGTATTGTGATAATTACGGGATTTTTGAAACTGTGGTGAATCTTGCCAAGTTAAACTACAAGAAATTATGCCTAAAATCAACAAGCCACTCAAGGTTATTTTGGCGATGGGAGAAAAAAGATCAATTTTATAACTAAGTAAATAACTTACTATCAGTATGATTGCTAATTGAGCAGGAATAAAATATCTCGGAGTAGCCGATCGCTGATCTTGTAATAATAAATCACTAATGATTAAAGTGGCTGTGGGGAGCGAGCCTAAACTAAGAACTAAATATTTACTTATTTGGGGATTTTTATTAATAAAAAATATTAAAGAATAGATTACTAGAAAAAGTAAACCGAAGGCGGTTGTAATACCAATAGCGGGAATTGGGTCTAAAATTGTTTTTATTGATAAATTACTATTAAACAATTTAATTAAAGTAAATAAAACTAATAAATTTATTCCTGTAACAGCAAATAAAATTTGATAATTAATAAAAAATGATTTTTTGATTAGGTAATATAAACCCAAAGTAACTAATAATAAAAAAAGCAAAAAGAGCAAAATTCTTACCACTACTACCAAATCAAGGTTAGGAGAAAGCGGTAAATTCCCAAAAATCAATAAAATTGTCGCAACCCAAATAGTCGCCTTTTCTGATAGCTTCAGCGATTCATTCATCCAAGAAGTATTAGCTTGTAATTGTTGCCAATGATTAACTATGACCCAAACCCAAGGAATAAAAACAACCAAACTAGCTAATAATATGAATAAAGATTTTTTTAGAATATATCTATTTTTTTTAGATAAAAATAAAATTAAGTAACCGCCCTGAGCAAGAAGAATCAACCAAGAAAATAAAGATGTATATAAATTAACTATCGTCGTAATTAAATAAGCAATCCAATAAAAATTATTTTTAGTTCTTAAAGCTTGTAAAAATAAAATACTAGAAGTTAAAATCAAAAAATTCCATAAACTATAAGGACGAGCTTCTTGAGAATAAGCTACATAAAAAGGAGAAATACTCAAAAACATTAAAGATATTATCGATGCAGTTTGAGACTTAAATAAGACCAAAGCTAAATAATAGATAGCTGGCAAACATAGTAAGCCAAAAAAAACCGAGAAACTTCTTAAAGCCACAATCGAATCACTAAACAATTGCAGCCAAAATCTAGCTAAAATAAAATATAAAGGCGCGTGTTCGGGGCTTTGAACTAAAGCATTGATCGTATCAGAAAAAGTTTGATCGGAGTTTAATTGTTGATAGTGTAATAAATCAGCAGCATTGATAATATCTAGTGCTTGAATTTCCTCAAGAATTTGCGATCGCGTATAACCAGCAACACGAGTAATTGTGGCAACTTCATCAACCCAAAAAATTTTATCTCCTAGATGGGCAACCCGAAAACTGATTCCTAAAATTACAATAGTAACTGTTAAAATTAACCAATTTTTGGACAGTGAACCTCGATTATTTCTCATTTATCTAACATCGAGCGATAACATATGATAAATATTTAAATTGTCATTCCTACAGAGATTAATTTGCTTTATCGCCTAGTAATTTCCTCGCAACAACAAGAAGCAGATCGTATTTTACTCGATTCTCAACAGCAACACTACCTGAGACGAGTATTACGCTTAACTGATGGCGATCGCTTTTTAGCAATGGATGGAATAGGAAAAACTTGGATCGCAGAGATAGTAGGGGAAACAGCGCGATGTTTGGAGTTGTTAGAAGTCGCGACAGAGTTACCCTTTGATGTCAGTCTGATTACCGCCTTACCTAAAGGTAATGGTTACGAACAAATTCTCAGATGTTGTACCGAATTGGGAGTAACGCGATTTCTGCCGACAATTAGTAGTCGCACTATGATCAAACCTAGTAATAATAAAGTAGAACGATGGCGCAAAATCGTCATAGAATCGGCTGAACAAGCGGAAAGACAAATAGTTCCTCAAGTTATTGCACCCGTGTCTTTTACCGAGACAATTCAAAATTTAACCCCAGTAGCAAGCAGTCGCTATATCTGTGTAGCGCGAGGTGATTTCCCTTCTTTGTGGAGTTGTCTGCAAAATAGCAGTCTGCAACATCTGATAATCGCCACAGGAACAGAAGGAGGTTGGACAGCCCCAGAAGTAGAACAGGCGATCGCAGCTAAGTTCCAACCAGTATCTTTAGGCAAACGCATCTTACGGGCGGTTACTGCACCGATTACCGCTTTATCCCTAGTTACAGCTATTCATCAGTAATCAGTTATCAGTAATCAGTTATCAGTTATCAGTTATCAGTTATCAGTTATCAGACATCAGTTATCAGTTATCAGTTATCAGTTATCACCTCATCACCTCATTAACCACTAACCACCAATTATTCACTTTTGCTAAAATCAACTCCTGTATAAATTTCGGACAACTCTAACTCAAAATTAATTGCAGCCAATTGAATAGTTAAATTTTCTGTTTCATATTCTGATAACAACCATTTCCCTGCTTCAGTTTTGCTGTATTGCATAATGTGAGGTTGTTTTTGGAAAATTAAAATATATTCTTCCATCTCAGGAATAGAACGATAATAAGCAAATTTGTCTCCTTGATCGTAATTTTGTGTCGATTTTGATAAGACTTCTGCTATTAGGATGGGGTTAGTTACGGTAGTAGTTCCTTTGTCTGCATAAATAGGTTCTCCTTTGATTACCATTACATCAGGATAAAGATAAACACGATAACGAGGTATCCAGAGGCGCACATCACCAATATAAACACGATAATTTTGCTTTCTTAAACCTAATTTGAGGTTTGCTGCTAAATTTAGGCAAATTTCATTATGATTAGTCGTTCCTCCTGTCACAGGGACAATTTCTCCATCATGGTATTCACTTTTTGATTCCGCTTGTGCTTCCAGTTGTAGATATTCTTCTGGAGTATATTGGCGATGTTGCGTTGGTAATTCCATGATAAGAAAGAGGAACTTTATTTGATGGTCAATTAGGCGATCGCAATAATCCTAGTTTCGCTAACTTTTAATATGGGTTATTTCAATGGCAGTATGAACATTCCCTCTGGGGTTAAAATCTGCTCTAATAGTAGCTTCTAGAGGATCGCAAGCTGCAACAAAGTCATCCAGTATTTGATTAGTTACTGCTTCATGGGAGATATAGCGATCGCGATAACTGTTAATGTAGAGTTTTAAGCCTTTGAGTTCGACAACTTTTTCATGAGGATAGTAGGTAAGATAAATTGTGGCAAAATCAGGATAACCAGAGAAAGGACACTTACAAGTAAATTCTGGTAAAGTTACTTCCACTTTATAGCGTCTGCCGATTTTGGGGTTGGGAAAAGTGATCAGTTCGCCTTCAGCGATCGCTCTTTCCCCATATTTAACTGTAGTGAGTTTGGTAGCTTCAGAAGAATTAGACATTACTTACACAGATCGAATGTAGCTGTTTTCTTCCATCATAGAAAAATCAGAGCCTAGCAATCAACCAGATTTTTCTTTTCCCAGGCTAAAGCACTACGAATGATCGGATCTAAAGAATCATGTTGAGGTTGCCAACCTAAAACTTGACGAATTTTCTTCGCACTAGCTACTACACAAGCAGGATCGCCTTTACGTCTGCTAGTTTCAATAATGGGAAAATCAACCCCAGCAATTGCTTGGACTTTTTCTAATACTTCCCTGACACTATAGCCTTTGCCGTAACCACAGTTGAGAATTTGGTTTTCGCCATGAGATTCAAGATAAGCTAAAGCACAGATATGAGCAGCAGCTAAATCTTCTACATGGATATAATCTCTAACTCCTGTACCGTCATGAGTGGGGTAGTCTGTACCAAAAATACTGACGCTGGAGCGCAACCCCAAAGCAGCATCACAGGCAAGCTTAATCAGATGAGAGGCTTTACCGCACTGACCAATCTTACCAGAGGAGTCTGCTCCTGCAACATTAAAGTAGCGCAAAATCACATATTTTAAATCTGAGGCCAAACTATAATCTCTTAAGATTGTCTCACTCATGAGTTTGGAGCGACCATAAGGATTAATCGGAGTAGTAGGAGAAGACTCTTTGACAGGAGATTCGCAAATTTCGCCATAGACTGCTGCGGTACTCGAAAAAATAAACTTGTTAACCTGATATTGTTGGCAGCATTGTAAAAGATTCAGCGTGTTGCGAGTATTGTTAGCATAATAAGCTAAGGGTTTTTGTAAAGATTCGGGAACAGAAATACTAGCAGCAAAATGTAATACTGCATCAAATTGGTGTTGTGCAAAAACCTGGGCTAAAAGCTGCACATCATTGAGATCCCCTACTACTAACTTTCCGTGCAAAATCGCATCAGGTAACCCAGTAGAAAGATTATCGTAAATCACAATCTCATAGCCAGCTTCTCCTAATTGTTTTACTGTATGAGAACCAATATATCCAGCACCGCCTGTAACTAAGACCTTCACACCCATAAATCTCGATTAATCTGCTGAGTCTATAATCTTAACCTATCAGAGGAATGAAGCTAAATCGGAAAACGTTTCATACTCGAAATCGCATCTCTGGCATTGTTGAGTAAAGCTCCTGAAATATTAGGTATTTGAGGAATTTGCCACAAAACATCGATTGTCCGCCGTAAGATTCTGACGATATCTCCTTCTGCGAGGTTGGTACTCTCACATAGTTCGTTCCAGTCGATTCCTAAAGCCCATTGTTCGCATAATCCAGTAAGTTCATACTCGCGCCAAATCGGACAATTAACCCCATAGCGATGTTGAATTTGAAATAAACGGGGGCGAATTTCTCGTAAAGCGGAGGTGTGTTCTTCTTCCGAGTCCCGTTTTTGGATTCCTAAAGCTTCTAAAACTTCTATCGGTGGTGCATACTCACACCAGACATCAGCACGAGGAGTTTCCGTAATCAGGGCGCAGACTGCTGCTGCTAGGTGATGGGGTTCGAGGTATTCTAGTTCCCCTGACATGATCGCTAAAGCTAACCATAGTTCATTGTCACCGCGAATTGTCGCTGCTGCTTTGCCCAACTCTGTGGGAGTGTAGCCATCCAGGGCTTGAAATTCTTGCAAGACTTTAATTAGGTTCAAAAAATCGTCCCAGTAATAAGACTGATTAAATTTTTGTTTTTGGTATTTAATTTGAGTTCGATGCAGTTTTTCGGTCAGAGATAGTCTTTTTTGGTGTTTTTTAACTATTGCCCCTGGATTATCCCACCGCTGTAAGGGGTGAAGGTCAAAATTTTGCAGCAGTGCTTCAATTTTTTGTTGTTGTTGCTGAACTTCTGGAGCAATAGGAGTAGGGATAAGATAGTCGGTAATTTGTGCAGCAATCATATTAGTTGTTTCTGCGCCTTTTGTCCATTTACCTAAGCGACAGTTTTCTAAGTTGGGCGGGGCGATCTGAGCCAATAACTTTGGCGGAATCGTACCTTCATTGATTTCAGCAACATCACTATTAGCTACGATATACCAGTAGTTATCCGCACCAAGACAGACTAAATCATCCGCTTGTCCCGAACCTTTAATTTTTGTGACTAACACCGCAGCCAGGGGCGAATTTACCTGAATATGTTTTCCCTTGAGTCCCAAGATTTTACCCGCAGAAACAAGACCAACTATTGGTTTGATCCCTTTCTTTTGAGTGGCTTCTGCTTGCTGTTGCAAGATGGTTAAGAGTCTTTTTTCTTCTTTGATGCGATCGCGGAGTTTTTGGTAACTGTTTAGGTCTGATAAAGGGATAGAAGCTAACTCAATATCTAATTTAGCCAGATTAGTCGTGATTTCAGCGATCGCCTGTTGTTCGGGGGCGAGTTTTTTCTGGGCTAAATATTCCGCGAAGCTTTTTTCGAGCAGTTCTTTGGCTTCTGCTAGAGAATGTTTTTGCAATAAGTTGAGTACCATGCCGTAAGAGGGTGTAAAGCGACTTCTGAGGTCTTCTGCACCAGAAGTCGCTAAGAAAGCAGCTTCTTTTGCTCCTTCAAAGGGAGTTTGTACGGTAACTACATGACCCATCGGGTCTTTACCACGACGCCCGGCTCTTCCTGCAATCTGTAAGAATTCAGAAGGAGTGAGCATACTGTGTCCTTCACTGGTACGCTTTGATAGAGCGGAAATCACGGTAGTACGGGCTGGCATATTAATGCCTGCTGCTAAAGTCGCAGTAGCAAACACTACCTTGACTAAACCCAATTCAAACAGTCTTTCGACTAATTCTTTCCAAGCTGGTAATAAGCCCGCGTGGTGGGAAGCAATACCCCTAAGTAAAGGTTCAACTTGTTCAATTTTTACTACCTGAGATTGGGCGGTGAGAAATTGCCACAGTAAGTATCTTTGATTGGGATGCTCGTTAAAATAACTAAATAATTGGGTTTGTGCTTCAGGATTGTTTGCTAAATAGTCAGTAATTACAGCTTGTAGTCTCCGCTCGTTGTCTTCTAGATGTTCGAGTAAAGCTTGCTGAAGGTCGGGATTATTGCCCAAAAAGAACTGTAACAAGAAGTGTTCTATTTGCTGTGCTTCTTCTGGGGTCACTAGTACCAAATAATCGAGCTTTTCCACAGCGCGATCGCAGCCCAAACGACTAAAGATAATATATATAGCAGGAAGCATATCCCGATTCTTAAGATGCTGGATCACCTGATTGATCCGAGGACAGTCTTTAGCTTTGAGTCGGCGTTTCTTGTCATTTTGCTTGGGTAGTAAAGCTTTGAGTTTGGGATTTAGCTTGACTTGGTTGCTATCGAGTAACGGATACATCTCTTGGCGATCGCTGCCGTTGCGAGATTTCCCCTGACCGCAAAACCAAAAGCGTAGAGGAACAGGGCGAAAATCGGAGTTAATTAGTTGACAACTGTACTGTTTGTGTTTTCCTTTAGCCGAACGCACCAGACTCATCCAGTCAGTTAACTCTTCAGGATTACCGATAGTAGCAGAAAGAGCAACCAATTGAATTTGAGGTGGACAGTAAATAATTGACTCTTCCCACACTGTCCCCCGAACTCGATCCCCTAAATAATGACATTCATCTAGTACCACTGCATCTACTGCTTCTAGAGAAGTACCCACCTGACCGATAGGAGTTTCATAAAGCATATTCCGAAAAATCTCCGTGGTCATCACCACGACAGCAGCATCAGGATTAATTAAAATATCTCCCGTAATTAACCCCACTTGTTTAGAGTCTTGTTGCCCAAATAGACTCTGAAAATCCCGAAATTTTTGATTAGAAAGAGCTTTTAGCGGTGTAGTGTAAAAAACTCGCCTCCCGCGGGTCAAAGCGCGATAAATCGCATATTCTCCTATCAAAGTTTTCCCTGAACCTGTGGGGGCGCACACTACCACCGATTTACCTGCATTCAAGGCTGCGATCGCTTGTTGTTGAAAGTCGTCCAGTTCAAAGGGAAATAGTTGTTTGAGGTCTAAGGGTTGAGAGATAGAAGAATTTGATTTCACGCTAGATTATGTGTAACTTATGATGCCACGAATTATATAGTTAAATATCATTGTGACATTTTTAGCCGACTATGTTGCTCGCACCGAGGTGGGCATTGCCCACCATACCTAATATTCGGTGTTAAAAATGTTACTTAAGGACAAAATAAAGTATCTTTGGTATTTCTTCCTGTGGTCGGATTAGTTCCTGTGGCGATTTCACACAACATTGCTTCGGTAGTGGGACGCAATAAAGCCCCTGTAAAATCTGCACCATCAATAGTTGCACCCTGTAGCATCACATTAGTCATAAATGCACCTTCTAAAACGGCATTATTTAAGTTAGCACGGGTCAGGCGTGTTGATTCTAAATCCGCATTTCTGAGATCTGCACCTTCAAAATTTACTGCTGCTAAGTTCGCCCCAAAAAAGCGGACTCCTTGCACATTAGAATAGCTAAAATCACTACCTCTTAAGTTACTGTGATCGAAGCTAGCATCGCTTAAATCTTGATGGGAAAAGTCTTTGTCTGTTAAGGTCTGTTTGTTATAGTCGATGGCTAAAGCTGGTGTAATCCAGCTAGTAATAATAATTATTGCAGTTAAACAAGCTACAACTGTTTTAGTCGCAATTAAGCTAATTTTTGGCATTGGTTTCAATAAAAGGGATTAAGATCGAGTGTTTAATGATGAATGAGCGGAGTTCTGGTGAGTTAGGAGAACAAGTAGTTGCTGAGTGGCTAGAGTCTCAAGGTTATTGTATCAAACACTATCGCTGGCGTTGTCGTTGGGGTGAGATCGATTTGATTGCAGAAAATAAGTCGTGTAATCTTTTGGTGTTTGTCGAGGTCAAAACTCGGAATAATCACAATTGGGATGAAGCTGGATTGAAAGCAATTTCCTTGGCGAAACAACGCAAAATTTACCAAACAGCACAATTATTTTTAGCTAAATATCCTTATCTGGCTGAGTATTATTGTCGGTTTGATGTAGCTTTGGTTGAATGGATAAAAGCTAAAGATAAAATAAAATTAAGAATAAAAGATTATTTAGAAAATGCTTTTGAAGTTACTGATTAAATTATTGATTGTCTTTTAATAATTTTTAACTTAGAGATTCTCTAATTTTACAATCAAAGTAAGAAACTAGAGGCAGAACATATAAATAAAAAGCAAAGGGAATAAATCCTGAATCAGTCATTAAAATAGTTGCAGGAATAAATCCCGCAATATTCCAAGGAATCAGAGGCGAAAGTACAACTACAGTGTTTTCTAAATCGACTGCGAGTTGATAGTTATCTAGTTGCTGTTGTTGATAGTTAGCTTTGACTAAATCTTTAGTTAAAATAATTGCAATTGTTTGGGTACAACCAAATGCAGCAGCAGCTATAGCGATCGCAATTGTGCCTAAAAATAAATCTGATTTTGTTTGAGTTTTTTTAAGATATATCTGAATAAATTTTAAAACTTTAGTTTCTCTAAAAATCCCAGCAAATGCTGTAGAAACGACGACCACTAGAGAAACTTTTGCCATAGAAATTATCCCACCTCCTAAAATAATATTTTGTAAACTACTAGCTTCTGATAACTTAAATCCTGTAACTAAATAGCGAAAAATTTCCGATAAATTATAACCTTGAAAATAAATACTAATCCCTAGACTAATAAGGATACTAACTAACATTGCTAGTTTAATTTCAACCCGTAACCAAGCTAGTAATAAAATAGCTAAAGCTGGTAAGAGAACTAAGGGACTAATCTTAAATACTTTACTTATTTCAGTAAGTAAAAATTGCTGTTGTAATTGAACAGGATTAGCCAAAGAAAGAATTAAATAAAAAACCACCGCAACTAATAAAGCTAACCAAGTTGTTGCCAGCATTTTTTTAATATTAAGGTGAATTTTAGTTTGAGTAATTATCGCAATTAAATTAGCACTAGAAGACATCGGAGAACAGCGATCGCCAAAATATGCCCCAGCAATAATCGCCCCAGCAATGATATCAGGATTAACATTACTTTCCTTTGCCATAATCATTAAAGCCAAACCAATAGTACTGACAGTGCCAAAAGAAGTTCCTAGTAATAAAGAAACTAAAATTGTCAAGATAAATGCCGATAAAATAAAATAGGAAGGGTTAATTATTTGAATACCATAATATACAATTGCGGGTACTGTTCCTGCTGTCATCCAGATGGCAATAACTACGCCAATTAACAGCAAAATAGAGATGACCGAAAATGATTGTTTACTACTAGTAATTGCTAAATTGCATAATGTTTTTGGTTTAAATCCCCTTTGAATTAATAAGACAAACAGTATAGCCATAGAACCTAGTAAAGGATAAACTATAAAATATCCTTTAATTACACTAATTAAAAGTAACCCAAATGAAATAATTAAAAATAGTATTAAATCCATATTTAAACTAGGTTATTTAAAGGATCGAAAACAATAAATATTTATTTAAATAAAATTACTTATACATTGTTAATTTTCTATTATCATTTACTAGAGATACGCCTCTAGGGGATTGTTTTTGATATCTTTTGAAGTTTGTTAGTAATGCTTCGTAACCTATTTCATGATTATATTTCTCGCTCACTTTTGCTATATTACAGTGTGAGTGAGGTTTTGAGCGTAAGTAGTATGGTTGTTAGCTCCCAACACTTAGCATCGGCAGTAGGGGCGCAAATTTTACAAGAAGGTGGTAATGCGATCGATGCAGCAGTAGCAGTAGGCTATGCTTTAGCTGTAACCTATCC
>DAXETX010000118.1:0-2046 GCA_051155735.1 Xenococcaceae cyanobacterium
AAGACACCGAGAATAGCGATAAAAGTTGCATCCAAAGGTACAGTACCAGTAGTGGAAAGTACTCGCCAAAACTCACCGACGGCGACTAAAGCCGAAGCAGCACCCCCAACACCGTTAAAGATACCCACCATTTGGGGCATATCCGTCATGGCGACTTTCTGGGCTGCGATCGCACCTATTAAAGAACCAGCAATAATACCGACTAATATCCATTCATAATTGAGTACGGATTGATTTAATAAGGTTGCGACAATGGCGATTAACATTCCCACTGCTGCAAGAAAATTACCTTTACGGGCGGTAGCTGGCGAACCTAATTTTTTTAAGCCCAGAATAAACAGTGCAGCAGCCGTTAAATAAGCTAGTTCGATACCAGTGTTTAAATATGTATTCATGATGCTTCCTTACTTCTTAAACATTTGCAGCATTCTGTCGGTTACTAAAAAACCACCGACGACGTTTACAGTGGCTAAAATAACGGCAATAAAGCCTAGAATCGTAACTAGATTCCATTCTCTGCCACCTGTAATCAACAACGCACCTACTACAGCGATACCAGAGATGGCATTAGCACCAGACATTAACGGTGTATGTAATGTCGGGGGAACTTTATTAATTACCTCGAATCCAACAAATGATGCGAGAACGAAAACCACTAAGCCTGTAAGTAATCCTGATTCCATAATTGAACTCCTATTTTTTTGTTAATAGTTAGTGGTTAGTGGACTTTTACCTAAGCCCTATTAGTTTTATTTAGTTTGTTTTAAGTTAGAACTGTTTTAATAACAATTAACTATTCACAATCAACACAACTAACAACTAACGGCTAACCACTAACAATTGTTGTTTTACCCGTTCGTTACGAATTTCCCCACCGTAAGTAACGCAAGCACTATTAGTAATGTCGTCTTCAAAATCAAACTGTAATGCTCCATCCTTAGCTAAATATTTCACCAGGTTTAAGAGATTCTTGGCATACATTTGGCTAGTATTGACAGGTACGGTACTGGGTAAATTGGTGGGACTAATAATAGTTATGCCCTGGTAATTAATGTTTTTACCTGCTTCGCTACAGGCGCAGTTACCACCGCTTTCGGCTGCTAAATCGACAATTACCGAACCTGGCTTCATTTGCGCTACTGTCTCTTCCGCAATTAATAAAGGTGCTGTTTTACCTGGTACTTGAGCGGTAGTAATTACCACATCAGCTTTGGTAACATATTCACTCAAACCCTGACAAATTCTCTCTTGGGTATCTCCCGAAACCTGTTTAGCGTAGCCACCTTCGGCTGTTGCATCTTCTTCGAGATTAATTTCGATAAATTTCGCCCCGACGCTTTGTACTTCTTCTTTTACCGTCGGACGAATATCGAAAGCTTCTACTACTGCACCTAGTCTTCGGGCTGTGGCGATCGCCTGTAAACCTGCTACCCCTGCACCCAATACTAAGACTTTAGCTGGTGGTATAGTTCCTGCTGCGGTAGTCATCATCGGGAAAATGCGCGGTAAACTAGCTGCTGCTAGCAACACTGATTTGTAACCTGCGATGTTAGCCTGAGATGATAATGCATCCATGCTTTGAGCGCGTGTCGAGCGAGGAATCAACTCCATGCTAAAAGCTGTTATCTGCTTTTGTGCTAACTGTTGAGTAACCCTAGGATCGCCCAAAGGATTGAGAAAGCTAATTAAGGTTGCTCCTGGTTTGAGCCAATCAATTTCGGAAACACCATCCTGCGATCCTGGAGGATTAACTTTTAGTAGAATGTCGGCTTCTTTCCAGAGTAATGCAGGATCGCTTATTATTGTCGCTCCTGCTGTTTCATACGCCGAATCGTCATAACCCGCACCCAAACCTGCACCCGTTTCTACCCAGACTTCAAAGCCTTGTTTCACTAAGCGGGATACGGTATCGGGAACTTGAGCTACCCGAAGTTCCCCTAGCTCGTTTTCTTTAGCAACGGCTATTTTCATGTAATTCTCCTAAATAACTATTATGATCGCTAGTTTTTCGCTTCGTAACGAATGACAAATAAAAAATGAAAAATG
>DAXETX010000119.1:0-2341 GCA_051155735.1 Xenococcaceae cyanobacterium
ATTAGAGCCAATACCAATTCTGGTAACGGAGGTTCAATCAATCTGACTAGTAATCAGGTAATCTTACGAGAGCAAAGTGATATTTCTGTTGATGCTAAAGGAACTGGTGATGGGGGAAATGTCATGATTAATACCGAAAATTTAGTTTTATTTGAAGACAGTACTATTATTGCTAATGCCGAAGCAGGAAAAGGCGGAAATATAACCATCGATACTAGGGGTTTATTTCATTTTAACATTGAAAATAATCAAATTGATGCTAGTTCTGATTTAGGAATTGACGGGGAAATCACGATTATTGCGCCTGACATTAACTCTAAAATTGATACGAACCTTAAAGAACAGTCTCCCATCTCTCCTGAAAAATTGATTTATAGTGGTTGTGGTCTAAATTCCGATTTTACCGCCAATCAATTTCGCTATATTGGGCGTGGTGGAATCTCTCCTAGTCCCTTAACTAGGCTTACAGAAGAGCTAGTCGGAGAATTAGGAACTGTGGAATACATTCAAGAGCCACCAAACCGCAAAACCCCTCGAAATATTGTATCTCCTTCGATTCCCGAACTTAAAAATAGTTCAATTCAAGAAGCGACAAGCTGGATTATTAACGATCGCGGTAAGATCGAATTAGTGACTCAAGCTTCTAGAACACCAGTAATTGCTACAGAGTGTCCTTTTGCTGGATAAAGCAGGTTTAATTTCTGATGTGTCTGCTTAACACTTCTGCTGTGGCTTTTCCTGTCTGTTTCCAACTAAATAATTTGGCTCTTGCTAAACCCTGGTTACTTAGTTGCGATCGCAATTGACTGTCTTTTGCTACCGATTCCATCGCTGCTGCGATCGCTCTTGTCTCATAAGGATTAACTAAAATTGCAGCATCACCTGCCACTTCTGGTAACGCAGCTAAATTAGAAGCGATCACAGGAGTTCCACAAGCCATAGCTTCTAATACAGGAAGACCAAAACCCTCCCAGAGAGTAGCAAAAACTAAGGCGATCGCATTACTCATCAGTATCGCTAAGTCGCGATCGCTGACATAACCGAAAAACTTAATTCGATGCTCAATATTTAACTCTCGTGCTTGTTGTCTTAATAAAGGGGTAAATCTGGGGTCAGTCGCACCAGCAATATAGAGATAATAATCTTGATTGACAGTGACAGCAGCAAACGCCTTAATTAATCGCAGTAAATTTTTGTAAGGATCGTGACGACCGACATATAGAAAATAGTTATCTAGAGTAGCTACAGGTTGCGGATAAAAATTGTGGCGATCATAAGCTAATAAAATTGGCGTAATTTTTTGCGCTGAAATACCATAAAACTCCGTAATATCTCTAGCAGTGGCTTCTGAATTGCAGATGATATGTTTGGCTTGTCGCAAAACTGTAGGAACAACCCAACGGAAATAATTAGTTAGAGGCGAGGCGAGGCGCGCAAACCGCAACGGTATTAAATCATGACACATCACTATGTAAGAACATTGGCTATACAGTGGCGCTTCAGGAATCGGCGAATAAATTAAATTTGCCTTTAACTGTTGGTAAATTTGCGGTAATTGCCATTGTGTCCACAAAAGTCGCCGTAAATGTCCTCTACTTCCTTCTGCGGGAGTCATGTTTTGTGGTACTTGATAACAAGCCAAATTATCTTGCTTCTTAGCAATTAACAAAGTAGGCGCAAGCTCAGATAAATGATTAGCCAGATTCAGAGCGTAGTTAGCAATCCCTGTTGGTTGATCGAAAACCATAGAGAGATTAAACAGTAATGAGTTAGAGCGATTCAAAATATAGTTAAAGCTAAATTCTGCAATTATCGATCCTATTACATATAGCAAAAAACACCAGCCTAATCCTCAGACTGATGTTTAAGTTCGCTCTTGTCCAATTTTAGATAAAGTAAAAATTTAAGTTTAATCTAGCTTTTTGGATTTTTGCTAAAAGACTCTCAACGGTATTGATTTTTTGACTGATCTGTTCTCCTAAAGAAGAGTTGTGCCTATATTTTTCTTGATGAGTTTTTAACTTAATTAATGTAGTTTTTACTGTATTGAGTTCTTTTTCAATTTTAATTAATAAAATAATCAGTCTAGCTACTTTGACAGTTTTGTCTTCGGCGACAACCTCTTGCTGAATAGAAGTTAGGTATTTGTTGATATCTTCCATGAACTTATTGCTGATTTTATAATGATTTAAACAAACTAGTGGGCTTAATTGCTGCTTATGCTTAGCTCGACTTTATCCATTTCGAGATAAAAGTGATCGAATAACGATACAGTATTTTAGGTGTATCGTTAAGCTCGAAGTATGAGTTTCAATCTACCTGTTGAAATTATTAGTGTTCT